>NZ_JACYFG010000007.1:0-300000 GCF_014803405.1 Pelagicoccus enzymogenes
CTGGGTACGCCCGGCATGGGCGTCGACTGATGTGGTTAAAGTCCACTGCGCATGGAACCTGTAGGTTATGATCATTAGCGAAAGTAAACTAAGAAAAAGCGCTAGCCGAAGGCAACTGCGAAGTCGCGAGGCTTCGTGGGAAGGAAGCCCTAGGCAAAGCCGCGAGACGATGTACAAGAACGCCATACAAGGCCCAGCGCCTCGGGCGAGCGTGCCCAGCGACGCGAAGCCCGGAGAAGGTTCGGGGCGCAGGGTAAATGGCGCGTTTGCGCGGCGGAAGTCGACGTCCTTATCCGGGGAGGCCTCATGCTCCCGCGGGGATGGCTTAAACCTGCCATCGGATCTCCGCAGCTCCCGCAGCGATGCGGGAGTCGGACATGAGGAATCAGCAGAGGGCATAGTAGCGCCATGAGGCGAGCCGGGAGTAGCTGCCGACGGGGGACCCGTCCAGCGAAGGGTCCGAAACTCGCATGGGGCGAAGGCCCGAACCGACACGACGGGTTCCGGCCCGAACTCTCGCCCTGCGGGTATGCCTCGCCAGAGGTAGCGCAAGGGCGGCGGGAAGCGGACAGCCGGGACTCGGAACGCGACCTGATGGAAGCGATCCTGGACGCGGAGAACGTGTCCGGGGCGTGGAAGCGGGTGAGGGCCAACAAGGGCGCGGCGGGGGTGGACGGAGTGTCCGTTGAGGACTTCCCCGGCCTCTTCCGCGAAGCTTGGCCCAGGCTGCGCGAGCGGCTGGCGGAGGGCTCGTACGAGCCCGCGCCGACGTTGCGCGCGGAGATAGGCAAGCCCGACGGGGGCAAGAGGCTGCTGGGGATCCCGACCGTATTGGACCGGGTGATACAGCAGGCGATCGTGAGGGTTCTGGGGCCGATATTGGATCCGGGCTTCAGCGAAAGCAGCTTCGGCTTCCGTCCCAATCGCTCGGCGCGCCATGCGGTCGAGCAAGTTGGCGACACCATAAAGTCGGGTCGGCGCGTGGCGGTGGACTTGGACCTGTCCAAGTTCTTCGACCGCGTCGATCATGATATATTGATGTCGAGCCTTGGGAGGAAGGTCCGCGACAGGCGCGTCCTGCGCTTGGTGGGCAAGTACCTCCGGGCGGGAGTCCAGGTCGACGGGCGCCTGCATGCGACGAGGGGGGGCGTGCCTCAGGGCGGTCCGCTTTCGCCGCTGCTGGCCAACGTGGTCCTGGACGAGCTCGACAAGGAGCTCGAATCGCGCGGCCATCGCTTCGCCCGCTACGCGGACGACTTCGTCGTACTCGTCAAGAGCCCTCGGGCTGGCGAGCGGGTGATGGCGAGCGTGAGGAAGTTCCTCGAGCGCAGGCTCAAGCTGAAGGTGAACGAGGGGAAGAGCCGCGTCGTGAAGGCGAGGGAACTGGAGTTCCTCGGCTTCGCCTTCGGAACCGGCGGGAAGATCGTGTGGAGCGAGAAGTCGCTTGGCGTGTTCAAGCGCCGGATACGCGAGTACACGTGCCGCAGCTGGAGCGTGTCCATGGAACGCCGCCTGCTCAAGCTCGCCCAGTACGTTCGCGGCTGGATGGGCTACTACGGCGTCAGCCGGACCTTCAAGGAGGCCAGGCGCCTGGACCACTGGATCCGGCGCCGCGTGCGCTGCTGCTACTGGAAGCAATGGAAGACGCACTCGAACCGGGTCAGGCAGCTCGTGTCCCTCGGGGTCGATCTGCGGACCGCGGTCAAGACCGCGGTGACCCGGCTGGGGCATTGGAAGATGTCCAAGACTCCAGGGGTGAGCCAAGCCCTGTCGAAAGGCTATCTCAAGGGACAAGGGGTTCCGTCCCTGGTGGAACTCTGGACCCGTGTTCACTATCCGGATACGTCCCGATAGCGTGTGGGAACCGCCCGGTGCGGATCCGCATGCCGGGTGGTGTGGGGGCCGCGGGAGTTAATGCCCGTGGCTACCCGATTTCGACTAGCAATCTTTTGGTTCCAGAGTCTGAATATGAATCGTTTTTCGTTCAGGATTTAGGGCCGAATTCTGTATTAGTACCTTGGATATTTCTTCTTTGGTTGTCGCCACGGTTCGCCCGTTCGCGGGATCAATCAAGATGGGTTCCTGTCCCCGCAATGCCGCGACAAATATATGATAGCCTACGGGAGAACGGTCTTCTCGAAAGAGTAGAAGAGAAACTGCGGGAAATCTACCCCGATTCGTTTCTTTTTCGATTACCTCCAGAGCAGCTTGAGTATCGTAAAGTTTGTCCTCTCCCTGTAAGCCAACTTCATCTTGTAAATCTTCGTTTCCGAATCCTTTCTTTTCGTAGAAAGAGATGCCAATTTTGTTGGTTGCTAAGACCCACAAGAAAACGATTTTATTCTCTATTTCCTCTTCTACTGTTTTCCAGAAGGTCGTTCCGATTCCAGAGCCGTAGTGTTGTGGATCGAGGTAGATAGCGGTTAGCTCTGTTGCTGTATTTAAATCTTCATCTCTTGATCTTCCGAAATTGAGAAACCCGAGGATCTTAGAATGGTCGTCCTCAACCACAAAAAGGAATCCGTTATTTTCTACGCAACCTCTCCACATTATTGCCCGCTTGGAAGGATCAAGTGAGGCTAGGAAGTCGGCTGGAAGCGAATTTTTGTACGCTTCCTGCCAAGAGCGAACGTGGATTTCCGCTATCCGATCAACGTCTTCTAGATTCGCTCTTCTTGCTTTCATCTTTCTTTGCACAACGTCAAATCCACACGATGGCGGCTTCGGTTGAGATTCCAAGTCTGTTGAGGTTGATTTCCATGGGGTCGTTATGAAAGAGGCGAGCGTTTTCCGCCATTGTGTGCGATGCCTGGTTGGCTGTATTTTAGGAAGCTATCTTCGAGCAAGATCTTCAGTTCGGAAAATTCACAATCGAGTGCCTTCGATGTGATCCAGACTGTACTGCTCCCTGTGTGTAGTTTCATAATCATTTTTTGAATCGGGCCTCGTCTCTTTGCATATTTTTTAGGATCGGAGACTAAAATGATCATTTGCTTTGAGCTCTGGACCTCAACTTCATCGACTCCATAAATATCATTCCAATCGATCCATCCGACACTGGAGGAGTTGGAATTCTCGAATATGCCCTTTGGTGATATGACCAATCCTGGCTTCCTATCGAAGAGCTTGGGTAGCGTACTCAAACCGAAGAGACCGAAGAATAGAATGCAAAGAGCAGCAATAATTCGTGCCATTTCAGGCGAATGACGAGTCTGAGTGTCAGCAATCGACCAAATGAAAACGCCAGCCACCACAAACGCTAAGGATAGCAGAGAGATGCCTACTATCTTTCCTTTGCTTAGGGAGATCGTAATGACGTTTTCGTCTGTATTCATTTTCTTAGCCAACGCCGAGTGCATACGATGGAGGAGGCGCAGCCTCCGGAATTGTATGTCACGACTTGTTCGGTATTATTGAACTACTAGAGGAGTGTATATTCCGCTACCTTGTTGGTAAACTGTTGGTAGTTTCCATGAATGCACCTCCTTTTGCTCGTTATTGGTTGTTTCGATGAAGGTAACTTCTATGACTTCACCTCCCTTTATAACATCAATATAGTAGTCACTGCCTTCCTTTGCTGTGAAATCAAATCGAATGATTTCCGATCTTCTGTATCCGGTAGCTGCCCAAAATCCAATTCTGTGATGACCATGAGGTAGGTAAACGGGATTCCCTGGAGATGCCTCTCGTGCTTCTCCGTCAATTTCTACGATAAAAATATTTCCTCCTTTTTTCCCAAGTAGGGTTCCCATAGTCACCGTTTCTCCGAGTAGAGTGACGTGTCCTTCTGGTTTGGTCGGAATATTTGTTGTTTTACAACCTGCAATCAGGCAAAAGAAGGCAAGCAAGGGGATGTGTATAATTTTCATTTGTTTATACCGAACAGTAGTATTATGCGTCAGATTTGTCGGGTTAATTTTCCGGGGTTATGCGACAAGAATTTAAGCGAAAATGCTTAGAGCGGTTGCATTTGTCAACGACTTAGGAAAAGTTGGTGTCGCATAACTCAAGTGGAGCTGTCCCGAGTTATGCGACCAGGAACTCAACACTAAACCCGTAATTGTATGTCGAATGAACCGGATCAGCCGGAATGGCTTCGCCGTGCCCGCCAGCTTTGGATAGCCGCAGGCACTCCCGCAGGATTGGACGAGGCGTGGAGCCCGAAGTGGATAAAGCGTTTCTTGAACTACCTGGAGAAGCGAAACGGGGGACGCTTGCCGTCTGCGTTGCCTAGCTACGCGGTGGCGCGCTCGTTCGAGCGGTTTTTGCGCGAGAATTGGAAGGTGGAGGATTGGCAGGTAGAGCAGGCGGGCAAGGCGGTGGACTGGTTGCTTGACGCAGCGGGTTCGCATGGGGGGGAGGTCGGTCCTGCGGAGATTCTGGCGCGCGCGCCGGTAGAGGTGCCTGCATCCCAGCTGGCTTCGCTCGAGCAGGTGGAGCGGTATTTCGTGGAGGAGGGTGGCATGGAGCGAGTGGTTCGGGTCGTCGCTCGCAGGAAGGGACGGGCCCTCTCCACGGAGAAGGGATACGCGATGTGGGTTGGCCGGCTGAGGAGATGGTGGGGCAAGCAGGCGTTGGGCGCGGTTTGCTTGGAAAGCCGGGAGCAGGCGGGAGAGGAGCTGGAGCGCGGGATCGCCGGGTTCCTGGACGGATTGGCAGTGGTGGAGGACGTGGCCCAGGCGACGCAAAACCAGGCCTTGAACGCCTTGATTTTCGCCTATCGCGCTTGCCTGGGGATGGAGCCCGGCGCTTTGCCTGACTACAGGGCATCGAAGCGCGGGAGGGTTCTGCCGGTGGTGCTGTCTCGCGACGAGATGGCGCGCTTCATGGCCTGCGTGGAGCCGAAGGCCCGCGCCCTGGTAAAGCTGATGTATGGGAGCGGGCTTCGGGTCAGCGAGGCGCTGCGGCTGCGGGTGAAGGACTTGGACTTCGCCTACGGCGTGGTGGTGGTTCGGGACGGCAAGGGCAGGAAAGATCGCCGGACGCCTTTGCCGGAAGGGTTGGTGGAGCCCTTGAAGGAGCACTTGCGGTCCGTTCGGGCTTTTTTCGACAGGGACAGGGCGGCTGGGGTAGATGGAGTCTACATGCCGAATCGATTGGACAGGAAGTACCCGAACGCCTCGAAGGAGTGGCCCTGGCAGTACGTGTTTCCGACGGAACGGTTGCAGAAGGATCCGCGCAGCGACGCGGTGAGGCGGCACCATTGGAACGACCGCTTCGCCCAGCGGGCTGTAAAGGATGCGGCGCGGGCGGCGGGCATCCACAAGCATGTGACTCCGCACGTGATGCGCCACTCATTCGCGACGCACTTGCTGGAGGACGGGTACGACATCCGCACGGTCCAGGAGCTGCTGGGGCATGCCTCGGTGGAGACGACGATGATCTACCTGCACGTGATGAACCGGCCTGGCATGCACGTTAAAAGTCCTTTGGGCGATCTGTGAGGCGGATTCTTGCCCTTTGGATGCGGTTTTTGAGAGGGGAGGTCTTTGGGGTGGGGTGGGATTTTCGCGACCAAGGTCGCTCCTACGTTCGGTTTGGGATGCGGCTTGGTGTTGATCCTGCAGCGCGGACGGCGTGGTGCCGAACGAAGTGACACGTCCAGCCGTCCCTCCAGAGGGGGGGGATCTTGCAACGCGGACGGCGTGGAAGCCGTCCCTCCAGTTGGGTTGACGAGGTGGTGGAATTGGGGATGGAGACGAGAAGCGTCTCGGGACGAGCCGCGCCACCTTGGGCTTGGCTTGGAAAGGATGAAGAGTGTCCGCTGGGACAGCGGCCGCTAGCTTGTTGGGTGGGGCGGATTATCGCGACCAAGGTCGCTCCTACGTTCGGTTTGGGATGCGGCTTGGTGTTGATCCTGCAGCGCGGACGGCGTGGAAGCCGTCCCTCCAGTTGGGGCTGCTAGATGAGCTCTTTGAGGTCTTGGAGGGTGATCTTGGCGTTGGCGGCTTCGCTGGCTTCGAAGACGTCGGCGAGCAGCTGGCGTTTTTGGTTTTGCAGCTGCAGGACCTTTTCTTCGACGGAGTCGCTGACGATGAGCTTGTAGCTGGTGACCACCTTGGTTTGGCCGATGCGGTGGGCGCGGTCGGTGGCTTGGGCTTCGGCGGCGGGATTCCACCAGGGGTCGAAGTGCACGACGGTGTCGGCGGCGGTGAGGTTGAGTCCGGTGCCGCCGGCTTTGAGGGAGATGAGGAAGATGGGTATGTCGTCGCTTTCGTTGAAGCGGTCGACTTCGGCCATGCGGTTGCGGGTGGAGCCGTCGATGTAGCAATAGGGGACGTTCTGGGAGTCGAGCTCTTCCTTGAGTATCGAGAGAAGGGATACGAACTGGGAGAAGACGAGGATGCGGTGGCCGCCGTCGCTGGATTCTTCGAGGAGTTCGAGGAAGGAGTTGAGCTTGGTGGAGGCGCTGGGCTCCAGCTTTTCGTCGAGCAGGCGGGGGTCGCAGCAGGTTTGGCGGAGGCGCAGGAGCTGGGTGAGGGTCTTCATGCGGAGGGCGCCTTCGCTGGCTCCGCTTTTCTCGAGCTGGGAGATTTCCTTTTCGGCGTGTTGGCGGGCGGCTTCGTAGGTCTTTTTTTGAGCGGGGGTCATCTCGAGGAAGAGGACTTGCTCGATCTTTTCGGGCAGCTCGGTGGCGACCTTGTCCTTGGTGCGGCGGAGGATGTAGGGGGCGGCTTGGTCGAGGATGCGGCGTTCGTGCCAGCGCCGCTCGTCGCCGCGGGCTCCGTTGGGGATGGGCTTCCAGCCGCCGGGCATAATGAAGTCCAGGAGCGACATTAGATCTTGGATACTGTTTTCGATGGGCGTACCGGTGAGGAGGATACGGCCGTCGGTTTGCAGGGCGGTGAGGGCCTTGGCGTTTTGGGTACGGCGGTTCTTGATGTGTTGGGCTTCGTCGGCGATGACGCAGAGGAAGTTGATGTCGGCGAAGCGTTTCTTGTCGCGGATGAGGGTGCCGTAGGAGGTGATGACGAGGTCGTAGGCCTGGGCCTGCTCGGGGGTTTTTATGCGGGTGGAGCCTTGGTTGACGAAGACCTTGAGCTCGGGGGTGAACTTGGCGGCTTCGCGTCGCCAGTTTTCCACGAGGGAAGCGGGGCAGACGACGAGGGAGGGCAGGGATGAAGGCTGACGGGAGTGGCTTGGAGTTGACGCCCGCGGAGCGGCCGTCCCACCTGGGGGGAGCGATGAGGTAGACGCCCGCGGTACCGAGGAGCGCTCGCGACGACAAAGCGAAGCGCCCACGGCCGTCCCACCTGATGATGTTGACGCCCGCGGAGCGGCCGTCCCACCTTTGATGCTACTGAGGAAGGCGAGGGCTTGGAGGGTTTTGCCGAGGCCCATTTCGTCGGCGAGGATGCCGCCGAGCTTGTTTTGGTAGAGGTGGTGGAGCCATGCGACGCCGGTCTTTTGGTAGGGGCGCAGGATGGCGTCGAGGGAGTCGGAGAGCTTGGGGGCTTGCAGTTTGTCGAGGCGCTTGAGGGCTTCGCTGCGGGTGCGCCAGGTGGAAGGGGGCTCGAAGTTGGGGTTGAGCTCGGAGAGGGGCTCCTCGATTTCGAGGCTGCGGGAGTAGGGGATCTTGTAGCTGCCGTTGTGCAGTAGGGGCGCGTTGAAGTCGCCGGTGAGCTGCTTTTGCACGGCGTTGAGGGTGTCGAGCCGGGAGCGTTTGATGAGGAAGACTTTCTCTCCGGACTCGATGTAGCGCTTGCCGGTGTTGAGGCTTTGGCTGATTTCCTGTTGGGAGGCTT
The DNA here is from genome assembly GCF_014803405.1 of Pelagicoccus enzymogenes. Lineage (NCBI taxonomy): Bacteria > Pseudomonadati > Verrucomicrobiota > Opitutia > Puniceicoccales > Pelagicoccaceae > Pelagicoccus > Pelagicoccus enzymogenes. Next base: position 7,746 of record NZ_JACYFG010000007.1, read on the forward strand.
GTCCTGCGGTGATGGATACGGTGAGGTTGTAGCCGTTGCGCTCTTCCATGACCTCGGTCTTGATCTTGGCTTCGGGTATCTTGCCGACGCGTTGCTGGAAGTTTGCGGTGAATTCGGCTTGGTAGCGGTCTTCGAGCTCGCCCCAGTATTCGCCTAGGAAGTTGAGGGTGAGGTGGCGGTCGCGCAGCCACCACTTGCGGTTGCCGGGCTCCAGCTTGAAGCGGTAGGTTTGCAGGAGTTCGCGGATCTCTTCGTAGTAGGGGTGTTCGCGAGATGGAAGCGAGATGGCGAGGTAGTGGGAGGAGCCGTCGACGGTCATGGGGGCGCCGGTGAAGGTGAACTCTGCTTCTGCTTCTCCTTCTTCATCTGCTTCTCGGCGGGAGGGGGATGAAGAAGAAGATGAAGAAGTAGATGAAGGTGAAGTTGGAGGGGGTGGGGGTTCTAGGTGTTCGGTGACGCCGATGAGTTCGGAGCCGTTCCAGGCGATGGGGTCCTGGGGCTTGTTGGCCCAGTAGAAGTCGTCTTGTCCGGCGAGGGTGGTGACGAGGGTCGTGAGCTTTTCGCGGTCGAGCTGGAGGAAGGAGGAGAGCTTGCCGCCGCACCATTGGAAGAGGGAGAAGGCGGCTACGCGGCCGGCTTCGTCGAGCTCGCCGAGCTTGTCCGGGGTGAGAGTTTCGGGACGGACGGCTTGGCCGTTGGCGAGAGCGATCTCGAGCTTGGTGGGAATGGCGTCGCGGGGAGCGGCGGACTCGATGTTGGGTGGGAGGATAATGCGGAGGCGCATTCTGGAATGGATGAAGGCAGAGGGACGAAGGTTTTGATCGGGTCGGGGAATCGCGACCGAGGCCGCTCCTACAAGGCGGCTACCTTTTTACGGGGACGTGGATGACGTATTTTTGGTCGAATTCGTCGTAGTCGAAGTGGCTGCGGATGGGGTGCGGCTGGGGCTTTTCGGGGATGGAGGAGAGTTCTTCGGTGAGGTCGCCGCCCTTGAGGTAGAGCACGCCGTTGGGGAGGTCGTTGAAGCCGGAGCGTTTGATCTTCTTGCGGATCCAGCCCATGAACTTGGGGAGCTGGGTGACGGCCCGGGCTACGACGAAGTCGACTTGGCGGTCCACTTGCTCGACGCGGCACTGGATGGCGACGGCGTTTTCGAGCTCGAGGCGCTCGAGGCAGTCTTGCACGACCTTGATCTTCTTGCCGATGGAGTCGACGAGCAGGAAGCGGGTTTCGGGGAAGGCGATGGCGAGGGGGACGCCCGGGAAGCCGCCGCCGGTGCCGACGTCGATGACGGTGGTGTCGGGCTGGAATGCCATGACCTTGGCGATGGCGAGGGAGTGCAGGATGTGGCGCTTGGGAAGGTTTTCCACGTCGGAGCGGGAGATGAGGTTGATCTTCTCGTTCCATTCCGCGATGGCGGCGGCGTAGGTTTCGAATTGGGAGATCTGCTGGGGAGTGAACTCCGGGAAGTGCTTTGAGACGATGGAAAGGTCGAATTTCATAGGAAGTTGGCCAAGGAAAATGGCTTTGGCGGCGGTGGCGAAACAAAAGCGTGGGTCTAGGGTTGATTGAAAAAGCGCGAACCGGTTACTTGTTGGTAACACGGGGGTAACACTTCCTCGCTAGGATGGCGTCACTATGAAAAAGCATATGATATTTCGGTGTGTACTTGCGGGGCTTGTTCTCGGGGCGGGGAGCTGGGGGCTTCATGCCCAGAGCCCTTCGGCCTCCTTGAAGTTGGGGGACGAGCTGGAGCGGGCGATTTACCTCTACGAAGGAGAAGCCAATCTCGAGGAGGCGGCTCACGTGCTGGAGGCCATTTTGGAGGAGAGCTCGCTGGTGGACTCTATCGCGGCGGAGGCCAAGTACCGGCTGGCCTTGGTTTACTTGGACCAGGGAAAGCGGGCTCTGGGCATGAAGGTGCTCAACGATTTGGTGGAGCTTTATCCGAGCGAGTCGAAGTGGGTAGCGGAGGCCAAGCAGGTGTTGCCCAAGGATTTCGTGCCGGAGCTCACTCCTTGGGCGGATGGCGAGCGCACGCACTACGACTGGGTTTTGCCGTCGGGAGACGTTATCGGACGCAGCTTTTCCACGATCTACAGCTACGACTGGGAAGGCAGGGCTCTTTGGCGAAAGGAGACCCGCTTCTTGCTCAATGGGCATCGAGCCACGGTAGTAGAGTTTGAAAAGGATACGTTTGAGACGGCCTACAGCATGATGTCCCTCGCGGATGCGGGGGTGACGCGCGCCTGGTACGCTGAGGACGGTTTGTCGGCGAAAGTCGAATACACGAAATCGGGGGCGGAGCGGAGTTTCGATTTTCCGTCCCGCGTCTACGACAACGAGCAAGCGGTGGACTTGCTGCGGCAGCTCCCGATCGAAGTCGGCTACTCCATGTCCAAGAAAATCTTCGTCACCTTCTCGGGAATGCCGGTCGATATCAATTTCGAGGTGGTCAGCATCGAGGAGATGGATACGGCTCTAGGGCGAGTCGAGTGCTACGAGGTGTTGATCGATATGCATGTGCAGAAGCAGACGGTCTATTTCACAGCTGACGAGCGGAGAATCCTCGTCAAGATGGTCGCGGGCGGCGTTGAAGGTGTGCTGTCGAAACTGGAGACCGTCGATGTCGATCAGGAAATTGGATACGCCAATCGGGAGCACGCTTGGGAGGTATCGATACCCGGGGAGTGGGGTGCTGTCGAGCAGCCGAAGGGCAACGACGACAATGAGCAGATGGTGTGGCTGGCTGATCCGCTGGTGCGGGGTAAGTACTTGGCGGTTTCGGAGCTCAACAGCGCTTGGAAGTCGGACAAGGAGCTGAACGTCGGAAGCTTGATCGAGAAGGGGGGCAGAAACGTGGCTCGCCACTTCAAGGGCTACGTCTTGGACGAGGCCTGGGGGCGTAGCCTGACGGTGAGCGGAATGGAAGGGCGGTTGAGCCGATTCTCCAACCCGGAGGACGAAGCGGCGGATACGGTATATCTGTATTCCTTTGTCGGAGACGCTAAGCACTACATCTTTCAAGCGATTATTCCAGTGGACGAAGTCGAGGAGATGCTGCCTGTGTTCGAAAAGATCGTTCTCAGCTTAAGGATCGATTCGTAGAATGTTTGGCCGTACTGGTAATGCGAAGTCAAACGTCACTCAGGCCTCGGCCTGGGTGACCTATGCGCTGTTGGCGGTCGGTATTATCAGCCCGGTCGTTTGCGTTGTCTGGCTGGTCAGGACGGCGGTCGAAAACGAAAATGCGGTCGTGCGGCGCTTGGTTGCCGAGGCGAACGAGCGACGGTACGAGGATGCCGGCGAACTGTTGTTCGAGTTGGCTGAGTCGTTGGTGCCGACGCCGCAGAACGGGGGTGTCTCCCATCTTCTGGATTCAGTTTCGGCGCAGGTGCCGGAGGGCGAATCGCAGCGAGCGAGAGCGGTGCTCGGCGAGGCGAGGGAGCGCAAGGCGACGCAGGACGCGCTCACCTTTCAAGGTTCCTTGACCGCTTACCTGCGCGATCCGGACTTGCGTGGACTTCGGTTGCGGCAGGGGCGTTCGTTGGGGGCTTTGCTGATACAGTTGGGCTTGTCGCAGGGAGTTGAGGCCCTCGATTCCGCCTTTCTGGCAGCGGCCGACGCCTACGTACTGGAACATATGGAAGCGGGGCAGCTCAGCCGCCAGCATCGGTATTTGTTGCGGCAATACGCTCCTTTGAGCGGATCCGCTGAAGTTGCAAGGCTCCTGGAGCGCCAAGCTCGGGTGGAGCGCTGGATTGGCGAGGCGGAAGCTCGCGGCGTTTATCCTCCTGCTGCCGGTCTGCATAGCTTTGCCGGATTCGTAGCGGCGCGCGAGGCTGGGAGTTCGACGGTTCGGATCTTCACGGTAGAGGATTGGCGGGAAGCGGTTGCAGCGTCGACGGAATGGCAGGAGCTCGGGATGGCTCTCGCGTCTCCCGCAGGTCTCGGCTCCGAGGGGCGTACCTTGCCGGCGCCGCTCGATTTTGTCGCGATCGTGCCCCTGACGGGGATTGGAGAAGTGATGGGGGATCAACAGAGCAAAGCGGTGTTCTACCTTTGGATCGGAGGGATTGTGTTAGGGCTGTCCATTCTCTCTGGGGCGGCGATCGTGGTTTCGGTGAGGCGTCAGGCTAGCGTCACGCAGCTCAAGGACAATTTGGTCGCGACTGTCACCCACGAGCTCAAGACTCCCGTCTCTTCCATACGTTTGCTGGTCGATACGATGTTGGATCCCGAGCGACGTGAAAAAGTGGATACGCAAGAGTATATCGAGTTGATTTCGCGCGAGAACCAGAGGTTGGGGCGACTTATCGACAACTTCTTGTCGTTCTCCCGGATGGAACGCTCGAAGGGGAGTTTCGATATTCGAGCGACTTCGCCAGCGGGCGTCCTGACCGCGGTAGAGGAAGCGTTTCGGGAGCGTTTCCAGGGACAAGCGTTCGATCTGTCGATCAAAAGCTCGGAGGCCTTGCCAGACATGGCAGCGGATCCCGATGCTTTGGCGACGGTGCTGGGCAACCTCTTGGAAAACGCATTTAAGTACGGAGGTCCGAAGAGGCGAATCGAGCTGCGTTGCGAGGCTGTAGCTGGAGGGATTCAATTTGAAGTGCAGGACTTTGGGAAGGGGATCAGCAAGCGTGACCAGAAGCGAATTTTCAGGAAGTTCTTTCAGGTTGACCACTATGCCTCCGGGCAGACGGGGAGTGTGGGGCTTGGTTTAAGTATTGTTGAGTTTATTGTATCCAAGCACTCCGGACAAATTGAGCTGGAGAGCGAACTTGGAAAAGGAAGCGTTTTTAAAGTGAGGATTCCCTATGCCTAAGATACTGATTGTGGAAGATGACCAAGCCTTGGCACGTGGCTTGCAGGACAACTTTTCTTGCGAGGGCTACGAGGTCTTGTATGCGGCCGATGGAGACACTGGACTCGACCTGTTGCTCGAGAAGGGGCCGGATATCGCTCTGCTGGACGTCATGCTGCCGGGGCTAGATGGGTATTCTATTTGCGACGCGGCTCGCAAGGAAGGCTGCGACATGCCGATCATCATGTTGACGGCGAGGGGCCAGGAGCGGGACATTGTGCGTGGCTTGGAGCTGGGGGCGGATGACTATGTCGTTAAGCCCTTTTCCGTGCGGGAGTTGATGGCTCGAGTGAAGGCCTTCCTGAGGCGGCACCGAGCGATCGAGGAGCGCGTTTTCGAGTTCGGTCCCTTTCGAGTGGACCGGGACTCTATGAGCCTTAGCCGAAATGGGGAGCCAGTGAAGTTGACCCGCAAGGAATACCAGTTGCTTGACTATTTGATGACGAACGAAGGTAAGGCGCTATCGCGTCAGGGAATCATGAATACGGTTTGGGGGAGCAGTGTCTTGGTGACGCAGCGTAGCGTGGATCGCTGCGTGACGACCTTGAGGTCGAAAGTGGAAGACAATCCTTCGAGTCCCAAGCACATCCTGACGATTCGGGATGTTGGGTATCGTTTCCAGTCCTAGCTCGATATGCTTTTGTTCGCTTTGGGGCTCGCCCGAGCGACTTGAAAGGGATCTCTGGTCCCTCTCCGTTGGATTGAGAGCCTGCCCATCAAATCGAGTTTTTGAGGGCTTGGACCTTTGAAGACACGCCCTAGAGGGCGTGTCGTGCAGTGAAACGGGTTCGTATTGCGGTCTGCAGCCAAGCTGCAACCCTGCGCAGAGGAGGCGAGTCTGTTTCATTGGGCGGTCTCTGAGAGCCTATCTTGGCTCTCTCATGTACTTGTCGAGGAAAGCGAGGATCTGCTCGTAGGTCTTCATTCTTTTTTTGTGCTCGAAAATGTTGTGTCCCTCGTCGCCAACGAAGTGCGTCTCGAAAACGACTCCCTCTTTTTTGAGTTCGCTCTTCAGCTTTTTTGACTGGCGGATCGATACGTTACGGTCCTCTTTTCCGTGTATCACAAAAATGGGGATCTTTATCTTGTCCACGTGGTGAATGGGCGAGATCGCCTCGAACGCCGCAGTGGATTCGTTGGGATCGCCGAATGCTTCTATCAAGCGCTTGTGCGAATACCGGCTTCGTTGGCGTTTGCGGGATTTCGTCATTTCTTCCCAGTCGAATACGCCCATGTTTGTGATGGCGCAGCGATAGAGATCGGGTTCGAAGGCGGCGCCGGAGATCGCCGCGTAGCCGCCGAAGCTGGCCCCCATGATCGCGACCCTATCTGGATCCGCGATACCACCGTTTATGGCGGTGCGAACCGCTTCGGCGATATCGCGATTCATGGCGGCGAAGTCGTATTCAGGGTCATGGGAGATGCTTTTTCCGTATCCGGTTGAGCCGCGGTAATTGATTTTTAGCACCGCGTAACCTTGGGTAGCCAGGAATTGCGCCTCTTCGTCGAATGTCGCGAAATCGCGCGCCCACGGCCCACCATGGATAAGGGCCACGGTTGGATAGGGCGCTTTGCCTGAGGTCGGCCGGTTTAGGTAGCCTTCTAGGCGTAGGCCGTCGCTCGTCTTAAAATGGAAGATCTCGGTACGCGAGAGACGGTCGGGGGACAGCCATGGGGCAGACTTGCTTATGTCGCGAATGGCTTTCTCCTTCAGGTCGAGCAATAGATACTCGGGTGGAACTGTATCGGAAAACGAATACACCAGGAGCCGTTGGAGCTTGGTGTCCCAGTCGTAGATGATATTTGCTCGATTTGGAATTGCTGAATCGAGCATGTTTTGGATTCCCAGCATCTCTTCGGCGAGCCAAACGGTCGTGGGGGTCGCTTTGGTGTAGGTGATACCGAGCAATTGGTCGTTGAAGGTCAGGTAACGCGCCGTCTCGGAGAAGTCGTAGTAGGGGTCTCTGAAAATGGGTTCGCTGATCTGCTTTGTCTCAAGATCGTAGAGGTAGAGGCCCTTGGTTTCCTCTCCGTTGTAGCCAGAAATGTAGATCTTGTTGTTTTCGTGGTGGAAGAGTTCGATGGACCAGTCTTCGGGATCGAGGTCCAGACTCGACCACGAGTTATTGCTGTTGCCAAGGAATGAAAATTGAAGCTTGTCCTCGTGGTACCTGAGCAATCCGCGCGCTTGGTGGGCGTGGTCGATATACCAACGGTAGATATCGCCGGTGGGCTCGGGGATTCTTTCAAGAATTAGGGGGTTGTCCGCCACGCGTGTACTGGCGGTGGTGTAGCCGTTCTTGTTCAGCTTCACAAGGGTTGGCTTCATGCTGCCGGAAGCCTGTACCCAAGCCCAGGCGGGGTCGCTTGTTTCTTCGTTGGGGTCCAGTATGGATACGACTGCGTCGTTCCCGAACAGGGGGCTAGCGGTTCCCTTGTCTATATCGTAGCGGTAGAGACCGTTGATATATCTTCCGACGGTAGCTACCTTAAACCAGAGCGAGTCGTTATCGAGCCACCCGTGTTGGTAGATTTCGAAGCTTTCTGACCACTTGAATGAACGCTCGATTTTAATGGCATCCAGGTCGTAGATGATGAGTCCCTTTTCTTGGTCCACTCCTCCGATTGGGCCGATGCCAGCGGCGTATTTGCCGTCTGGAGACATGCTCATGCTTCGAATGAGTGGGGGACGGAAAAGGTTTTCCATGCTGTTGCCCTTTTCGATCTTGCGTTGCTTTTTCGCTGAAAGGGCAGGCAGCATCAGGCCAAGGGACATGGCGAAGCAGAAGAACGTGAAGAGCGATCTTTTCATCGGGCAGAGTGGGGTATGGAGTTAGAAGCGAAGGGGCGGAAGGCAGGCTTAATCAAGAAACCGTTTCTGCCAACCGTTTTCCGCTGAGGATGGACGCTCCCATGGCGATGCCGTCGACGCAGTTGCCGCCGAAATGAAGCCCTGGGTACTCGTCCTCTAGGCTATGCAGCGTTTCCTTCCAGGGGGCGAAATCGCGGGTGTACTGCGGAATGGCCCGCGGCCAAGAACTGCAATGGTAGAAGCTCGGTTCGCCTTCGAGGCCGACAAGCGATCGTAGGTCGCTGAGGGCGATTGGCAGGAGCTTTTCAGGGGAGAGGGAGGCGAACTCAGGGTGGCGGATCCCGCCCATCATCACGGTTAACAGGCAATGCCCTTGGGGGGCTCGACCCTCGTAGAGAGAGGAGCTAAAAAGGGCTCCGAGGATGGTGGGCGACTCCTTGCTGGGTACGAGGACTCCGAATCCATCCAGGGGATGAGCGATCTGTTCGCGCCGAAATCCCAAGGCTAGGCTATGTACGGGCGGGTATTCGAGATTTGGGGACGCCTTGAGCGGTTCGGAGATCCCTTTGCTCCAGGCGATTCGCTTGATAGCGTAGGAGGGTAGGCAGACGATGAGGTTCTTGGCGAAGCCCTCGAAGTTCTCCCCGTCTCGTTTCCAGGTGACTTGCCAGGCTTCGTCGACGCGATTGACGGCGACTGCTTCGGAGTTGAGCCAGAGCCGATTGCCCAGTTTACGGCCAATGGTTTTTGGCAGGACGCCGAGGCCTTCCCGAAAGCTGATGGAGCGTTTCTTGTAGGCGGTGCCTTCCCGCTTTTGTCGCTTCTTGTGCTTGATCGCTCCGCGGATGATGGAGCCTCCCTCTCGTTCGAAGCCCCTCATGATGGGAAAGGCCTGTTCGAGTATGAGCTTGTGAGGGTCTCCTGCGTATACGCCGCTGACGAAGGGGTCGATCGCGTAGTCGAGGAAATCTCTCCCCATGCGACGCTGCACGAAGCTGGCTACGGTTTCGGTTCTTCCGGCCCGCTCTGAAATTTGCTTGCGGAAGGGTTCCAGCAGAAACCCAAGCTTTCCCTTTATGGAAAAGAGCGGAGTGGTGACCGCCTGTAGTGGGGAAGTGGGTACGGCTACGGGCCGTCCTTTCTTTACGATGTAGCGTTTGTTGGCGACTGGATTGGTCTCCTGCAGCTGGTCTTGCAGGCCTAATTCGGCTATGAAGCTCTCCACCCAGGGGGCTGGAAGGAGCAGGGAATTAGGTCCGCGTTCGAAGAGGTAGCCATCTTTTTGGCAAGAAGTGATCGGTCCGCCGGGGTGCGAAGCTTTTTCGATGACCGATATGTCGAGGCCGCCTTGCTGGGCAAGGTAGGCAGCGGTCAGTCCGCTGATGCCGCCTCCAAGTATGATCGCGTCTTGCATGGCCTAGGTGTTGGAGAATTTCCTCAATCGTTGGACCAGTTGACGACGGTGTCGACTAAAGTCTCCATGTTTTCGATGCGGGCGGTGGGGTGGATTCCGTGACCGAGGTTGAAGATGTGGCCGGGGCGGTTTTTCATGGCTTCGAGGATACGCGTGGCGCTGTTTCGTACGATCTGAGGTTTGGTATCGAGCAGAACGGGATCGAGGTTCCCTTGGATGGCGACGTCGGAAGGGATTTGGGCGGCAGCTTCCTCGATAGGAATGGTCCAGTCGACTGCTATGGCCTTTGGCTCGCAGGCTGCTTGGCGTCGGAGTTGCGGGGTGGTGCCTTTGGCGTAGATGATCATGGGGACCTCTTCGCGTACGGCGTCGATTATCTTGCGTATCCACTTCAGGGATGCGGCTTCGTAGTCCTCGCCGGAGATGATTCCGCCCCAGGAATCGAAGATCTGAATGGCGTCGGCGCCCGCCGCTTTCTGCATGCGGAAGTAGGCGATAAGGGCGTCGGAAATTTTTTCCATGAGGAGTTCGAAGGCGTTTCGGTCCTCGTAGAAAAGAGCTTTCACCTTGGCGAAATCTTTTGAGCTTCCGCCTTCGAGCATATAGGTGGCGAGGGTCCAAGGCGATCCTCCGAAGCCGAGCAGCATCTTGGAGCCGTTGAGTTCGGAGTCGATGAGCTTGAGGGCTTGGGCAACGTAGTTGAGCTTTTCTTCGATGGCGTTGCTGGTGAGGTTCTCGATTTGGGCGCGGCTCTCCAAGGTGTAGTCCATGCCGATACCGCCTTGCTCGCGGAAATGGTAGCCTTGACCCATGGCCTCGGGGATGACGAGGATGTCGGAGAAGAGGATGGCGGCGTCGAGGGGGAAGCGGCGTAGCGGCTGCAGGGTCACTTCCAAGGCGAGTTCCGGCGTTTGGGCCAGCTCGAGGAAGGAGTACTTCTCTTTCAGGGCGCGGTATTCGGGCAGGTAGCGGCCGGCTTGGCGCATGACCCAGATGGGAGGGCGATCGAGCGGTTGACAGTCGAGAGCAGCGAGGAAGCGTTCTTTTGAATTCATTTGATGGATGGAGAGTCTGTAGCCGTTCAGTCTGTAGCTTTCAACCAGTCGGTGGGTTTCAGGAAGGTGTCGTAGAGTTCGGCTTCGGGGCTGTTCGCTTCTGGCCGGTAGTCGTATTTCCACTCCACGACCGGCGGCAGGGACATGAGAATGGATTCGGTGCGTCCGTTGCTTTGCAGGCCGAAGTGGGTTCCACGGTCCCAAACCAAGTTGAACTCTACGTATCGCCCGCGTCGATACAGCTGGAACTTTCTTTCGCGTTCTGCGTAGGGCGTGTTTAAGCGGCGGGTCACGATTTCGGAGTAGGCCTCCATGAAGTGTTCTGCCACGCTTTTGATTAGTCCGAGGGCGTTTTCGAATCCTCCTTCGTCGAAGTCGTCGAAGAAGAGCCCGCCGATGCCTCGGGGTTCGTTGCGATGCTTGAGGAAGAAGTACTCATCGCACCATTTCTTGAATTTTGGATACAGGTGCTTGCCGAAGGGCTCGCAGGCTGCGCGGGCGTGCTGGTGCCAGGATACGCAGTCTTCCTCGAATCCGTAGTAGGGCGTGAGGTCGAAGCCGCCTCCGACCCACCAGATATCCTTCTCGTCTTGGTTTTGGGCGGGGGCGATGAAAACGCGTACGTTGGCGTGGGAGGTGGGGACGTAGGGGTTGCGTGGATGGATTACGATGGACACGCCAGTTGCGTGGAAGGGTCGTCCGGCGAGCTGGGGTCGGTTGGCGGTGGCGGATGGGGGGAGCTTGTCGCCCATCACGTGGGAGAAGTTGACGCCGGCCTTCTCGAAGGTTTGGCCGTTTTCGAGGACTCTGGAAATGCCTCCTCCTCCCTCGGCTCTTTTCCAGCTGTCACTCAGAAAGGGGGTTGAAGCGGCCTCGAGTTCCTCCAGGCGTGAGCAAAGTCGGGATTGGTAGTCGAGGAGGAAAGTTTTAGCTTGTTCGAGTTTATCTCGTTCCACGCGGCCATGTGTAGCGGTTAAAGGCGTGAGGGCTAGAAATTTGTGTGGTGAACGAGTATTTCTTAGTGGGAGCGAGCGGCTTTTTTCTCGCAATTAACTGCGTGCGGCGATTTAGGTTGCGGCTTGTTCTGTCGATAGGGAAGCATGCTTGAAACGTTTTTTCTTATTTATGGCATGTTGATCGTGCTCGGCTCTTGGTTGATGTTGACTGCTGTGGCAGAGGCGCCTGTCGGGTACGAGGACGAAGATGGCTTCCACTATCTCCCGGCTCGCGTCGAAGAAGGACTCAACGAGCAAGCGGATCGCTGCTAAGCGACGCTAGACGAATTTCTACGAACAAAGAAAAGCCCTGCCGCATTTGATTCCGGCAGGGCTTTTCTTTGCTTAAATCGAGGTGGCTCTCAGTTGGTGTCCGACGACTTGACGAGCGGTTCGTACTGGTAGCCGATTCCGTGAATGGTCTTGAGGTTGTCCAGGGGCGCGTTCTTGCGTTTGAAGAGGTCGCGGATCTTCACGATGTACTGGTCCAAGGAGCGGCTGCGGATGTCGGCATGAATGCCCCAGACGGAGTGGATCAGGTTCTTGCGGGTGATGATGGTCTCCGGGTTTTCGTGCAGGTAGGAGAGGATGCCGATCTCCTTGCGGCCAATGTTTACGATTTCGCCGTCCGGAAAGGTCACTTCCATGCTGGTCGGGTTGACGGAAGCGGTGTTGAACTCGAAGGGCGCGTCCGTGAGACGCACGTTTTTGGTTACGTTGAAGTCGTGCGCGACCTCGGCGCGTCTCAGCACCGCGTGGATGCGGGCCACCAGTTCGGGGGCGGAGAAAGGCTTGGTGACGTAGTCGTCAGCTCCGAGCTCCAGTCCTTTCACTTTGGAAATTTCCGAGTCGTTGCCGGTGAGGAAGATGGTGGGGATATTGATATCTTCGCGCTTCAAATCCTCGAGGAAGGCGAAACCGTTTTGGTCGGGCAGGGTGAGGTCGAGGAGCAGGATGTTCGCGAAGTTGTGCTTGAGGAAGCGCATTGCGAGGGCGCAGCGATTGCAAACCTGGGTTTGCATGCCTGCCGCTTCGAGGTGTTCCGAAATCACGTTCGCGAGCTCGGTTTCGTCTTCGACGATGAGCACAAGCGGTTTGGGTTTGGTAGGCATGGCGGATCTTTTTGGTGTTAGCTAGTTTTGTGGTGGGGCAACGTGGCTAGGATCTTGTCCTGAGGAGAGGACAGCTCAGGTACTCCACTTAGCGAAAAGCAAGGTGTTTAGAGCTAAGCGTCATGGGCAACAATACCCATAATTAACAAATGTAAAATCACAAAATGTAAATTTATCGAATTTTGTTGCGCTCGTTTAGGCTTGAGGCTGAGGGCGACTCTGTTTTTTGAGTTTCTCGTGTCACAAGAACCGTCACTGATCATGTTTGGGCTGCCGAAGGGTAGCCTGGAAGAACCCACCATCCGCCTCTTCCAAAAGGCCGGATGGAATATACGCAAGAGCTCTCGCTCCTACAAGCCGAGCATCGACGATTCTGAGCTGGATGGACGTTTCGTCCGCAGCCAGGAAATCAGCCGCTACGTCGACCATGGTTTTTTCGACTGCGGGCTTTGCGGCTACGACTGGGTCGTGGAAAACGAATCCGACGTGGTTGAGGTTTGCGATCTGGTCTACAGCCGCGCCTCGAATCGCCCGTCCTACTGGGTTTTGGCGGTACCGGAAGCGTCTCCGATCAAGGAGATCAAGGACCTACAGGGCAAGCGCATTGCGACCGAGGTCGTGGGCATGACCCGCAAGTTTCTCGCAAAGCACGGTGTAGAAGCTGAAATCGAGTTTTCCTGGGGCGCGACCGAAGTTAAGGTACCCGACATGGTGGACGCCATCGTGGACTTGACCGAAACCGGAAACTCCCTCCGCGCCAACAAGCTCCGCATCGTCGATACGCTGCTCAAGACCAATACGAAGCTCATCGCCAACAAGAAGAGCTGGGAAGATCCCAAGAAGCGGGCCAAGATCGAGAACATCGCCATGATGTTGCAGGCGGCCCTTAACGCTGCGGACAAGGTGGGCCTCAAGCTCAACGCGAAGCAGGAGAATCTCGACGAGATCCTCAAGATTCTGCCCGCCCTGCGTAACCCCACCGTCAACGCGCTGTCCGACAAGGACTGGGCAGCGGTCGAAGTGGTGCTGCAGGAAAAGCTGGTGCGCGACATCATCCCCAAGCTTAAGGAGCTGGGAGCGGTCGACATCATCGAGTACCCGCTGAACAAGGTGGTTCGCTAGTCAAAAGCGGAGAATCGCCACTTTTTCCCTATTATTAGAGCAGTTTCTCGTATTTTCGCTTGCCCAAGGCAGGCGAGGGTGCGATTGCTGCCCGCTTGCGACATAAAACAAGCTCAGCCTCGTCGCGCCGCTTCCGGCTGAGCTATTCAAAAATCAAACCCGAGCCGGTTCGCTGGCTCACCTTTAGGTAGGTCATTGAGGAGATTGGAAGCTTCCGGAATGAAACCGCCAATTACATCATGAGTTCAATAATGTCTGAACTTCTCGCCCAGACTTCCTTCGACCAGCTCAAGGAAGGTTCAATCGTAAAGGGCACCATCACCGAAATCCGCCAAAACGAAGTAGTCGTTGATATCGGCGGTAAGTCCGAAGGACTTGTTCCTGGCCAAGAATTCGTCGACCTCGGCGAACTTCAGATCGGGGAAGAAATCGAAGTCTACCTCGAAAAGCTCGAAAACAAGGAAGGCAATCCGCTTCTTTCTTTCGACAAGGCCGAGCAGAAGAAGAACTGGGAGAACATCATCACCAAGTGTGAAGAAGGTTCGATCGTACAGGGCCGCGTTAAGGGCAAGGTCAAGGGCGGTCTCATCGTTGCGATGGGCGTCGACGCATTCCTTCCTGCTTCCCACATCGATATCCAGCCTCCCAAGAATCTCGACCAGTACGTTGGCCAGACTTACGACTACAAGGTTCTCAAAATCAATTTGGAGCGTAAGAACATCGTTCTTTCCCGCCGCGAGCTGATCGAAGAGCAGCGCGCTTCCAAGCGTCGCGACCTCCTCGAGCGCGTCAACCCTGGCGATGTCGTCAAGGGTGTGGTCAAGAACATCACCGACTTCGGCGCGTTCATCGACCTCGACGGCATGGACGGTCTCCTCCACATCACCGACATGAGCTGGGGTCGTATCTCTCACCCGAGCGAAATGCTCAAGCAGGGTGAAGAGATCGATGTAATGATCATCGAGATCAACCGTGAGAAGGAGCGTGTCTCCCTCGGTCTCAAGCAGACCAAGTCCAACCCGTGGCAAGACATCGAGGCCAAGTACCCAATCGGCGCCAAGGTTGCCGGTAAGGTCGTTAACCTCGTTCCTTACGGTGCCTTCATCGAAATCGAAGAAGGTGTGGAAGGTCTCGTGCACGTTACCGAAATGTCTTGGACCAAGCGTATTACCAAGCCAAGCGAGCTCCTCAAGGTTGGGGACGAAGTGGAAGCAGTGGTTCTCGGCATCCAGAAGGACGAGGAGAAGATCTCCCTCGGTATCCGCCAGCTGGATCCAAACCCATGGGACATGGTCGTTCACAACTACCCAGTTGGCGCCCACGTACACGGCAAGGTTCGCAACATCACCACTTACGGTGCGTTCGTGGAGCTCGAAGAAGGCATCGACGGCATGGTTCACGTGTCCGACATGTCCTGGACACGCAAGATCAACCACCCATCCGAAGTCCTCAAAAAGGGCGACGAGATCGATGCGTTGGTACTCGACGTGGACACTGGCAACCAGCGTATCTCCCTCGGCATGAAGCAGCTTGCTGACGATCCTTGGGCAGACATCGACGGTCGTTTCCGCATCGGCGACGTTGTTTCCGGTACCGTTTCCAAGATCACTTCTTTCGGCGCCTTCGTCGAACTGCAGGATCACATCGACGGTCTCGTGCACATCAGCCAGATCAGCGAAGAGCGCGTAGAGAAGATCAAGGACGTCGTAGACATCGGCTCCGAAGTCACTGCTCGCGTTATCAAGATCGACCGCGAAGAGCGCCGCCTCGGCCTCTCCATCAAGGCTGCTAACTACGACGACAGCCAGTTGGCTCAGGAAACTGCCACTTACGACAACATGAGCGACGGTGGCGACTTGATGAACTTGGGCGATATCCTCGACCAAGCTTCCAACAAGTAATCCCGTATCACGTTTCTCGATACTTTCGAAGCGGGCCTC
Source organism: Pelagicoccus enzymogenes (assembly GCF_014803405.1). NCBI lineage: Bacteria > Pseudomonadati > Verrucomicrobiota > Opitutia > Puniceicoccales > Pelagicoccaceae > Pelagicoccus > Pelagicoccus enzymogenes. The sequence continues at coordinate 23,063 of NZ_JACYFG010000007.1, forward strand.
GTCTGAGGTCCGCTTTTTTGTGGAGGGACGAGTTCCGCCTCGTCCGTGCTGCAGGAGTTGGTTCCGCTGGTTTGCAGAGCAGGTGGGCCGGCTTGTCCCCAAGGCGGCTTTGTTGTTGGGCAGCGTTTAAAGAGCGTCCTCGGAAAAGCCGCTCCACCTGAGCTTGCGCCAATCGCGGGGCGAGGCCGCTACCCGCATTTCCCTGTATTCGAAAGTTGGATCGGCTTGAGTGGACGCAGTTTGTAGCGAGATGAGGCGGCTTTCGCCGCTGCAGACTACTTTTGTGGGCGGATCGAGCGGTCTTTTTAGCATTTGCCTTGAAATCAGCCGCTTATTGGGGATCTTAGCCTGCGTCATGACCGTTTCTGACTTCGTACCTGTATTGATCCAAATCGCCCTCGCAGCGGGACTCGCCGGAGCCATCCTAACTGGGAGCGTGCTTTTCGGCCAGCGTGGATCAAAGAACAAGATTAAGAACTACGCCTACGAGTGCGGCATAAAGTCAGACGGCAAAACGAGCACCCGCTTCTCCGTAAAGTTTTACGTGACCGCGATGCTCTTTATCCTCTTCGATATCGAAGTGCTCTTTCTGATCCCCTGGGTGCTGGTGTACCGCGATTTCGTGGCCAACAGCCTTCCGATTCTTGGCCCCATCCTCTTTTTCCTCGGAGTGCTCGTCGTCGGGCTTTTCTACGAGCTGAAAAAGGGCGCGTTGGAGTGGGAAAAGTAAGTCTGTCCTAACCAGGTCGCAGGGGGCTGCTTTGCCCCGACATGAGACTCGACCGATATTTTTCGCGGAGGCGTACACTCGACCTCGAAAGCGACAACCTAGAGGGCGCTCTCAAAGAGTTGCTCAAGGTGTCCACGTCCCGATTCAAGGACTTGGAGGGCAAGCGGCTGCTCCCAGGCTTGATGCAACGGGAGAGCACCATGACGACTTATCTGGGCAACGGCGTGGCCTTGCCGCACTTGCGCGTGAAGATGCGGCGCAAGTACGTTTTCGCCATCGGCCGCTCCAAGGAAGGCTTCGATTACGAGGGGCCCAAGAACCAGGAAAAGGTTCACCTCGTGGTGCTCCTGCTGGCAGGTGAGGGCGCTCGAGACTACTTGAACGTGCTGGCGGCGGTGGCTCGCTTGGTGAAGGACCAGGCTTTCGTCGAGATGCTTTTGCGCTCGGAGTCCCTCGACGACCTGCACGACCAGCTGACCTCGGCCTTCGGCGGCATTTTGGCGTCGCCCAAGAAGACGCGGCAGAGCTCTATCAACCGCCTGATGCTGCGCCAGGCCATGCGAGTGGCCAAGGGGGCGCACTGCGACTCGATTGCCGTTTTCGGCGACTGCTTGGTCTCCAGTCCGGTCGAGCCGCCGGAGGGCTTCAAGGAGTTCAAGACGGTGCTGATTTCGCGGCGTGCGAAAGAGGGCGACGTGGAAGACGCGGTTTTCAATGAAGTGATTCAGGTGCGTTCCTTCTCCAATGGGCGACTGGCCCAAATGCGTTCCGCCTTTCTGGTGGGGCTGACGCGAGGCGTTTTCAAGACTTCGGACAAGATTTGCTGCGTGGGTGGGATTCCCGGGAGCGACCAGTTCGACACTTTGGTGGTGATCGACATGAAGAACGAGTTCCAAGCTTTGCTGGCGGAGCGCGAGAACTTCATGCCGGGAGATGTTTCTCCGGAGGTGCTCGAACGTGTGATCGGCATCGCCATGGAGCTCTCCATTGAAGGGAGGGAAGGGCGTCCGGTAGGGACTTTGTTCGTTCTCGGCGACTCCAAAAAGGTGGAGACCATGACCAAGCCGCTGGTTCTGAATCCGTTTTTTGGTTACAAGGAAGAGGACCGCAATATCCTCAGCCCTTTCATGGACGAGACGGTGAAAGAGTTTTCCGGCTTGGACGGAGCGTTCATCATCAAGGGGGATGGCGTTCTCACTTCGGCCGGCAGCTTGATTCACACGCCCGAGTTCGACCAATCGCTGCCGAGCGGCCTGGGAGCGCGGCATGCGGCGGGAGCTGCCATTTCTCTGGCCACCGACTGCTTGGCGATCGTGGTTTCTTCGAGTTCGGGGCAGGTCACGGTTTTCCGGAACGGGATTGCCCTTCCGCTGGTGGAGCGTTCTTTTGGCGGCAAGTCGCTCTGAGCGCGATGCCTGTGAACGGCCGAGGGTAGGGCGGACTGGCCCAGTCCTCCGTGTAGATCTGATCCTGCAGTGCGGCTGTCTGGGCCAGACAGCCCTTACCTAGCCCCGCATTAAATCAGGGCAACGAGCGGCGTGAGGGCATTTTGCCCTTGCATTCTGGCCGGGAGCTGAGATGTTCCGCCTTCTTTAATTTTTAGACACCATGCCACGCGAAGTAATCACTCTCGAATGTACCGAAGCGAAAGCTGAAGGTAAGCCTGTATCACGTTACCTCTCTTCTCGTAACAAGAAGACCGTTACTGAACGCGTCGAAAAGAAGAAGTACAACCCGCATCTGAAGCGCCACACGATCCATAAGGAGATCAAGTAAGCGTCTCTCAGCTTAGATTTTAAAAGAAAAGCGACACTTTCGGGTGTCGCTTTTCGTTTTCCCGGTTCTCCGGATTGAGGGAGTGGGGAGGTTTTTAGTTCGCCTCCGGACGCCGACGCGAGGCGCGCCAGCTGTCGCGGTGCTTGCGGATCCAGTCTAGGAGGGCCCGTTCGAAACCGATGTCGTAGCCGAGTCGCTCGGACTCTAGCCACTTGTGGCGCAGTATTTCTTCACGCTCGGCGAGGAACTCTTGATAGAGGCTCGACTGCTTGACGAACTCGTGCTGACCGCTCGACTTGGTTTTCTTTGATGGCATAAGGTGCAATTCGCTGTTCAAGCTCGGCCGTCCTCGCGGATGGATCTACCTGATTTTGCGTTAACTATAATGGAAAGCATTGAGGGTAATTTGTTCAAGGCCAACCTTTTTTGCACGCTTGCAGCCCTAGCTTTTCATAGGAAAAGCGCCGATTCGACGCATTAAATGCATTTAGCTCCGTACCTTTGCTAGCAGGGTATTGGCAATCTCCTTGAAGACCTTGGCTGCTTGCGAGTCGGGCTTGCTGAGCACGATGGGAGTGCCGGCGTCGCCGCCCTCGCGAATGGATTGGTCCAGGGGGATTTGTCCGAGGAAATCGGTTTTGAGATCGCTCGCGGTCTGGGGGCCGCCTCCCTCCCCGAAGATGTTTTGGCGAGAGCCGTCAGGACCTTCCAGGTAGCTCATGTTTTCGGCTACCCCAAGGATCTTCACGTTGGTTTTTTCCAGCATGCGAGCTCCGCGCTTGGCGACCTGAGTGGCGGCCGGTTGCGGGGTGGTGACGAGGACCGCTCCGCTGAGGGGGATGGTTTGCACGAGCGAAAGCTGGGCGTCGCCGGTGCCAGGCGGCAAGTCGACGACGAGGAGTTCGAGGTCGCCCCACTTAACGTTTTGAGAAAATTGTTGGATGGTCTTCATGACCATCGGGCCGCGCCATACGACCGGCGTGTCTTCGTCGACGAGGAAGCCCATGGACATGACGCTCAGGTTGTGGCCTTCCATGGGGATGAGGGAGTCGCCTTCGACGTAGGGCCGGCCGGAGAGCCCCAGCATCAAGGGGACAGAAGGGCCGTAGATGTCGCAATCCATGATGCCGGCTTTCTTCCCTTCCGCTTCCAGGATTTGGGAGAAGGCGCAAGCGAGGTTGACCGCGAAGGTGGATTTGCCGACGCCGCCTTTGCCGCTAGAGACTGCAATCACGTGCTTCACTCCCGGGATGCCCTCGGCCGGGGCAGCGCCGTTCGACTGGGAGGCTTTCTTGCTGGCGGAGAGCACGATGGAAACGTCGACTTCGTTGACTTCCGGAAGGGCGTTGAGAGCGGCTTCGACCGAGTCGCGAATCGCGGGCGGAATGCTGTTGTCTGAAGTGGTGATCGCGATGGAAACGCTGGCTTTTCCGTCCTGGAAATCGACGGAGCGCACGATGCCGAATGAAACGATATCGCGACTGAATCCCGGATACTTAACGGTTGCTAGGGCTTGGTTTATTTTTTCGAGGCTCACTCTGGTACGCTTGTTTCCTTAAATTTTGCCTTCCTGCGGTTCCCGCGCTTGCTCTTGAATGCTCGCGGACCATAAAAGGCGTTTTCTCAGAAACCTGAAACATTCGCTCCGCTGTCAAGTCTGCGTTGCTGTCGCATGAATCTCCGCCTACCAAAACTCTTCCGAACCGCCTTGCTAATCGCGATGGCAATGCCGCTTGTCGGCCTTGCTCTCGCCCAATACGATGGAGGGGTCGTCACCATCGACAGCGTCCCCCCCTCGACTTTGGTGGTGGTGCGTTCTGGAAATTCGAATACGAAGGCGATTTTGGATACGGCTTTTCGCATTGACGGGCGCTTCGACGTGGTTGCTTCCGCCAACGAAGCGCACTACACTATCCAAATTGATCCGCTCGGTTCCGGTAGCGCCAAGCTTTCGATTTTTTCCGGCGTTCCTGAGAAGCTCATGTTCACGGAGACCCTTTCCGGCGATTCCTCGCTAAACGCTGTCTATAGAGCCATCGATCGCGCAGTCTACAAGACGCGTCGCGGCGACAGCGGTTTTTGGTCCGGCAAGCTCGCCTTTATCAACGAGGAGTCGGGAGCTCCCGAGGTGTGCGTTTCCGATATGCTTTTCCAGCGTGTCGTGCAGTTGACTAACGACCGGGTAAGCGCCTTGGGGCCAAAATGGTCTCCGGACGGAAATCAAATCGTCTACACCAGTTACCGGGCAGGCTTTCCTGATATCTACCAACTGGATTTGCGTACCAACAGTCGCCAGGTGATCGCCAACTACAAGGGCTTGAACACTGGCGCCCGTTACAGCCCGGACGGTTCGCGAATGGCCATGATTATTTCCGGAGGAAACAATTCCGACGTTTGGGTCAGGGAAGCGAGCGGACGCATGAAGAACCTCACCAAGTCGCGTGGCTTGGAGGCGGCCCCGGCCTGGTCTCCCGATGGCACCCGTCTGGTTTTCTCTTCGGATGAGAGAGGGGGGCCTCAGCTTTACGTGATGCCTTCGGTGGGGGGGAGCTATCGCCGCTTGGCTACCAACGTGAGCGGCGATTGCGCCCAGCCGGACTGGAATCCGGTGCACGACAACAAGATCGCTTTTAGCGCGGCGATCGGCTCAGGCCGCCAGATCGTGATCTACGATTCGCGTTTGGGCAAGAGCCGCATCATCTCCAACGAATCGGGTGACGCCATCGAGCCGCACTGGTTGGCGGACGGTCGACATCTCGTCTATACCCATCGTCGCGCCAATCGCAGCGAGATAAAGATTATGGATACCGCGGCGGAGCCGAACCAGTTCGGCAAGAGCTACGTCATATCAGGTAGCCGGGTAAAGGTCTCGCAGCCAGCCTTCGTGAAGTAGGACGCTGCAGCTCGCAGGCGCGGCGGCTTGGCATCGCGACGACTCTTTCGGGGTTGGGCGCTTAAACCGAGCGTCTTCGGAGAAGCCACGCCACCTGAAACATTTTGGTCATTTGCCAAAAAAAAGCCGAGCCCCTTAGGCGCTCGGCTTGATTGTATTCAGAAATTTGATGCCGCTTAGAGGGCGGCTTCGTAGTTGGCGTTGGCCGCTTCCCAATTCACTACGTTCCAGAATGCCGCGATGTAGTCTGGGCGGCGATTTTGGTAGTTGAGGTAGTAGGCGTGTTCCCAGACGTCGAGTCCGATAACTGGCTTTCCGCCTTCCATTATGGGAGAGTCTTGATTTGGAGTGGAGCAAACGCAGAGCTTGCCGTCCTTGACGCAGAGCCATGCCCATCCGCTTCCGAAGCGAGTCGCGCCCGCCTTGGCGAAAGCTTCCTTGAAAGCGTCGAATCCGCCGAGCTCGGCGTCGATAGCCGCTGCCAGCTTTCCGACTGGAGAGCCGCCGCCGTTAGGTCCGATAACCTTCCAGAAGAAGCTGTGGTTTGCGTGGCCGCCAGCGTTGTTGCGTACGCCTCCACGCTTTTCTTCAGGAACGGCATCGAGGTTGGCGATGAGTTCTTCGACGGACTTCGACTCGAGGTCGGTGCCAGCGATCATGCCGTTCACGTTGTTGATGTAAGTCTGATGGTGCTTGCTGTGATGGATCTCCATCGTGCGGGCGTCGAAGTGCGGTTCGAGCGCGTCGTATGCGTAGTCAAGTGCGGGGAGTTCGTATGCCATAGTATTTACTGTTGGTTTTAGGTGGTTAGGAAAATTGGAAGCTCCGTTTTTAAAGAAAGAATAAACTTTGTCAAATAGAAGCTTTGCCCATGTCGCGTTTTAGTTGGAAGAAGGCCTGCAGCAGCTCGAGGCATTCCGCTCGCAGGACTCCGACTTCTACCTGCAGGCTGTGGTTGATGGTGGGGTAGCTATTGACGTCGTAGAGTCCGCCCAGACCGCCCATCTTGGGATCGGGTACGGCGTAGACGACGCGTTTGAGCCGGGACATCATAGTTGCCCCGGAGCACATGGGGCAGGGCTCCTTGGTGACGTAGAGGGTGGCTTCGTTGAGCCGCCAGTTCTTTATAGCGTCGCTTGCTTGGGTGATAGCCAGCATTTCGGCGTGGGCCGTCGGGTCGTTGGTGGATTCGACGCGGTTGTGGGCGGCTCCGACGACTTCGCCTCCGTATTCGATGACGGCTCCGATGGGGACTTCGTTTTCGCGCCAAGCCTCGATGGCTTGGTTGTAGGCGAGTTCCATGTAGTAGCGGTCGTCCCGCTGGAGGGCGGATGGGTAGCGTTTCTCGAAAGGGCACTCAGGAGCGGGTTTGGGCGGATTTGGCATGGTGGACGCTGTAGGGAAAGGTGGGTATGAATACTCTTGACTAATAGCAAGGATATGAAAGGAACGACGCTTCATCTATTCCGCCCTGGCCGGTACTGCCAGATCTCTCTTTGTAATATATGGCTGACGAAACAATCCAAGTAGAAGGCAAGATAGTCCAAGTGCTCCCGGGAACCATGTTCCGCGTCGAGTTGGAAAATGGACACCAGGTCCTTGCCCACATCTCAGGAAAGCTTCGTAAGCACTTCATCAAGATCACGGCGGGCGACTTGGTAAAGATGGAGATGAGCCCTTACGACCTGAACAAGGCTCGCATCGTTTACCGTCTCCGTAACGCAGCCCAGAGCCGCAACGCCCCGATTCGCTCCTTCGGTCCGCGTCGTCGGCGCTAGTTGCGCCTTGCGAGGCTGAGGCTTCGCGATCAACCTGCTTCCCTGTGGCTAGCAGTCTGCTTGAGGGCATGGACGATTTCCTTGCCTATCTCTCTTTGGAAAAGGGGCTTTCCGACAACACCGTCGACAGCTACCAGCTCGATTTGAACCAGTTTATCTCTCGCTTGGAGAAGACTTCCAATCCGGGTAGTTGGAAAAAAGTGACGGCTGCGGACGTCTCGGACTGGATTTATTTCCTTAGCGAGGAGGACTACTCGAACGCCAGCTTGTGTAGAAAATTGAGCGCGGTGCGAGCCCTCGATGCTTATTTGTTGCGAGAGCGAAAGCTCTCGAAGTCTTTCACCGAAATTGTGGTGGGGCCGAAGTTGCGCCGGAAGGCGCCTTATACTTTGAGTATCCAAGAAGTCGATCGGCTTATGGAGGCTCCGGACGAGACGACGCCGCAGGGCTTGAGGGATCGGGCTATCCTCGAGCTGTTTTATTCGTCGGGATTGCGTGTATCCGAATTGTCGGGACTGATGCTGCAGCAGATCGATTTGGACTTAGGGGCGCTGAAGGTTTACGGCAAAGGTTCCAAGGAGCGGGTTTGCCCGATGGGCAGCAAGGCGGTCAAGGCGATGGGTGACTATTTGAGAAATGGACGCCCTCGCTTGGTTAAGTCGAAAACGGGAAGCGCGGTTTTCTTGAGTTCGCGAGGGAGCGCCATTTCGCGGAAGACGGTTTGGGTCTTGGTTAAGAAGTACACGCGGGCGGCTGGAATCGACAAGCCGGTGAAGCCGCACATGTTGCGGCACTCCTTTGCAACCCATCTGCTGACGGGCGGCGCGGACTTGCGCATCATCCAGGAGTTGTTGGGCCATGCCGACATATCGACGACTCAGATCTATACTTCCGTAGAAGCGGAGCGGACGAGAAGCGCCCATGACGAATTTCACCCGCGTAGCCGAGAAACGGGTACAGGACTGTAGGCGGCTCCGGGCCTAACGAAAACGGGCGACGCCTTCGTTGAAGGGTCGCCCGCAGAATTAAAGTTTAGTTAGAGGATTTAGAATGCAGGAGTGATAACTGTCTCCTTGCCGGGTTCCGCAACGTCGTTGTATCCAGCGCTCCAGTACTCGTCGTTGATGAGCACCTTGAACTCGAAGGCTGTTGTAACGCCTGCGATGTCGATGCTCCAGGAGGAGTCGGAATTGCAGTCCATGGGGATACCTTCGGACCAAGAAAGGCCGTTGGCGCTGCCGCGAAGGAAGAGGGTGTTCCCGAAACCGATATCGACGTTGGCGACGATCGTGGTCTTAGGAGCGGCCTTCTTGCTCGCTTTTTTCGCAGCTGCCTTTTTGGCGGGAGCTTTTTTGGCAGGCGTTACCACAGCTGCTTTTTTTGCGGGCGCCTTGGCAGCTACCTTTTTGGCAGCCTTCTTGGCGGGAGCTTTCTTGGCGGCCACCTTTTTGACAGCGGCCTTTTTGACGGCTTTCTTAGCTGCCTTCTTGGCAGCGGCGATAGTAGTCTTTTTCATGAGTTTGTCTTCTGATTTGGTACCGGTTTTGGTGTCGGATTCAACGGATTGAGAGATTGAACCGGCTCCCAGTCTCGCGAATGAACACACACTTTTGCGCAATAGCAACAGCAGGTTATTCTTTGGGCGTTACGCCTGAGTGACGCCTGCGGTTGTTGCGCTCCTTTAGCAATGGACGCGCCAGAAATCAAATTTGATCTAAGCTTATAAGCTGCTCTTTCGTAGCGCTTAACTTTTGCAGCAAAAAGCCCTGTCGCTTGCGCGGCAGGGCTTTGGAAAGTCTTCGAGGCTGTGGAGCTAGCGGATAACGAGAAGTTCGACCTTACGCTCTTGAGCCATCTGGGCGGAGCTCGCGCCTTCGGTGGCCTTCAGGTCGCCTTGAGAGAGCGTCTTGAGGCGGTTGCTTTGAATTCCAAGGGTGATGAGGTAGTCGAAAGCGCTCTTGGCGCGACGATCGCCGAGTGCGAGGTTGTACTCTTGGGTGCCGCGCCAGTCGCAGTGGCCTTCGAGGATGACCTTGGCTCCGGGGTTGTTCCTCAGGTAGTTCGCGGCGGACTCGAGCGTGCCGCGCTGGCTGGGAGCGATGGCCGACGAGTCGAATTGGAAGAGCACCGGGGCGAACATGCCGCGATCCGCGTTGGCGACCAAGGTCGCAATGTCGGCTCCATCCCAATCGGCTCCGCGGCTTTCAAGCATCGCTCCATCGCCTTCGAGTCCGATGGGGTTGAAGCCGTCGTCGGTTCCGCGCGTGCCCGATTCGTATCCCTGTCCCATAACGGTGTCCAGCGGGTTGGGGCGGCGTGGTTTCTTGGAGCAGCCGGAGAATGCGATTGCGATCAGAGATGCGGTGGCGATAAGGACGATTTTCTTGAACATGATGGAGGGCTTGGTCTTCGTATTATGGGACTATCGGTATTCGCCAATGTTCGGCAAGAAATTACTGGCGAGAGTTTAAGGTGAATTTGGATTATGGCAGCGAGCGAGGAGTGTATTGTTTTACTGGATAACGGTTCTTTGCGTCCGGAGGCGGTATTTAGCCTTCGGAGTATCGCGGGGAAACTGGAGTCGCGCATCGGCAAAAAGGTGCATCCGGTTTCTTTGCTGCACTCCAGCAAGATCGATGCTGAGAAGCTCGGCGGAGTGGAGGCCGAAACATGGCGGCGTTTTTTGCGGCGACGCCTAGAGGAGGGAGTGGCTCAAGTACGAGTTGTTCCCTTGTTTTTTGGTCCGAGCTCCGCGATTGCCGACTATCTGCCGAAAGTATCGGCTGAGGCTCTGGCGAGTTATGCTGGTGCGGAAGTGAAGGTAGCGGAACCGCTGGTCGACCTTGAAAGAGGAGGAGACGACGCGGTGGCTGAGATGCTGGAGTCCCTTTCTATCCAAAAAATGGATACAAGTCCCGGCGGTCGGGTGGGGGTAGTCGTGGTGGATCACGGTAGCCCTTTGAAGGCGGTGGCTCAATGTCGCGACTTGGTTGCGAGCCGTCTTGCCGCGAGGCTGGGCGATCGGGTTTCGGGAGTGATCGCGGCTTCGATGGAACGCCGGGAGGGGGAGGAGTACGACTTCAACGAGCCGCTGCTGGAAAAGGCTTTGTCGATCGCTGCCGAAAGAGGGTGGAAGCGCGTGCTGCTGAGCTACCTGTTTTTTTCGCCCGGGCGTCATGCGGGTCCGGGGGGTGATATCGACCGGATCGTCGCGGAGTCGGACTTTGCGAGGGGCGGGGGCGAGGTCCTCTCGGCTCCGCTGGTAGGCGAAAGTCCGCTTTTGGTCGAATTGCTGGCTCGTCGCTACCACGAGTCACTGGAGCTTTGATGGGGGTTTGGGGCTGCCGCTTGCGGCACGCAGCGTTGTAGGAGGGCGCGCGATTCGGGAGTCGCGGCGTGGCGCGAGCGCCAGCCCTGCAAACAATCCCGCTGCTTTTGCGGGAAAAAAAGGATGGAAGGCGGGGCCTTCCATCCTGAGGTTGAATAATACTCCTTAGAAAGTCTAGATGGCGGGCTCGAGGTCGATCAGGCCGTTTTGCATGGCGTAGCGCGTGATGCTGGCGACGTTGTGCAGGTCGAGCTTGCGCATCATGTTGGTGCGATGGTTGTCGACGGTCTTGATGCTGAGCCCGAGCTTGAGGGCGATCTCCTTGGTGCTGTGCCCTTCGGCAATCATTTGCAGGACCTCGCGTTCGCGCTCGGTGAGGGTGTCCTTGGAGCGTTGCACGTTGTTCGGATTCGCCACGACGGTGCGAATGAGTTCGGCGACGTTCGGTCCGAAGAAGGTGCCGCCTTCTGCCACGATGCCGAGTCCGTTGATGAACTCGCGCAGGTTGGCGGTCTTTTCGACGAAGCCGTGGGCTCCGGCCTCCAGCATATCCTTTACGATCGAAGGGTTTTGGTAGGCGGAGAACACGAGAAAACGGGTGTCCGGAAGCTGGCGGTTGAGGCGGCGCACGATCTCGAGACCGTTAAGTCCCGGAAGTCGGGCGTCGACGATAACGATGTCCGGCTTGAGCTCGAGGATTTCCTTGAGGGCGTCTTGGCCGTTTCCGGAGTCGCCGATGATCTCGTAGTTGTGTCGTTCGAGAACGTCGGCTAGCATTTGCCTGACGGTGGTCAGGTCGTCTACGATATACAGTCGTTTCATGGTCGGTTAAATTCTTTGCTGGTGCAGGTGCGTTTTCGCTGTTCTGGTATCTATGCAAACAAAGTATAAGGATAAGTCCTTATATCAAGTTGCGGGCAAAGTATTCACATTCGTTTGAAGCTTGGGTTCAAAAATTGGTCAACGCTTTGACCACAAACGTAAGGAACCTGTGAAGATATGTAATAAAATAGGGTTGATTCCCTATTCCTGACCTCCCTTTATTTAACCCTAGTTTTGTCCTCCTGCAGTACCTAGGAAAGCGATCATTCGGGATCTTGGAGCTTAGTATTAAGTTAGAGTAGAGAAAGGGGCGAGCGGACGCCGCTAGGGATTGCTTCGGGCGCGTGGTGGGAGGTAGTTTCTTGGACATGATGCGTTGTTCTGGGAGGCGACGCTTCTTTTGAGCGCATGCGCTTGCGGTGCGTTTAGGGGACCGGGCTGTCAGCCTGCTTGCTTTCCGGGATTCGCTCTGTGCATGCGTCGGAGATCCCGGCGCGTTACGCTAGCGGCTTTCGCGAGCTCTTCTGCCCCAACTATCCATCTATGCCCCGTTTCGTTAAGTGTTTCATCAACGCTGTTGCGTGTTCGTGCGCCTTGCCAGCTATCTTGCTGGCCGCCGACGGCGACTCCTTCTTTCGTGAGTTCTCGGACGATATCCAACCCGTCTTGGACATCTACTGCTACGACTGCCATGGGTATGGGAGCGAGAAAGGGGGAGTGGTTTTGGACGAGTTCGACAACGCCATGGAGCTGCGGGACCACGGTCTTTGGCTGCGGGCTTTGAAGAATTTGCGCAGTGGGCTTATGCCGCCGTCGGACGAGCTGCAGCCGACGGAGGCCGAGCGGGACGAGATCCTCTCTTGGATCAAGTCCAAGGTTTTTCAGCTCAACCCAGCCAATCCCGATCCGGGCCGTCAGGTCCTGCGTCGCCTGAATCGGGTCGAGTACCGCAATACGATTCGCGACTTGCTGGACTACGACTACGACACGGATGCGGAGTTTCCTGCGGACGACACGGGCCACGGGTTCGATAACATGGGCGACGTGCTGACGATTTCGCCCATGCTTTTGGAAAAGTACTTGGATGCCGCCCAGCAGATCGTCGCTGCTACGGTGCCGACCCGTTCGCGAGTCGTGGCCGAGAAGCAACTGCCGGGGCGAGAATTCGTGGAAGCCGGACAATCAGTGCCGCGCAAGGGGGCTTGGAACCGCGAGCTCTCCTACTACGAGCCGATTTCGTTGACGGCTGAGCGGCAGATCGATCTGGCCGGCACCTACGAAGTTGAGTGGGACCTCATGGCGATCGAGACTTACGTGAATAACGTTTTCGACCAGAACCGGTGTCGACTGGTCTTGAAGCTGGATGACGAGGTCGTGCTTGAGCGAGAGTTTGCTCGAGAGGGATGGAAAAGCTTCAGTTTCGTGCAGACGCGGGAGTGGGAGCCCGGGCTGCACCGGTTTACGGTAGAGGTGGTACCGCTGACGCCGGAAGCGGACAAGGTGCGCGATCTGCGGTTCCGGCTGCATGGCGTATCCCTGCGGGGGCCTTATGCGCCGGAGCATTTCGTGGAGCCGAAGGATTATCGCGAATTCTTCCCTCGCGATGTTCCCGGGGATCCAGAGGGGCGTCGGGCATACGCCCGTGAGCGGATCGAGGCATTCGCGAAACGCGCTTTCCGCCGTCCGGTAGATGACTACACCTTGGATCGTTTGGTGGCTCTCGCGGAGCATGCCTCCTCTGGGGAAGACGCTACTTTCGAGTCGGGGGTGGCTCAGGCTTACGCTGCGGTGCTTGCCTCTCCGCGTTTCCTTTTTCGCGAGGAGGAGATTGCGGGTGACAGCATGCAAGGGGATTCCGCGCTCGTCGACGAGTGGGCTCTTGCTTCGCGGCTTTCCTACTTCTTTTGGTCCACGATGCCGGACGAGACCTTGTTCGACTTGGCGGAGCGAGGCCTGCTGAGGGCTCAATTGAAGCAGCAGGTGAAGCGGATGTTGGCGGACGAGAAAGCGTCGGCCTTGGTGGAGAATTTCGTAGGGCAGTGGTTGCAAGCCCGCGATATTGGCGAGGTTCCCATCAGCGACTTTGCCGTCTGGCTAAGGGAGAATCCGAACCCGGAGCTGGACAGGGCTCGAGCTACCTACGAACGGATTCGTGACATTCGCATGGAGGATCGCACCTCCGAAGAGGAAGCCCAACTGGAGCATGCCCGGTCGATTTACCGAGCGGCTTTCAGAATTCCCAAGCCTGAGTTGTCCCGAGACATTCGCGAAGCGATGCTGGAGGAGAGTGAAAGTGTATTCGAATACATACTACAGGACGATCGTAGCATACTGGAGTTGCTGAAGAGCGATTACACTTACCTCAACGAGGATCTCGCCTCCCACTACGGGATCGATGGAGTTGTGGGAAAAGAGATGCGGCGTTTCGACTTGCCGGAGGGAAGCGTGCGCGGCGGAGTGCTGACCCAAGGGACCGTTTTAGCCGTCACTTCGAACCCGACGCGCACGTCGCCGGTGAAACGTGGCGTTTTCATTTTGGACAACATTCTGGGCACGCCTCCTCCTCCTCCGCCGCCCAACATTCCCTCGTTGGAAGACGCTGCCAGCCCCGACGAGCTAAAGGCGCTTTCCCTTCGCGAGACGCTGGCCCTTCACGCGGAGAAGAGCACCTGCCGGTCTTGTCACAATCGCATGGACCCCTTGGGCTTGGCCTTGGAAAACTTTAACGCGATGGGGCGTTGGCGTGAGGCGGAGATGGACATGCCGATCGAACCCGAGGGGAAGTTGATAACAGGGGAAGTTTTCAACGACATTCGCGAGTTGAAGGAAGTTCTGGTTACGGAACGACGGGACGATTTCTATTACTGCTTTACTGAAAAGATGCTGACTTACGCCCTCGGGCGGGGTCTGGACTACTACGACGTCGAGACGGTGGACCGATTGGTCGACCGCTTGCGAGAGTCCGGTGGAAAGCCGTCCGCTCTCATCTACGGCATCATTGAATCTGCTCCTTTCCAGAAACGACGTGTCACCTCGCAGGATGGCTCGAAATCCTTCGCCGAACGCTAACCAATGCTCCAATGAAAAGAAAACGCTACCACTCCGATTCGTCCGTAAGCCGCCGCAATTTCCTCAAAGGCATGGGGGCGTGTGTGGCGCTGCCGGCTTTCCATTCGCTCTTGCCTAGCAAAGCCTTTGCCGCAAGCTCCGCCTTGCAGGCTGCCACCACTGCCACGGGAGCTCCTTTGCGAACAGCCTTTGTCATGTTTCCCAACGGCGCCATTCCCGATCGCTGGTGGCCAAAGGGAAGTGAAAGCGATTTTGTATTCAACGAAACCTTACAGCCCTTGCAGCAGCTTCGCAGCAGCTTGCAGGTCATTTCTGGACTTGATCATGAGAATGCCAAGCCGGGCGGAGATGGAGGAGGCGACCATGCTCGCGGCAACGGCGTTTACCTCACGGGCGTTCGCTTGAACAAGAGCGCAACGGATATCAGGGCAGGGATTTCGATCGATCAGGTGATGGCCAATCAAATCGGCCACCTGACCCGTTTTCCGTCGCTGGAGTTGAGTTGCGACGCGCGTCGCCAGTCGTCCAATTGCGACTCGGGCTACTCCTGCGCCTACCAGTATAACATTTCCTGGCAGGACGAGCGCACTCCCATGACGCCGGAGTCGAATCCTCGCCTTGTGTTTGAGAGAATGTTTGGGGCGGGGCCGCATGGGGAGAGGACGGAGAACGCGAAGCGTCGCATGATGGGGCGGCGTTCGTTGTTGGATTTCGTGCTGGATGACGCGAAGCGCATGCAGCGTCGGCTCGGGCACGAGGACAAGGAGAAGCTCGACCAGTACCTGACTGGAGTGCGCGACGTTGAGATGCGTATCCAAAAAGCGGAGCAGTTTGGCTCGAACGTAGATCCCAAGATGCCGACCCCATCGGGAATCCCGGATAGCCACGAGGACTACGTGGATTTGATGTACGACATGATGTTGCTCGCGTTCAAGACGGACTCCACCCGTATCGCCACTTTCGTTCTGGGTCACGACGGTGACAACCGTTCGTTTGGCCAGATAGGAATCAGCGAGGGGCACCACGATCTCTCGCATCACCAGAACAACGAGGAGCGCGTCAACAAGGTGGCTGCGATCGACCGCTGGTACGTGGAACGCTTTGCTTCGTTCCTCGATCGCCTGAATGCGGAAGTCGACGTCGACGGAAATTCCATCTTGCACAATTCGCGCATTGTTTACGGCAGCGGCAATGCGGATGGCAACATTCACAGCCATGACAACTTGCCAATCATCCTGGCGGGCTCGGGGGGAGGTCGATTGAGCACTGGTCGCTACGTGAAGCACGGAGCCAAGCCGATGAGCAACTTGTTCCTGTCGCTCGCTGACCAAGCGGGCGTGACGGGGCTTGAGCGTTTTGGCGATTCCACGGGTCGGCTTGGAAATCTATAGGAAGGTGGCACAAGCCTGCTACGCGAAATGAAATTGAGCTTTCTGACTGTTTGTATCCTCGCTGTAACTACGTTTGCCTTTGGGGATGGCTTGGAGATTAGGACCGACCTGCAAGGGTTGACCGACTACCATTTGCCGCAGGAAGGAATACCGAAAGGGCGTCTCGACGGGCCTTTCGAATTCCATAGCGAGGTGTTTGAAGGGACCGTCCGGCGCTACTGGATTTTTGTGCCTGCCCAATACGACCCCAGCACGCCTGCAGGATTGCTGGTCTTCCACGACGGCCAGCGCGCGACTCATCCGGAAGGCGTGCTGCGAGTGCATCAAGTGATGGAAAACCTGATTGGGAAAGGGGAGATGCCGGTAAGCATCGGACTCTTTATCACTCCCGGCAACCGATCGGAACGCTATCCCGACGATTTAGGATGGAGCAATCCGAACCACCGCGCTCCTGAGTACGATGCCATGAGCGATCGCTACTCCCGGTTCCTGGTTGACGAGATGCTGCCCGAGTTGGAGAAGTCTTACCGCATCTCGGACGACCCAAGTATGCGCTGCATTGGCGGCACGAGCAGTGGTGCGATCTGCGCTTTCACCGTGGCATGGCACCGACCGGAGGAATTCGGCAAGGTGCTTAGCTTCATAGGCAGCTATGTTTCCATCGGCTTTCGGCCCTACGAGAACCCGCCGCGACTGGGAGGGCAGGATTATCCGGCTCTGATCCGCCGGGAACCGATCCGTCCCATCAAGATTTTCCTGCAGGACGGCAATCGGGACTTGGACAACGAATGGGGAAATTGGTTTTTGGCGAACCAGCAGATGCTCGCAGCTTTCCGCTATGCGAACGCCAAGGCGGACCGCAAGGGGGAGGAGGGGCCTCGCTACGATGTGGAAGCCGTTTGGACGGACGGAGTGCACAACGACGACCATGCGGGAGCATTGCTGCCGGAGGCCCTGAAGTGGATGTACGAGAACCGCTAGAGGGGGCGGGGCGAGCCATCGGTGAACCGCTTATTCCTGCATTGCGAAATGGGAACAAATTCCCAAAAAAGTGTTCAATCAAGACTTGACTTGCCTTTGTTGAGAGGCAGGTTGTCCATCTCTTTCTGAGAGTTGCCAGGGTAGCTCAGTGGTAGAGCAGGAGACTCATAAGCTCTTGGTCGGCAGTTCAAGTCTGCCCCTTGGCACCACTCTCTCACTTTCCAAAGCCGGTTCCGACAGGGACCGGCTTTCTCTGTTTTCCGGCTCTTGAACTGCCGACCAAGAGCGAATTGCGGCAGTGGCTGCGCGTCTCGCTTCGCTCGGTACAAGTCTGCCCCTTGGCACCACTCTCTCACTTTCCAAAGCCGGTTCCGACAGGGACCGGCTTTCTCGTTTTCTGGCTCTTGAACTGCCGACCAAGAGCGAATTGCGGCAGTGGCTGCGCGTCTCGCTTCGCTCGGTACAAGTCTGCCCCTTGGCACCACTCTCTCACTTTCCAAAGCCGGTTCCGATAGGGACCGGCTTTCTCGTTTTCCGGCTCTTGAACTGCGGACCAAGAGCGAGTTGTGGCAGTGGCTGCGCGTCTCGCTTCAAGGGAAGCGTTTGCGTTGTCTCGCGTTGTCAGAGGATTCGCGGCTCGCGGGAAGGAGCGAACTTCCGTAGGACGAGAGCCAGGGTAAGCCGAAAGTCGCGTCGTTTTTTGATGGGTGTAACCAGATTTGAAATACTGCAAAACTGTATCTGAAAAAGGAATACACGATGGGTTGAGCGTCTCGACGCCTCGGGCTCCGGGTAATCGTTGTTTTGACAAATATCCGAGTTTCCGCGTACTGGGGGCTTTATGGGAAGCTTCGCCTCTCGAGGTTTCCCTGTTAATTATCTATAAACTCAAGAACATCATCGTTTTGTATTTAAAAGACTTCTCCGATTTTTCGTGTATCTCAACGCGGCCGTTTTTTGTTTTCGGCCCTCTAACCCAGATCGCAGCGAGCTAGTTAACGTCAAATACAGATGGAAGCAAGAGATAGAACAATCGTCATTAAGATCGGCTCCAGCTTGCTGGTAAGCGAAGAAACTGGAAAATTGCGCATGGATTTCCTCTACCACTTGATGAACGATGTGGTGACTTTGCGGGCTCGAAATTTCCAGGTCGTCATCGTTTCTTCGGGATCGGTCGCGCTCGGCCGCCGCTATGGGGCGCGCACGCCGGAGGAAAGCTTGACCCTGCCGCAGAAGCAGGCTGCGGCCGCTTTGGGGCAACCCGCCTTGATGGCGGCGTACCAGAATTTTGCCTCGGAGCACGATATGCGCATCGCCCAGATCCTTATCACCCGTTCCGACTTCGATGACCGCAAGCGTTTCGTCAATGCGGAAGATACCTTGGAGGAACTCCTGCGGCAGGGCATCGTGCCGATCGTCAACGAGAACGATACGGTTGCCACCAAGCACTTGCGGGTAGGGGACAACGACCGTCTTGCGGCCAAGGTGTGTCACCTCGTGGAAGCTGACGATTTGGTGATTTTGACCAACGTAGGCGGACTTTTGGACCGGGATGGCAAGATCGTGGAGCGTGTCGACAATTTGGACGAAAGCGTGTTCTCGCTGGCCGGCGGCGCCTCAGGCCCCGGCACAGGCGGGATGATCACCAAGCTGCAGGCTGCAGAGATCGCCTTGGCCTCCGGTTGCCGTACCCACATCACCAGTGGCAGTTGCGTCAATCCGGTCGTCGACGCGATCGATGGATCGCGCACCCACACGGTGATCGAGTCGAACATCACTCCGGAAAGCGCCCGCCACCTGTGGATCGCCACCAGCTTGGATATCCGCGGGTTTCTGGAGATTCGGGAGAAGTCGCTGCCTAGCCTGACGGAAGGACGCAGCTTGTTCCCGGAAGACTTGGTGAAGGTTTCGGGCGAGTTCGATCGCGGCGATATCGTCAGCATCAGCGTGGGCGAGAACGAAGTGGCCCGCGGGATCGTGGCATTTAACCACCACGAAGCTCAAGCCCTGCTGGAACGCCGTAGCCCCGACATCTTCTCGGTGCTCGGTTACCGCACCCGACCCGACGTCGTACACAAAAACGACTTCGCCTTCCTTTAGGCGAAGTCGCTGCAGCGAGTTGATTCGACGAGCCGTGCGGGGGCTGTCCTTCAATAGGGTTCGATCCAACAAGGAGCTCGTTCGAAGACAGGCCTAGCTTTGGCTGTGGGCTAAGTTGGGTTGCGGGTGTCTTGCATGCGGGTTTCGCTTTCGGAGATGGGCTCGAATCCGGGTGCGACTTCCTCCTTGTCTCTGCGCCAGCGACGCATTTCGGCGCGGGAAGCCTTGGGTGAAAAGTAGCCGGTGATGGCGTAGAAAATGCCGATAAAGGGTGCGAGCCAGCAGGCGAATGCCAGTGGGATGTAGAGCAGGTTTTCCATGTGCCCGTCGGCGATATGCAGTCCCAAAGCGGAAATGACAAACGCGCCGCCCGCGTTCCAAGGGATAAGCGGTGACATGAGGGTTCCGCCTTCTTCGACCCCGCGGGCGAGGTTCAGCGTGGAATAGCGCAATCCGCGATAGACAGGCGAAAACATGCGGCCGGGCAGGGCGATCGACAGGTAGGGGTCGCCTGCCACTAGGTTGGTGGCGAAGGAGGTGCCGATGGCAGCGGTCTGGGTGCCGCTAAAGCTTTTAACCTTGCTGCAGATGGCTCCGATAATGGAGCGGAGACAGCCCGTGCGCTCCAGGGCTCCTCCGAAGCCGAGGGCGATGAGAATGAGCGAGATAGTCCACATCATGGATTGGATGCCGCCTCTGTTGAGCAGCCCGTCGATTTGGCTGATTCCGGTATCGATGGAGTAGCCGTTGTTGGCATATTGGAAAATCGACTGCAGGGAGTCGCCTTGAGCCACCATCGCTGTGATACCGCCCACTACGACGCCGGCGAAAAGGGAAGGAATAGGAGGGTATTTCTTTAGGGCGAGGACCATGACGAGGAGGGCGGGGAGCAGCACCCAAATGGAAATGTGGAAGTTGGCATCCAATGCGCCGGTGATCGCGTCTATCTTATTGAAAGAGACCTTTTCGGAACCGACGAGCTGGAAGCCGGCGATCAGGTAGATGATCAGAGCGATGAGCATCGCCGGGATCGTAGTCGGCATCATATTCTTGATATGCGAGAACACATCCGTGCCGGTAACCGCTGGAGCCAGGTTGGTCGTGTCGGAGAGCGGCGAAATCTTGTCGCCGAAAAAGGATCCCGAGACCACGGCTCCAGCCGTCCAGTAGGCTGGGATCTCGAATCCGGCTCCGATGCCCATGAGGGCGAGGCCGACGGTGCCGACCGTTCCCCATGATGTTCCCAAGGAAACGGAGACGAAGGCGCAGATGACCATGCTTGCCACCAGAAAGTACTCGGGCGAGAGGATCTTCAGCCCGAAGTAGATGATGCTCGGAACGGTACCGCTGGCGATCCAGACGCCGATGATCATGCCTACGGTAATGAGGACTGAAACCGAGGGCAGGGCGACATGGATGACGTGAAAAATTCCCTCTTCAATGTCCTTCCACTTGAGGCCGAGGCGGATGCCAACTAGGCTGGTTATGGCTAGTCCGATCGCCAGGGGAATGTGCGGCTCGAAGACGCCGAAGTAGAATATTTGAAGCCCGAGGACGAGCAACGTCAAGATGACTGGAGTGATCGCAAGGGCGAGCTTTGGCTGTAATTCGTTTTTGTTCATGGTGGCTGTTGGGGTGTATTCGGGCGTAGAATACGTGACATGCCCTGAGGACATGGTGCCGCGTTAAATGCTGAGACAATGGTTCTGTCAGCAGCGTTGGTCAGTCTACCCGTCTAGACACGTAGGATCGTGGTTCAAGGGAAAAACTTGAACTTTTGTGTTCGGTGCTTTTTGGATACCTCATCGAAAAGGTATCCTGAAACAGGATACGTTGATGGACTAGAAGTCCTCGTCGAGGCCTAGGAAATCGCCGATTAGGTGACGTCTGTGTTCGAGGTAGGCTTCGATTTGATGAACTGCTTCGCCTGGGCCGTCCTCTTGCTCCAGGGTTTGCAGCGCCGCGCGTGCGGCTTCCAGAAACGAGGGCTCGGACTCGACCAGTTGCACCTTGCTTGCCAATTTTTCAGGCCAGTTCCGCTTGCCGAGTTTGATGCCGCATCCGAGGCGCTTCACCTCGGCGCTGAAGAAGTCCTGGTCGCCGATATGGGGTACCACGATGTGAGGCTTGCCGGCGTAAAGCACGGATGCGGTGGTGCCAGCCCCGCCATGGTGGATAACGACGGACGCGTGTTGCAGTAATTGGTCGTGGGACATTGGACCGAGTTCCAAGATGTGAGTCGCGGAATCGGGGACCTTAAATCCGGACCAGCCGGTTTGCAGGATGAGCTTCTTGTCCTTGGGCCAGGCTTGCAGCAAGCGTTGAATGACCTCTTCTGGCTTGTCGTAAACCATGCTGCCGAAAGTGATGATGGGCACGAGCTCGTCGCCGCGGAAGGCGAGCAGTTTCTGTTCGGTCTCTTGTGATTTCGGGTACTGCCAGCGACAGTAGCCGGTGAACTGGAAGCGGGGATGCAGCTTGATTTTCGGCCGCATCAAACCGGGCGATACAGCCACTAGGACAAGCTCCGCCGATTTGGAGAAGAAATCCTTCACCCCTGGCAGCCCTTTGCGTTTAAAGGCTCGCGAAATCGTGGTGTTGATCGCGGTATCCACGATGACATTACCGATTTTCCAGCAAAGGCGATTCCATCGCAGCTGCAGCCAATCGGGCATCCCTCTCAAGCGCGGGAATTCGTGGGGAGGGTAGAAGCGCGATGGGACGGTATTGTGAGCGAAGGCGTAGGAAATGAACGGGATGTCGTGCTTCTGGGCGATCGCTTTGTTTATCGGGAACAAGTAGGAGGAGATGAGGCAGTCAGCGCCGTCGATCGCCTCTTCCATGGCGTCGAGAATCGCTTCCATATGTGGCGTTGCGGCTCGATACATTTCCTTGAGCTGGGACACGGGGGACTTCAGCTTTTGCAGGCGGCCCATCCAGTATTGAAGTTCCGACTTTTCCCAGTCGGGTGGTATTTGGAAAAAGGGTACGCCAGCTTCTTCGACGTCGGGCTTGAAGGGGCGGCTCGTAGCGAAGCGGATGGTGTGACCAGCCTCCTGCAAGGCGAGCGCAAGGCGAATGAGCGGGTAGATGTCTCCAGTCGATCCGTGGGTAGTGATGACGATGGTCATTTAGGTCCGCTAGATAGCGAGTCGTTTTCGCTGTTGTCGATGGCGGGAAGGTAACGTTTGCGTGTCGCGCCTGCGGTACGGCGAGGCCTTGGATGTCCTGCAAACGGCATTCGCCGAGAAGCTCCCGTTTTGCAATTTGCAAGGTCGGGACAATTTCTAATAGGCTGAATCTTTGTGGGAGGATTTGCAAGGTGCTGACTAAGAGCATTTAATGGGGTTTTCTTAGGGCACGGCAGCCGCATTGGCGCGGTCCTAGCGTCGGGGCCTAATTATGACACAGAAAACGCAGCTACAAGAAATCGACGAACTTGAACGAAACGCGATTGGTCTCCCAAGCTTCACCGCCAAGCAAATGTCTGGTTTGCTGGATACTTTGGTCTCGAGCCTCTCCACGCAGTACCACCAGTACCTCAAGCACCACTGGGTGGTGGAAGGTCCAGAGCACCGGGACTTGCACGTGTTTTTCGAGGAAGCCTACATGGAAACGCAAGGGCACCTCGATGCGGTCGCGGAACGTATGACGACTCTGGGGGCGGTTCCGACTGCCTCGATGAGAGCCCAAGCGGGCAAGAGCTTGCTGGAAGCGGAGAGTGAAGGCGTGTTTCCGATCCGCGACATGTTGAAGAGCGACTTGGAGAACGAGCAGGCCTTGATCTCGTTTATCGGGGAAACGATCGCCAAGGCGTCCGAGTTGAAGGACTACGGCACCGAGACTTTGCTGAAGAAGGTCTTGATGGAGCGCGAGGAGAGAGCTCACGAGATCGATCATTACCTTGGACACGACTCGCTGGTGAGGAAAACGCTGGCAGAGGCGCAGTAGGGGTTGATTGGACCGCTTGAATCTACTTGGGTGTTAGAGTGCCCGCTCTCTTATGAAAATCCTGATCGTTGACGACGAAAGCAATATACAGAAAACAACCGCTCTCAGCCTAAAGACTATGGGGCACCAATCGGTGTCAGCGTTCAGTGGCAGCCAAGCGCTGCGCAAGCTCGGGGAAGACCGCTTTGATGCGGTGTTCCTCGATTTGCGTTTGGGGGAGGAAAACGGTTTGGACGTTTTCGACGAGATGCGGTCGCAAGGCTTCGAGATGCCCGTGATCATGTTCACGGCGTATTCGTCCATCGAGACAGCGATCGAAGCGACGCGCAAGGGTGTCTTCGATTACGTGGCGAAGCCCTTCGTCCCGGAGCAGATCAGGCAAGCCTTGCGCAAGCTGGAGGAAAGCCGTTCGCTGGTTAACAAGGTTTCGGAACTCGAGTCCCGCCTAGCGGACAAGACCCCGGGCATTCGCTTCGATTCGCAGGATTCCCGGATGCAGCAAGTCTACGAGGTGGCGGAAAAGGCGGCCAAGTCAGATGCGAACATGCTATTGCTGGGGCCAAGCGGAACGGGTAAGACGGTATTGTCGCGGCGGATACACGAGATGAGCGATCGCGCCGGCAATCCTTTCGTGGTCGTTCACTGTCCCAGTCTTTCCAAGGAGCTGTTGGAGAGCGAGCTGTTTGGGCATGTGAAGGGGAGCTTCACCGGGGCGGTAAAGGATACTTGGGGCAAGGTCGATGCGGCGGAAGGGGGCACTCTTTTCCTCGACGAAATCGCAGACATTCCCTTGGAGGTCCAAGCCAAGCTGCTGCGTCTCTTGCAAGAGCGGCTTTACGAGCGTATTGGAGAAACGAAGACAAGAACCGCTGACGTTCGAATCCTGGCCGCGACCAATAAGGACCTGCAGGAAGAAGTTAAGGAAGGGCGGTTCCGCGAGGATTTGTTCTACCGGCTGAACGTGATTGCCCTGCACCTGCCAGGCTTGGCGGAGCGCAAGGGGGATTTGGAAACCTTGGTGGAAGACTACGTAGACTTCTACGCCCGCAAGATGGGGAGAGAAGGGGTGTCTGTCGAAAAGGATGCCATGGAGGCTATCCTCGCATACGACTGGCCGGGGAATTTGCGCGAGTTGAACAACGTGGTCGAGCGCTGCTTGATACTTTGCTCGGGAAACAGCGTGAGCTTGACGGATCTTCCTGCCGAGATCAGCGGCGGGTCAGCGGAACGAGGAGGCGCGACGGGCATCGCCGGCCTCGGCGGCGACGTGACCCTGCAGGAGTTGGAGGACGAGCACATCAAGCGCGTCTTGGATAACAGCGAAAGCTTGGAGCGGGCGGCACGGACCTTGGGGATCGATTCGGCAACTCTTTACCGCAAGCGCAAAAAGCTCGGCTTGCTTTAAGCGGCTTGTTCGAAACGCCTCCCAGGGGACCTAACGATGCTTCGTTCGAAACTTTATATCGGGATGTTCCCGGTTGCGGGACTGCTCATTCTCGTTTGCTTGTATTCAGTTTACAATCACGCGAGGTTGAGCGAGGAACTGGATCGCTTGCAGGTCGAGCAGTATGGCTCAATTTCTGAGGTGGAGAGGATCTTGCTGGCGACCTCCCGTTTGGAGCGGGCTATCCTTTTGGAATTGGAAGGGGAGACCGAGATCGCTCGCAATGCCTATCGTCGCAGTATGCCAGCGTTCGAAAGGTGGATGGAGCGGGACAAGCTGGAGAGCGAAAGCGAGTTGACGCCCCTCCTTCGCAACCTGATGTCGATGGGGAAGGCGATATTCGAGGGAAACCGGGCGACCAGCGAGTCCATGTTGCAGCCTCTGGTCGAGCAGATCGAGGATGCGGGCTTTCGCTCTATCTCGAAGAACAATTCGGTCATAAAAAGTCGTAACGAGACTTTGAGGGGAGATTCGCAATCTCACTTCTACGTGGTGGTGACTGCGATCATCGCCAGCGTCTTTCTGATGGGGTTCGTCGCTTTTCAGTTGAGCCAACGGATCTTGAAGCCGATCGACGCTCTCACTGAATATGCGGACCTGATCGGTCACGGCCGTTATGACATGGCTGGCTACACGCCAAGCAGCAAGGACGAGATCTTGCGCTTGGAAAGCGCCTTCGTCGAGATGGCGGGGCGGATCGCAGAGTATCAACGGCAGAGCGATATTCAGGTTGCTCGGACGCGGCGCCGCATGGAGGAGTGCTTCAACAATTTGCCGAATCCGGTCGTTTTCTTGAACAGCAACCGAGACTTGGCCTATCGCAATCCGGCGGCGAACGAGTTGTTGGAAGCGGTCAGCTGGGAGTCGGCCTTGCTGCCGCAGCTGAGCTCCCGCATAGAGAAAGTGTTTGGTACGGGCGAGGAAATCGTAGAGACGGATTTCGACGAAACGATTTCGGTAAAGATCGGAAACGAAACGCGCTTTTTTCTGCCGATTTTCGTGCGCGTAGACAGCGACGCGATCGAGGAAATCGAGTGCGGACTCGTCTTGCAGGATATCACGCGACTTCGTCTCTCCGACGAGTTGAAGAGCGACATGGTGGCGACCGTGAGCCACGAGATCAAGACGCCGGTGACCAGCGCTACCATGGCCTTGCACTTGGTTTTGGAAAAGAGCTTGGGGGAGCTTACGGAAGATCAGGAGGACATGCTGCAAACCGCTACCGACGACTTGGCTCGCCTGCGGCGCATGCTGGACCACTTCTTGGAGATCGCTCGTTTGGAACGCAAGTCGCCCCGCCTTGACGCGGTGGCGGAAACTCCGCTGCGGATCGTCTCTTCCGTTATCGACGCCTTTTCGATGGCTGCCCAAAGCAAGGACATCCAGCTGGTTTCCCACGTGGAGGAGGGCTTGCCGCGAGTCGTCGTCGATTTGAAGGCGATGGAGGTCGGGCTCTCGAACTACCTTTCCAACGCCATCAAGTTCAGTCCCGCTGGGTCACGGGTGGAGGCGTATGCATGTATGATGGGATCTCGGATTCGATTCGGAGTGCGTGACGAAGGGCCGGGCTTGAGCGAGGACGACCTGGAAATCGTATTCGAGAAGTTTTATCGCTCGCGCAGGCACCGTACGATCGACGGCGTCGGCCTGGGGCTTTCCATCGTCAAGGATATCGCTATCGCCCATGAGGGCACGGTAGGATGCTTGCCCTTGGAGCCGCGCGGCTGCGACTTTTTTATCGAGCTAGATCCGGCGGATCCCGAGCAGAGCGAATAACCTGCCCGATCGAGTTCTTGCCTCGGAAACTGGGCTTGCAAAAGGCAATCTCGCGAGCCTTGGCCTCTGCATTCTGCAGGGTTTTTGGCGGTGCGGGGGCCGCCTCGGAGCCTTTCAGGGGCTAAGTAGAGGGGAATAGGGCCAGCCCCCTATGCTGGCGCGGGACCTGCGGCACTATTGCGTACCCTTTATGGAAAGCAGCGGAAGGCTGATTCCTCTGCATTTGAGTTAGTTAGGCGAGTTCAGCATGTTGAGGCATTCTATTGTATTTTTAATATTAGCGATAATCGCAGCCGTGTTTGGCTTCGGCGGAGTGGCGGAGACCGCTGCTCCGGTGGCGCAAGCCCTATGCATGTTTTTCGCGTCCGCTTGGATCGTATCCATCTTGCTTGGACGAGGCGGATCCGACGGGCGCGTTTGAAAGCGGCAACGATACATTTTTATGAAGCGAAGCAAAACGAGGAGCGGTAAGCGTCGCGCTTACCTCGCGGCGGCAGTGGCCTGTTCGCTAGTGCTGTCCGCGTGCAACGAGAACAAGGAAACAGGAGAAGAGGAAATGAAGGTAGCAGATCAGACGAAGCAAAAATTTAAGGAAACTGCCGACGCGGCCCGCGAGACGGCGGAAAAGGCTGTCGAAGCCGGCGAAGCAAGTTGGTCGGAGTTTTCTGAATACTCAGTTGAAAAGAAAGAACAGGCAGTGGACTTCTTGGCGAAGCAGTCAATCGCGTTGGACCAGAAGGTAGTCGAGCTGAGCGAAAAGCTCGAGCATCTGTCCGATGCCAGCAGGAAGGAAGCGGAGGCTTCGCTCGAAGCCCTTAAGGAAAAGCAAGCGGAGTTGAGGTTGCAGATCGAGAAGACGAAGAATGCGACCGCTGAAACGTGGTCCGAAGTTCGCCTGGAGTCTCAGAAAAAGTGGAACGCCTTTACGGAGTCACTGCAGGAGCTAAAGATGAAGATTACCTCCTCCTGAGGAGTGGATCGGAGAGGAAGAGGGGGAACGCATGTTGTATAGCATGGATTACCTGAGGGGCTTGCCTCTTCTCTGTAGCGGGGAGGAGTGCGGTACTTGCGAAGATCTTTACTTCGAGGACGGGCATTGGAAGCTGCGGCATCTGGTAGCGGTGGACGGAGGCTTCGTATTCAAGAAACGGAGTCTCGTCTCGCCGGAAAGCATCGACCGGGTGGAGCTGGCGAACAACCCAGAGGCGATTACTCTAACCATTTCCAAGCAAGCCTTGGAGTCTGCTCCCGCGTTCGAGGATGAAGTGCCATTTTCGAGAGCTGTGGAGCTGGCCGCCTTGAACCACTATCAACTCGCTCCGTATTGGTTGTCAGGGCCGATCGATGGGGCCCTGGGAATGGATCCTGCCTATCCAGCGGATGATCCCTTGGTTCACGAGAAAATCCCGCATGAGGTGGAGCCGAACCTGCGATCGTTGAAGGAATTGCTGGGGTACCAAGTCAGGAATGGCGAAAACGTGCTTGGACAGGCGAGGGACTTGATCTTGGACGTGAGCGACTACTCCGTAGCCTACCTCGCGGTGGATACGAAGCCCTCGGAGCGAGGCGGCGTACGGCTGATTTCCACCAGGCAAAAGGACGTGGCCCTCACGGTAGACTTTGCGACGAAAAGCTTTTGTACCCAGTGCAGCTCCTACCATCTCATGGAGAGCCCCAGCGCGGATTTGAGCGAAGGGCGACTAACCTTGGGCGACCAGCAGAAGATCGACCTGTCTTCCTACTGAAAGGGACGAGAGGAGACTATAACCAACCACCGAACAGAGCGCAGCTCTTTAATGGCTGCTTTCAAGTATGAGTTATTGGACAGAATTTGAATGGGGACGTTTCTTGGGGGATGCGCTCGCCTCGATCTTGATTATCGTGGGAGCCTTGGCCTTTTGGCTGGTCGTTTCCCGGTCCTTCAGGGCTTTGGAATCTAAGTCGAGGGTTTCGCAAACCCTGTTGCTTCCCTTGAAGCTGATCGCGCGGTACGCCGTGGTCTTGATCGCGCTGCTGCTTTGCTTGACGGCGTACGGCATCCCGATCGGCAGCTTCTGGACGCTTGTATCCACGACGATAGGACTGGTCGCGATCGGCTTCGTCGCGGTCTGGAGCGTTCTGAGCAACATCTCGGCCACCTTCTTGATCCTGCTGGTCCAGCCCTTCAAGATGGGCGACTACGTGGCAATCGTGGGCGAGGAAGTGATGGGCCGCGTCGTCGACATAAACTTCCTCTTCACCACGGTACGCAAAGGGAGCGGGGACACCTACAAGGTTCCCAACAACCAGTTTTTCCAGAAGTGCCTGTTGAGGCCGGCCGATGCGGCGAAGCTTGAAGGCGAGGAAAAGAGCGAGGAGAAAGCAACCGAACCGGAGCACGCCCAAGCGAATCTTGAAGGAATTGACGAGAGGAAGAGCGCGACTTCTCCTGCCTAGGCGGGGCGTTCTAGAGCCTAGCCGACCTCGCGGAGCTGCGGGCTTGCGAAGGCATGAGACCTATCTGGGATGCCCTGCTTTTTGGGGCGTCCTTTTTCGTTTCCGATAGCGCTGAAATGATTGGGCCGAGCTTTTTGCCGGAGGCCAGCTCAATAGGGCGCGAGCGCTGTTGGCATGGTATTAGCAAAAGGTGGGGCAGCGGAGGTTGTTATGGGGCAAAACGTCCCGTGCAAGGAACGCTGTAATGCAAAGTGCAATATTTGGTATTGTAAGCTGCCCGAAGCGATTCGGGGAGAATGCTAACTAGAAAGAAGGAAGATGAAAGTAACGCCAGAGTCGTTTGTAGAGAAATTTGAACTTGAGAAGCAGGCTGCGAACGCTGACAAGCGCATCGCGATGGTCTCAACCCACGGTTACGTGGCTGCCGAGCCGCCGCTCGGAATGCCGGACACGGGAGGGCAAGTGGTGTTTGTTATCGAGCTCTCTCGCAAGCTTGCGCAGCTCGGCTACCAGGTCGACATTTGGACGCGCCAGTTCGAAGGGCAGGTCGCGGAGGAGAAGGTCGACGAAGGGGTTCGCATCTTGCGGGTTCCTTGTGGTGGCGACGATTTCATCGCGAAAGAGTTTCTGCATAAGTGGATCCCGGAGTGGTCCCGCAATGCCCTGGCGAAGATCAGCGCGGAGGGCTTGTCCTACGAGTTTATCAACTCGCACTACTGGGACGCGGGCCTAGCCGGCGAGATCCTTTCGGAGCACCTCGCCTGTCCTCACGTGCACACGCCGCACTCGGTCGGTACTTGGAAGCGACAAAAGATGGAAACCGACTTTCCCGAAGACAAAGACGGTTTCGACGAGGTCTACAATTTCTCGACCCGTATTGAGAACGAACAAAAAATATACGACGAGTGTTCGATCGTTGTCGCCACTTCTCCAATACAGATGGACATGTTCTTTGAAGACTACGGTCTCGCGAAGGACAGGGTCGTCATGATTCCGCCAGGTTATGACGACACGCGATTCTACCCAGTTAGCGATGCCACTCGGGAGTCGCTGCGCGAGAAGTTCGGCTTTGAAGGACGTGTCATTACGAGTATAGGTCGCTTGAGCCGAAACAAGGGTTTCGACTTGCTGGTGGACGCTTTTGCTGTCGTCGCCAAGCGCTTTGACGACGTGCGTCTGTTCATGCCCTTGGGGTCCGAATCCGAAAGCCAAGCGGAGGACCCAATGTTGAGCGATATCGTCAAGCAGATCCATAAGCTAGGATTGGAGGATCGGGTAACGATCACGCAGTCTTTGGATGACGAGCTGATGCCTGACTTTTACCGCGCGAGCGACTTGTTCTGTTTGCCGAGCCGCTACGAACCGTTTGGCATGACGGCTGTGGAGGCGATGGCGAGCGGCGCTCCAACCGTCGTGACAACCAACGGCGGCCTGTATCGAACTTTGGAATACGGTAAAGACGCGCTCTACGCGGACTCGTTCGATGCTCTGGATTACGGTATTACCATGTGCAAAATTCTCGAGCATCCTAAGATTAGCGAACGCCTCTCCGAGAATGGATCGCACAAGGCGAGAAGCCTGTTCACTTGGTCAGGGATTGCTCAGCAGCTGATCGCTGCGGTCGAAGGGTTTCATGGTAATCCCAGCAGCCCGGGAAAGTTGATGCCCGTCGCCTAGAATCCTCTTCACCAGAAAACATGGTAAAGTTATTTTCCACGGATATTGATGGGACTTTGATTGGCAAGCCGGACGCCCTAGAGCGGTTCAACGCTTCTTGGGTGGCTTGCCCTGAAAGCCGTAGACCTCTACTGTGCTACAACACGGGCCGCCTGCTCGACGACATGCTCGAACTGATCGAGAACGGGGACCTGATGGAGCCGGATTACCTCATTTGCGGCGTAGGGACTTTGATCTACGACTACCGCAAGCAAGAGAAGATAAAGGACTTCACGGAAATCTTGGAGGAGGGATGGAACCGGGACACGGCAGCAGCTGCGGTAGGCAGCTTTTCCGAAGTGAGTGTCCAGCCGAAGCATTTTCAGGGTCCGTACAAGAGCAGTTGGTTCTTGCGTGACGCTTCTGAGGATAGGCTCCACGAGATCGAAGAAGCCCTCGAAAAGTCAGGTCTAGACGTAAATATAATCTATTCCTCCAACCGAGATCTCGATGTCGTCCCGAAGTACGCGAACAAGGGCAATGCCCTGACGTGGCTGATAAAACGGCTCAATATCAAGCCGAGCGAGGTCGTGGTGGCTGGGGACACGGGCAACGACAGTGCCATGTTCCGAAAGAAGTCGATTCGCGGTATCGTGGTAGGCAACGCCCAACCGGAGTTGCACGAACGGACCGTGGGATTGGATGTCTACCGAGCTGACGGTGTCTGCGCGGATGGTGTATTGGAAGGTTTGATACACTTTGGAGCAATCGACTCCGTATGCGAACCGCAGCAAGATACCTGCGACTTGCCGCGAGACCCTTCCTTGCACAAGGACACCTTGCGATTGATCAGCGAGGAAAAAGTTGCGGATATCAGCGACGCGGATCGCGAGTATCTTAAACTCGCCTACAAGAAGGCAGTGGAAGGCTTGCGTCGCAACATTACCCCCATGGGCTTTTCGGCGTGTTCGCTGGAAGACAACGTCACGGAGGGCACGGACGAAAACTATCGCAGCGTGTGGGGGCGAGACGGATCGATTACCGTAATCGGCTCGTTAAAGATCGGCGACGCGGAGATGAGGGAGTGCCAGCGCAACACGCTCAAGACGCTGCTCGATCACCTTTCTTTGACGGGGCAGGTTCCTAGCAACGTATCCATAGATACAGGAGACCCGGACTATTCCGGAGTAGGTGGGATCTGCTCCATCGACAGCGGAATATGGCTGATCATCGCGGTATTCGAATTTGTTCGCGCCACGGGCGACCTCGATTTCTTGCGGGACAATGCCAAGAACCTGCAACGGGCGATGGACTGGCTCAGCGCCCAGGACTCGAACAACGACGGTCTGATCGAAGTGCCAGAGGCCGGAGACTGGACGGACCTTTTCGGGCGTAGCTACAATCCGCTTTATGACGAGGTGCTCTGGTATCGGGCGAATATCTGTTACGGTCGGTTGATGGAGATGCTCGGGAAGTGGGCAATGGCGGGGGACTACCTCCGCTGGGCCAGCCACATCAAGCGTACGATCCTCAAGAAGTTTTGGCCGAGCACCAATGGTCACAAGGATGGAGAATACAGCTTCGCGGACCAGCAGCTTACCATGGGGGACACCCACTACCTGCTGGCTCAGACCACGCCCTTTTCATTCGATTGGCGCTGTGACGTCTATGCTAACGTGATGGCGTTCCTTTTCGACGTGTTGAGCACCGACCAAGCGCAAAAGGCGTTTCGGTTTATGTGGGGAGTAGGCGTCAACGATCCGTACCCGGTGCGAAACCTCTATCCGGTGGTTCAGGCTGGCGATCCTGACTGGAAGCCCTATTACACGGTTAACTTGCTGAATTTGCCGAACCACTACCACAACGGCGGTATTTGGCCTTTTGTAGGGGCAATGTGGGTACAGTTTATCCACAAGCTCGGTTTCCGGGATCTCGCTGTTGCCGAGCTGCTCAAGCTTGCCAAGGCAAATGAAGCGGGGATAGCCGATGCATGGGAGTTCAATGAGTGGTCGCACGGGGAAACAGGACGACCGATGGGCAAGACCTACCAGGCTTGGTCCTGCTCGGAGTTCGTCAAAGTCTGCCAAATGCTGAAAATTGTATGACGGAATCAAATACGAAGAAAGTCGTGGCTTTTGGCGAGGTCCTTTGGGATTGCTTGCCTAGCGGACTGTTTTTAGGAGGCGCGCCGTTAAACGTCGCTTATCACGCTTCTCGCTTAGGAGCTACGAGTTACCTCGCCAGCGCGGTCGGAAAGGATTTCTTAGGGGACGAAGTGGTGCGACGCTTCGAAGCCTCTGGAGTGCAGACCGATCTTTTGAAGCGTCACCCTCGCTGGCCGACCGGGGCGTCGGTAGCGAGCTTGGATAAGTCTGGGGACGCCACCTACGAGATACTTGAGAAGGTAGCGTGGGATGAGATCGCCTTGGAGGAGGAGGACAGTCCAATCCTCGCGAGCGCGGACGCCTTCGTTTTCGGAAGCCTAGCCGCTCGTACGGAGTCGAACCGTTCCTTGCTGCTGGGCTTGTTGGAGCGAACGGAGGCTCTCAAGGTTTGCGACGTCAACCTACGGGCGCCGCACGACGACTTGGACTTGGCCCTCTCGCTCCTGAAGCGCTCAGACGTCATCAAAGTCAACGACGAGGAGCTGAGGCGCTTGGTCGGCGGCGATGAAGGAGAGTTTTTGGATTGCATCAAGGCATTGAACCAGAAGACGGGCGTGGACTTGATTTGCGTCACCTTGGGAAGCAAGGGCGCGATGCTCTGGCGCAGAGGACGCTTCTTCTCCTTGCCTCCCGATGACATTTCAGTGGCTGACACCATAGGAGCCGGGGATGCGTTCACGGCTGCCTTGACCATGGGCTTGCTGGAAAAGCGCGGCTTGGAGGAGTGCTTGGTTAGGGCCCTGAAGCTCAGTTCGTTCGTCGCCTCCAAAAGGGGGGCGCAGCCGCTCTACAAGCCTCGGAAACTGTTTAGTTAGGCTACGGAATCCGTCGCTCCGGTGGGTGACGAGATTGGAACGAAAATTTCAAGTACGCTGGTCTCGCTTACGGGTGAAAAGCGGTGGTCGAAGCGATTGAAGTCGGGACCTTCCCGCTCTTCGTATCCAGAATTTGGAAACCATTTTCCGTAAATGTAAGCGATCGTTTCGCCGAGTGTATCCACTGGCCCGTGGTGCTCGAACTTGGCGAAGAGGCCGCCGGTGGATTGCCAGCGCGTCATTCCGGCGGGGATAGGGAAGCTGGGGTCTGTTTCCGCGGCTGCAAGGTAGATCGCTTCGTCGGGGTGACGGCGCTCGAGGCCGAGGGCTTCAGGGGTGTTGGACAGTCCATAGTACACGCCGTCCGTTTGGGGCGGAAGCTGGGGCGCTCGCTCGAAGAACTTTTTCCAGAGCTCGGGAATCACTCGCATGTTGTTAGCTTCATCCGAGGTGGCTGAGAGGTAGCGAGCCTGTAAGCCGTTGAAGCGGGAATCGGGGCGTTGGACGATTTCTGGGAGCAGGTTCATGTTCTTGTAGCGTTGCTTGAGGCTTGCTTGAGTCAGACGCTCTCGGTGGCGTGGGTAGAGGATGCTTCCGCGTCCTTCTCTCCACTCGCTTGGCGTGACGGAAAGTTCGCTTTTGAAGGAGCGTGTAAATGCTTCGTGCGACTCGAATTGGTAGTCCAGGGCGAGCTCCAGGAGGGTTCCTTCATAGTCGACCAGTCGCATGGCAGCTTGGGCGATGCGGCGTCGCCTGATGTATCGGCCAACGGGTTCGCCTACCATCGCGGTGAAGGTGCGTTGAAAGTGCCAGTAAGACATGCCGGCTTCTTTGGCCAACTGTTCGACGGATATAGGCTCCGTAGTGAGCGATTCGATACGATCGAGCGTTCCTTGGATTGCGACTAAGTGATGCATGTCGAGGCGATCTTAGCGCAATGCTCCCTAGGGCCGCTTGATTGTTTGTGCTTTTTTGCGGCCGAGGGAAGGAGGGGATCGCGACCAAGGTCGCTCCTACAGGGTTTCGAGGAGCTTGCGGATTTCCGCCTCAGGAGCTTCGTGGTGTTGTTCCACGGCGAGGTGGAGCGCTCGCTCGAGCGTGGGTTTGGCGTCTGCAGGACGAGAGAGGGCGAGCAGGGATTTTCCCTTGAGGATCTCGGCCATCATCCAGTCTTCCTTTTTCTGGATGCAGAAGTCGAGCTGCTCGATTGCCTCTTCGTGGCGTTCTTCCTCGATAAGGGCCTGGGCGAGGGAGAAGCGGAACAGTTCGTTGTTCGGATTTTTGGATACGAGGTTTTGAAAGCGTTCGGTTTTCATGATTGAAGGTTTTGGTTTTTACCACGTAGGGCACGGAGAAAGGGAGAAGATCCTGCACCGCTTTGTGTTAACCACTGATGGACACTGATTCACACCGATGGTTGTGGAATAGAAAGGATTCACTTGATGGATCATCAGTGTCTATCGGTGTTATCAGTGGTTCAAATTCTCTTCTCTGTTTCTCCTTCGTCTCCAGGTGTAGCGGGTGGTTTTAAGATCTGGTGGGCGGTTCGCTGCCGGGGTTGCGGCGGCCGGGCAGTTCCTGGTGGATCTCGTGGAAGCGGGCATCGCGGTCGTTGCGGTTGATACGGATGAATTTCGGCTTGGGCAGGCTTTGCAGGAATTGGCGGCCGTAGCTTTTTTGCAGGATGCGGGAGTCTAGGATGGTGATGATCCCCTTGTCATTGCGGGTGCGGATGAGGCGTCCTACGCCTTGGCGGAACTTTACCAAGGCCTCGGGGAGGTTGAGTTCGGCGAAGGGGTTGCCGCCTCGTTCCTTGATGTGTTCGGATTTCGCTTCGGCTATGGGATGGGTGGGAACGTCGAACGGAAGGCGGGTGATGATTACTTGTTCGAGCGAAGGCCCGGGTACGTCGACACCTGTCCAGAAGCTGTCGGTACCGAAGAGAACGCCGTTTCCTGCTTCCAGGAATGCTGCGGTCATCTCGCTGCGTCCCATGCCTTGTCCTTGGGCGAAGAAGGGGCGTCCGGAGTCGAGGAACTCGGTCTGAAGCGCGTCGGAGACTTTGCGCAGGTCCGAGTAGCTGGTGAAGAGCACGAGAGTGCCTCCTGAAACTTTGGATACGCAATAACGGATGTAGTCTATGAGAATCTCGATGGACAGCCGCTGGTCTTGGGGCGATGGAGCGGGGACGTCGGTGGCGATGTAGATGCGGGTGTTATTCTCGTAGTCGAAGGGAGAGTCGACCATTTCAGCGGTCTCGCTTTCGGCGCCAATTTTCAGCTGAAAGGGGCGCATGTCGCGAGCGATGGATAGGGTGGCGCTGGTGAGGGTGACGGAGGTTTCCTTGTTGAAGAGCTCTTCGCGCAAGTAAGGGGCGATGTCGATGGGAGCAGTGCGCAAGGTGCAAATGTTGCCCGTGCGGCCGCTCTTTTCGATCCAATGCACGTGGTCGTCCTCCGCGAGGTCGATGAAGCGTCGGATTCCCGTATAATAACTGTGGATACGGCTGCGCTGGTCCTTGATCTCGTCGTGCATGGGGCCGTCTTCGATTTTGGATAGGATGCCGTCCATGGTTTGCACGCAGGCGCGGAGCGGGCCGACGAGGGTGGGTTCGCACCAACCGAGCTCGGAGATGCGGACGAGCTTATGCTTGGCGAGGTGAGTGGCGATGAGGTAGCCGAAGAATTCCTGGCAGGCCTCTTGGGCGTCGATGATGCACTGTAGCTGCTTCGGGTGGGCGAATTTCCTGACGATGCCGGACTTGCGCTTGGGGTTGAAGAGCATCTTGAGCTGGCGGTCGACGCCATAGCTTGAGATGCGGGCTCCGAAGTGTTCGGTGGCGACTTCTGCAGTGGTGTGGGCTTCGTCGATGACGAGAAAGTCGTCGGGAAGCAGGATCCCTTTGGCTCCGGGGGCGAGGCCGCCCGCGTTGAGGAGGGCGAAGAGCAGGGAGTGGTTGACGATGACGACCTGGGCTTTGCGGATTTCGGCCCGCGCCCGCTGGTAGTGGCAAGAGTTGTGGTCGCAGTTCTTGCGGTTGCAGGCGGAGCCTTCGGCGTTGACCTGTTCCCAGACGTCGAAGTTGGGCAGCGGGTTCAGCTCCTGGCGGAGGCCGGTCTTGGTGTATTCCGCCCAAGCTGCGATGCGGCTGAGCTCTTCCATTTCCTCGGTGGGGAAAAGTTCGGTCTTGTTGCGAATCGCGTTGGCGAGTCGGGTCGGGCAGAGGTAGTTGCCTTTGCCCACAAGCACGGCCGATTTGAAGGCGGCGTACTTTTCGAGCTGCGGGATGGATTGGAAGAGGGTGCGGCAAATTTCGAGGTCCTTGCGCTGCAGTTGCTCTTGCAGGGAAATGGTATGGGACGAGACGACGCAGGGGCGCTGGCTTTCGGTGGCTTGGATGATGCCGGGAACGAGGTAGGCGAGGGATTTGCCCACGCCGGTGCCGGCCTCGAAGATGAGCGGCTCGTCGAGCTCCATCCCGGCAGCTACCGCTCGAGCCATCTGTTCCTGCTGCGGTCGGTGTTCGAGCTTGAGCTCTCGCTGGAGGTACCCGCCTTCGTCGAAAATGCGGCCAACGATCTCCGGCAGGAAAATCGAGGATTCGGCGCTTTCGCGGTCGTTGGGGGATATCATAGGCGGCAGTTCGGAAAAGTGCCGCTAGTTGTCTCGGGAGGGAGGTGAGGGGTCGAGCAAAATTGACTTAG
The DNA here is from genome assembly GCF_014803405.1 of Pelagicoccus enzymogenes. Classification (NCBI taxonomy): domain Bacteria; kingdom Pseudomonadati; phylum Verrucomicrobiota; class Opitutia; order Puniceicoccales; family Pelagicoccaceae; genus Pelagicoccus; species Pelagicoccus enzymogenes. The sequence goes on from NZ_JACYFG010000007.1 coordinate 59,878, forward strand.
CTAGGGCAGGCGGAGCGATTTAGGCAAGTGACCCTCGCGAATACAGGATACAGTTTTAAATCGGGCGCTTGGGCGGGAGAGCCTCGCTATTCTACTGGCTGCTCTGGCTCTGGGCTGTGGCCACTCTGAGCAGGAGTGGGGTGGGCATGTCCGTTTTCTGGATGATGGCGACTTGTCGGTCGGAGTCCGTTTGGATGTCGACGGGGAAAGGCGTCCAGCTCGCCGGGTCCAGTGGATTGTCGCTACGCTGCAGTTGGTAGCTTTGTCCGGCCTTGGTGGTCCAAGTCACGGTGAAGTGCTCGGGGGCGGTCGCTATCGATACGCTGGGAATCTCCGGGGGAATGGCTGGGGTTGATTTGACGGTGATCGTCACTTCGAAGGCCTCTGCCGTTTCGCCCCCTGCGTTGCGCTCTTTCCATGGTTTCAGGAAAAAGGTGTAAATGCCGACCTGGGTTGGGGTTCCGAAGACCTGCCCGAACTGAGCGTTGAATACGCCGTTGCTGGAAAGGGGCTCTCCCAGGGTGCCGGAGATCGTCAGTCCGGGCGGCACGTTGCCGGAGACGCTCCAGGACTGGGCTTCCGCCATGGTGTTGGAAACGCCGAATACGAGGGTGACGCTCTCGCCTGTCTCGAACGCGAACGGGGGATCTGGAGAGGTGGAGTAGACGGCGGTGGTCGCTCCGGACAGAGCATGGTAGCTGCTGAGGCTTGCTGCGGTCAGGCCGAGCTTTTGAAGGATGCGAGTGGCGGGCTCGACGGTGGTGAACAGGCTGCTCGCGGACCTTACGATAGCGGGAGACTTTTGCAAGAGGGCCAGTAGGCTTGCTATCGCCAGCTGGGCACGCGGAGCGGCGAGCGTGGCGATGACGCCAAGAGGGGTGGGGTAGCTCATGGGGTAAATGTTCCTTTCCAAAGGAAGGTACGTGCCAAAGCCTGATCAGGATGCGATTTTGGTGACGTTTCAGCCGATGTAGACCAAATCCCCAGGCTCTACGGCGTCGAAAAGCTCGACCATCTCGCTGTTTCGTAGCTGCACGCAGCCTCCGCTGGCTGGACTGCCGATCTTGTCTTCGTGGTTGGTGCCGTGGATGTAGATGTAGCGGCGATAGGAGTCGCGGTTTCCCCCTTGGTTGTGCCCCGGCTCGAGCCCTTCCAGCCAAAGGATGCGGGTGGTGATGAGATTGGGCTCTTGCTCCTTGTCGGTGAGTTCCCAGTACTTTTTCCCGATGTCGACGCGGCCCTTGAAAACCGCGTCCAGCTCCGCTTCTTGACCGATCTTCTGGGCGATGCGATGCAGGCCGCTCGGCGTGCCGAAAGAGTTCTCGATGCAGGAGGGCGGATTTTTGGATGTGGAGACCTCGAAACGGCGCCTCAGTTGGCCGTCGACGTAGAGTTCGAGGGTCTGTCGCTCGATCGATACCAGCAGCAGGCGCGCTGTTTGCTTGATCTCGAGGGAGCGAAGCTTATGGGTGGTCGGCTGCAATAAGTCCGAGGACATAATAAAAATGGGTTACAAAGTAGGCATCGTTGGAGCAACCGGAGCGGTTGGCCAAGAGTTCATCAAGCTTCTAGGCGACAGAAAGTTTCCTCTGTCGGAACTGAAGCTGTTTGCTTCTGCTCGATCTGCAGGAAAGCAGGTCGAGGCGCTTGGGCAAACCATTACCATTGAGGAAGCCACTGAAACCTGTTTCGAAGGCTTGGATTTCGTGCTCTTCAGCGCGAGCGGAACGGTTTCCAAGGCCCTTTGTCCCGCAGCCGCCAAGGCAGGCGCGGTGGCGATCGACAACAGCTCGGCCTTCCGCATGGATCCGGACGTGCCGCTGGTGGTGCCCGAGATCAATGGCGAGGCGGCTAAGTCCCACAAGGGCATCATCGCCAACCCGAATTGCTCGACGGCGATTTCGCTGATGGGGGCTTACCCCTTGCACAAGGCTTTCGGCCTGAAGCGCATGGTGGCCTCCACTTACCAGGCGGTAAGCGGAACCGGAGCGGAGGCGATGCAGGAGCTCGAGGACCAGCTGAAGGCTTGGGCCAAGGGCGAACCGATCGAGCATAGCGTCTATCCTTACCAAATCGCTTTCAATGCCCTTCCGCACGTGGACGTGTTTCTGGAAGATGGCTACACCAAGGAGGAGATGAAGATGCTTAACGAAGGGCGTAAGATCATGTCTCTGCCGGACTTGAAGGTCTCCTGTACCTGCGTGCGGGTGCCGGTCATGCGCTCTCACTCAATTTCCATCAACGCCGAATTCGAGCGCCCGGTTTCCGTCGAGGCGGCCCGCGAAGCGATCGCTGCCTTCGAGGGAGTTGACGTGGTGGACGATCCTGCGAACAAGGTTTACCCGATGCCGCTCGACTACGCTGGCAAGGTGAACTGTGGAGTTGGGCGCATCCGTGTCGACAGCGCCTTGGACAACGGCCTCGCTTTCTGGGTGGTGGGCGACCAGCTTTGGAAGGGCGCTGCCTTGAATGCGATCCAGATCGCCGAGTACTTGGTCAAGTCGAAGTAACTGTATCGACTCGGTGAATACTTTAGAGGCAGCGGTTCGACCGCTGCCTTTTTTTCGTTTTGGATCAGGGGGCATTTCCCTTTCGCCTCCGATCGCTAGAGATGGAGGGAGGCTTCTCCGCTCGCGGTCCGTGCGCGGGTCGAGGATTAGCCTTGTATTTATGGCTTAGATATTCAGTAGGTTTACGGGGTATGTTTTGTAGTATCTACTTTAAAAAGGTCCCCTTCTTTGCCCTGTTGGGATGTTTATTCGCTTTCGAGGCTATCGGAGCGATGCCGATCAAGCTATTCCACTTCGTTAATCAGCGAGCCTACGAGGTGAACGCGACGGAGGACGGATTGCCGGTGTTGGATAAGGAGGTCGATGCATCTGCTATCGAGTTTGCAGGGACTCGCCACAATGCTTGGTGGTTTGAAGGGGAGTTGCCTTTGACGCGCGAGTTTGCTTCGGCGTTGGTTGACTATTCCTTGAAGCGTGTGCCCCAGCCTTATGGGCAAAGGGATGCTGAGCCCGAGTACGTATTGCAGGCTAGCTGGGAAATCGTGGTGCCGGTCTCGCCGCTGGGCAAAAAGATGGTTGGAGATTGGTTGTTGCTCGGATGGGTTCACGAGGGCCGCGTCCGTCTTGTGCAGCCTGTTAGATTGGGCAAGCAAGGGGTCGACCTTGCCAGCAACAGTAAATTCATTGTTCCAGGGGCCATGAAGGATGGCTTTGCGGCGCTTTGGCACGTGAGAGACGGTCAAGTGCTTGAGCGGGGAGCGCCTTGCAGTTGGGACTGGATCGTCGACGATAGCGGCGAGGATCCGGCAGGCAAGGAAGCTCTAGAAGTCGATAGCAAGGGCCGGAGTGAGATTTTCTACGCTGCAGCGAATGGACGAGCGGAACGCGTTCGTTCTCTTTTGGAGAGCAAGAAGAAGCTCGTAAAGGTTCCTGACGAGTACGATCAGCTTCCGGTTCGCTATGCCGCGTTGACGGGAAGAGCCGAGACTGCGGCGCGTTTTATGGAGTACAAGTCTCCGCTGGAAGATGGTTGGGGTTCGCTCAATTCCGTCGTGATGCTAGCCGCTACTCACGGGCATTTCGAAACGGTCAAAGCGTTGATGCCAGAGAAGCCGAAGGGGGCGACGGGGACCTGGCATTGCTCGTGGGCTGCGTCCGAGGCTCTCAATGAAAACTACGAGGACATCGTCAACTACTTGATGCCCTTCAAGCCCAAGATTGACTTCGGAGAGGCAGACGAGAAAAGGATCGCCTTGTCGAAGATAATGGAAGGGTATCCAGAACTTGGATTCAGCATCTTGGATCGTTTCGGGATAAATCCCAATTTCAAGGTCGATGGTTATACGGCGCTGCATTCAGTCGCTGGATACGCGGACGCATCGCTCTTGCAAAGGGTCTTCGACTTTGGGATCGACCCTCGCTCCAAGTCCGCCAATGGAGTAGAGGCTCTCGATTTCGCGCTGGGCAAGGGGAATGTAGATGCTATCTGCTGGTTTATTGACCGGCGAGACGGCGAGGTGGACGAAAAGTCTTTGGCGCGTTCGATCGCCCAAGCGATCCAGGCGGGTCGCTACGAGTCGATCGAGTGTTTGTTGGGGTACGGCTACGACGTGAACGCGGAATTGGCGGAGGGAGTGACTCCTTTGCTTTTTGCGATCTCGGAAAGGGAGTTCGAGATCGCGCGGCTCTTGGTGGATCACGGCGGGGTTTTGGATCTGTCGGGACGGCATGCCGCTGTCCTGCTCGCTCGGGTTGTGGAAGGCGACCAACTGGAGTTGCTTAAGATGTTGATGGATCGAGGGGCCCAATGGGACCAGCTGGTGTTTGGTGACTTGAGCATACGATCTGCGGCCGAAGCTTTAGGCTCGAAGCGTATTTTAGCTTTCCTGGACGAGAAGGGGATCGACGCCGGGCTCGGTGGGGCGGTGCGCCCGTCTGGGGAATTGGACGAGAAGCCGCAGCTTTTGACGCCGATATCGGTGGTGTATCCCGACGAGTTGAGGGCTCGTTACGGAAGCCGCACCGAGAGGGTGGAAATCATCATTTCAAAGCAAGGGCAACCCTTGTTTGTCCGGCCGGAGAACGAGGCCTTGCCGGAAGAATTGTTCGACGTGATTGAACCGGCGGTGGCTAAGCTTCGCTTCGCTCCGCTGACGGCGGGTGGGGAGCCAGTGACGGTGAGCTTGCCCACAAAGTTGCCGCTGAAGGCAGATTTCGAGTTGGAAAAGGTCTACGAGATGGGGGAGCTTGACGAAAAGCCCAGGGCGGTGCGGATGGCGACCCCTCTTTACCCTTATTCGATGCAGCAAAGCCGCACGAAGGGGGAGGTCGTCGTCTCGTTTGTCCTGATGCCTAACGGCACCGTGCGGGATGCCAAACCTATCAAGTCCACTCATTTGGCTTTCGAGGCTCCAGCTGTTCTCTGCGTGGTTAACTCGGGGTGGGAGCCGGCCCGTCGCAAAGGCAAGCCGGTTGCCTGTCGGGTGAGGATCCCGATTCAATTCTCGCCCTAAGAGAGGCGAAGCCTTCCGAGCGATGGAGAACGTTGAGCTTCCCAGTGAAGGGTTTTTGATTTGTATCACCATTTAGAATACAAGAAAGGCAGCGGAGAGCCCGCTGCCTTTTTTTGGGTTCATCACCATTTTTGCGGGGCTAGAGATTCTCTAGTGGGAAGTGCCCTTGTGGCACGATCGATCCTGCCCAATAGCGGCACAAGGCCGCTTCCCGCAGTTGGACCGAATGCGTAGCCAGCTATTCCACTGTCTTTGGTGATTAACCTTTTTTTTGGGGGGGGAGGGTGAGTCGCCTTGTTCAGCGGACACTCTGAAGCGGTTCTGAGCCAAGCGTATCGCGCATACGATTGAGGTGTCTTGTTCCATGCGATCAAGGCGGGCAGGCTGCAGCGTTCGTAGAGGTATCGCTCGTAGCCTAGGTGGCTATCCATCCCTCTAGAGATGTTCTCGGAGGTTCTTTCCAAATCGTGTTGGAGCGCTCCAGCGAGGCCATGATTTGATTCAGCTGGCCTATTGGAAGTCGACTTTCAACAGGCTACGTTTGCCGTCGCAGGGCAAAGTGGGCCCGGTAAAAACACATTCTTCTTATTTCAGGATAGCCATCTTGCAAACACGAGTTGGGAAGCTGGGAAGCGCTTTACCCCTCTTTTCTTCTCTAAGTTGCAGTCCATCAAGGAAAAGGGGATGGGTAGTCTCACTTGCGGGAACGGTTTCAATGGGCGGTTCTCTGCTGATTTGCTCGGTTTTTTATGAAATAAGATGAAAGAGTGCGTTTTTGTTGAAAAAGTATGCAATCGCGATTCGATCATGTTTAATTCCCTTTGATGGCTTTGTAAGTGTTTAAATAGCAGTAAGAAAGAATGATCTTACGTTGGGAGTTACTGAGCTTAGACCTCCCGTGAATCTTGTTTCAAGCTGTCGTTCTAGTGAAGGAGCAAGCCCCTGTAGCTCCAAATTTAGATATTGACAGGTAATTTCATCTGATGCAATTATTTCACTCGTTATTTCAAATGAAATAAAACCCACCCTGCGGCGAGCAATACCCTAATCGTTATTCCGCTCCGCCTTTTCTTCGAACTCCATAACCCTAAAATACCTACAAACTCCATGTTTCTACTAAAAACATTGGCCTCTTGTGCGTCCCCACGTAGGAGCCGCGCTACTGCCTATTCCGGAGAATGCGACGCTGGTCGCGATTCCGGCGCTCAAGCTCGCCCCTCCAACGGGCAGGCTTTTTCAATGAAAGGGATAGGACGCATTTTCCTTTGCCTGTTCGCCTTGGCGGCTTTCGTCGCCGCTCCCGCTGATTTGTTTGCCCAAGACGGGCGCGGCGAGGTCGAGGGGCGTGTAAAGAATGTCAAGACGGGCGCCTTCCTTAGCTCTGCCCGCGTTAAGGTTGAAGGAACGGCGATCGAGACGCTGACGGACAATGATGGTTTCTACCATCTCCGCAATGTGCCGGAAGGGGACGTGAATATCGTCGTGGATTACACGGGCACAAAGTCTCGTATCTACAAGATCTCGGTATCCGAAGGACAGATCGTGGAGTTGAATCCTCGCCTGATCCCATGGTCTAAGAACCTCGACTATTCGGAGATCGACGACGAAGACGTTTTCGAGCTCGCTCCTTTCGAAGTGGAGGCGAGCAAGGAATTCGATGCTCGCATGTTGGCTTCCAACGAGGAGCGTTTCTCCACCAACCTAAAGAACGTTGTCTCAACTGACGCTTTCGGCGCGGTTCCTCAAGGTAACGTGGGTGAGTTCGTCAAGTTCATGCCAGGCGTGCAGGTGAACTACGGTGGCGGTTCCTATGGAAACGGCGCTGACGCGACTTCCATCTCGATCCGTGGTTTCGGTGCCGATCAGACTTCCGTAACCATCGATGGCGTCGAAATCGCTGGCGCTACACCCGGTAGCATGACTCGCGCGGTTGGCTTGGACATGATGTCTATCAACAACGCTTCTCGTGTGGAGCTCGTAAAGGTTCCGACTCCTGACATGCCGTCCGACGCGATTGGCGGTCAGATCAACCTCGTGAGCAAGTCTGCTTTCGAGTACGCAAAGCCACGTCTTTCTTGGAGCGCCTACTTTAACGTAAACTCAGAGAATCTCAGCTCCGACTTCATGTTCGGAAAGACTCCAGGTCCGGGCGAGGGCGAAACTTGGAAGATGAAGCCTAGCTACAGCTTCTCCTACGCTTTGCCGGTCAACGAAAAGTTCGGCCTCACTTTGAACGCGGCGGTTTCCAACCAGTTCGACGAGAACCACAACCTTAAGCTGAAGTGGAAGGACGACTTCCGCAGAACGAACGAAGACACTGGGCTGAAGAACGACGTTCGCAATCCCTACCTCGAGCAGGTTTCTATCACAGACGACCCGCGTTCCTCCGAGCGCAAGTCCTACAGCGCTAAGTTCGACTACGCTCCGACGGATGCTCACTCGTTCACCTTCAACGTGCAGACCTCCACCTTCTCCAGCGTTCAGGGAGCGCGTCGCTTCCAAATCGACGCTCGCAACCCAGATGCATGGGGCGACGACTACACGATCGGCACCGGTGGCCAACTAGCCCAGGAAGGGTTTATGTTGGACCGCGATGGCGATACGCTTTCCTCTTACCTGAAGTACAAGTTCGACCAAGGTCCTTGGGAGGTGAGTGCAGTGGCCTCTCACTCCAAGTCTGAAGGCGAACTCGTCAGCGGCCGCAACGGACACTTCACTGGCCTCGAGGTCAAGGGTGGCAATCTTGGATACATCGAGTTTCACGATATCGCTAACGGAGTCCCGGGTACCATTATCGCTATGGACAAACAGGGGAATGCTTACGATTGGGGCGACATCAATAATTTCGAAATCGATCCCGACGAGCAAAGTGATGGCGGTACGGACTTGACGGTCCTTGCCGGTGAAGCGAAGACCACGAGTATCCGCGAATCCTATAAGGTCGATATTCGCCGCGAACTCGACTTCATCCCGAGCGACGCGATGCAGCTTGCCTTCAAGACTGGTTTCCATCGCCGTGTGTTCGACGAATCTAAGTCCGGAAAGGGTACTAACTACAAGTACCGCTACATCGGGCCTTCCGACGCTTTCAATCCGGAGCTTTACTACGATGATTCCTACTCTGGACAGAATCTGGGTTACGGTGTCAGTGGTGTTGCATGGGTTGACCCGTACAAGCTATGGACATTCTTCGAAGACAATCCCGACTACTGGAGCGACACCCAGGACGTAGCAAACGGCAAGACGATTGCTGCCAACAACTACGAAGAGGGTATCAAGAACATCAAGGGCTTGAGGGAAACCGATGACTCTTTCTACGCCATGCTCGAAGGTAAGTTCTTCTCGGGAAAGCTCAACATCGTAACCGGTGTTCGTGACAGTAAGAAGAAGCGCGAAGGCTATGAGCCGTATCGCGATACCAACTACGGTTTCGTTAAGAACGAGCTGGGGCAATTCATCACTTATCAGGATTCCGAAGGCTCTACGCAACGTATCGACATGCGCAATCCAGACCTCTGGGAGTCCTATCAGGCAGGCAACGAGCCAGAGATCGAAGCGGCTCTCGCTTCCTCCGGTCAGACTTGGGACGAGCTCGTTGTTCGCAATACGCTTAGCCAAGCGACTCGCGAGTGGAAGACCTACTACACCGACGGTGAAGTCGACCAAGCTCCAACCTACAGCTGGAACATGGCTTACGATATCAACCACAAGTGGAAGGCTCGCTTCGCTTGGTCCAAGACTTCGGCCAGCCCCGACTTCGAAGACACCTTGAATGGTAATCGCGTAGAAATCCACGACAACGTCGAGGATCCGGGCGGCAAGATCAAGATCGGTAACCCAAGCCTCGAGCCATGGACATCCAACAACTACGACTTCTCCGTCTCGTACTACAACGAGCGCGGAGGTAAGCTGACGCTTACTTACTACGAGAAGCACGTTGAGAACTTCTACAAGAACATCAGCGAAGGGGTAACGCCTGAGCTCATCGCGCAACTCAGTTTGCCAGACTTCGACGACATCGAGTTCTGGACGGTTGAAACCCGCGTCAATGGCGAGGGCACCGCAAAGACCTCTGGCTACGAAATCGACTTCAACCAGGACCTGAGCATTTTGGGTGACTGGGGTCGCAATGTCAGCTGGTACGCCAGCTACGGCACTAAGAGCACGACGCAGGAAGACACTGACTCGTTGGTTCAAACTCCAGATGACTCAGCTGCCAGCGGTGTCGCGGTACGTATTGGAAAGTTCAGCGCCAACGTAAAGGGCACTTACCGTTCGGAAACGATCCGCAAGAACAACTCCGGTCGTCTCTGGCACGCAAACCCAGACCGCAGCGACAGCGAAACGATCCAGTACTACACCTTCACGCCTTCAGAAGAGCGTATCGATGTTAACCTGAACTACCAAATCAACGACAAGTACGGCATCTTCTTCAACGCCGCGAACATCACTGACACAGGTTCGGAAAACATACGTATCTCTGACGAGTCCGAGCGCATCGGAGCGGAAGGGATGTGGCCAGCCTACGCGATGCTTCAAGAAAAGCGCGTACATGGCTTCAACATGACTTTCGGAGTCAACGGCCGCTTCTAGGTCGTATAGCGAACTCGGCTAACATTTCGGAGGCCCAGCACTGGCTGTGCTGGGCCTCTTTTTTCTTTCGAAGATCAAGATGAGCCCTTGGCCGACTGATGGCTCATCTTGCTTTTTAACCCTCGGAGAGTCTGGGGGACGAAACGTATCCCCTTTCGCCAGTATCAAAATGAAGAATACCATTTTAAAGAAACTATCTCTCTTGGCTTTCGTCGCGACGGGCCTGCTTTCGTTACCAGCAAGCCTGTCGGGAAAGGGCGACCCTAGCTCGTATGGAGAAGATGTTGCCTATTGGGACACCGTCTTGAAGCGCGGTGAGAAGATCGTATCCAAAATATCGATAGAGGACGCTGCCAAGGCGGTGCGCGTATCTGAGATCGTCGCTAGGCAATACGTCGATCTTCGCGCGATTCATGATGGCCGTGACGCAGCGATCGAGGCAGGCGGCTCCGCAAAAGAGATTCGCCAAAAGGCCCGGCTGGAGGTTTTCGAATTACATTACGCTTTCCTGGCCAAACTATCCGCTGAGCTCGACCAGTCGCAAGTGGAGCAGGTGAAGGACGGGATGACCTATGGTGTGGTTCCCAACACCTATCGCCGTTACATGATGTTGTTGCCCGACTTGGAGGAAGAACACCAGCGTTGGATCTACACGGCATTGGTGGAGGCGCGCGAGCACGCTATGGACGAGGGATCCTCCGAGGAAAAGCATCGTCGCTTCGGCAAGTATAAGGGGCGAATCAATAACTACCTTTCCGCTCTGGGGATTAACATGAAGGAAGCGGAGAGAGCCTTGGCGGAGCGCGAGAAGGCCGCCCGCTGAGGGGAAGCTCAGCTGAACTGAAATTGGGTTCCAGTTATGTCAGAGCGTGGACTTTTGAACGCAATTCGATCGGCAGTATTGTCGAGTTTGCTCGTGCCTGCTTTGTATGCCGGGTATCCAAAGATCAGCGACGAGGTTAAGGCAGAGTCGGAACGTCGGCATGCTATCATGCAGGCGAATTCGGACGCGGCCTGGGAAAAGGCTTTGCCAGCGATCTTGGAATGGGAGGAAAGAGGGAAGCCGTATTTGCCCGGGGCCTCTCATCCTGACGATCTGCCGCAAGCGGATATCCCCGCTTTTCCGGGGGCTCAAGGGGGAGGCATGTACTCGTTTGGGGGACGCGGGGGGAAGGTCTTTGTCGTCACCAATTTAAACGATCGCGGACCGGGAAGCTTTCGGGAGGCCTGCGAGGCAGGCGGACCGCGAATCGTGGTCTTCAATGTGGCGGGAATTATCCGACTGAAGGAGCGATTGGTGATTCGAGCGCCTTACATAACGATCGCAGGAAATACGGCGCCGGGAGATGGCGTTTGCATCGCGGGCGATACGGTGGAGCTCGAAACGCACGATGTTGTGGTGCGTCATATGCGTTTTCGTCGTGGAGAAACGTGGGTAGGGGATCGAAACGATTCCTTTGGTGGAAACCCGATTGGAAATATCATGATCGACCATGTATCCGCGAGTTGGGGACTGGACGAGAACATGTCCATGTATCGACACATGTATACTCCTGAGGATGGGGGGGAGCGACTTAAGCTTCCGACGGTGAACATCACGATTCAAAATTCGATCTTCAGTGAAGCCCTCGATACTTACGACCATGCATTTGGCAGCACGATAGGTGGGTACAACAGCACGTTTCACCACAATCTATGGGCCTGCAACACGGGACGGAATCCGAGCGTCGGCATGATCTATGATTTTACTTTCGCCAACAACGTGATTTTCAACTGGCGTCATCGTACGACGGATGGAGGCGATCATCGTAGCTACTACACGCTGGTGAACAACTACTATAAGCCCGGGCCCGTAACTCCTTTGGACGACCCGATTAGCTACCGTATCCTAAAACCGGATGCGCGCCGCAGCAAATTTCCCATTCAGGACTTTGGTCGGGCGTACGTAACTGGGAACATTGTGGAAGGCAATGCCCGCGTGACCGCTGACAACTGGGACGGTGGCGTGCAAGTTGACAAAAGGGACGGTTTCGATCCTGACAAAATTCTTTCGAAGGTACGAATCAACAAGCCTTACCCTCACGCCTACCTCGAGTTGACTACAGCGGAGCAGGCTTACGAGGATGTGCTGGCGAATTCGGGTGCGACCTTGCCGCGTCGGGATGCTGTTGACGAGAGGGTAGTCGCTATGGTCCGAAGCGGCGAAGTGGGATACAAAGCGGGAAAGGGGATTCTCACGAGCATCGATCAAGTGGGAGCTTACCCGGATTACGAGGGAGAGCCCTACGAGGATTCGGACGGGGATGGAATGCCGAATTCTTGGGAAAAGGCGCACGGGCTCGATCCGCATGATGCGTTGGACGCATCGAGTGACTTGAACGGTGACGGCTACACGAACATCGAAGACTTTATCAACGGACTCGATCCCTCGGCGCCGGCAAGACAGTGGGAGTCGCCTCGAACTTATGTCGATCTCTTTTGGAATGTGACGGACTAGTGGCGTGTCATGCGTCAAACGTAGCGCCGAGCTTCAGCCGGCGACCGCAAGGCAGGATCTACTCTCTGCGGCCGCTGGCTGAAGCTCAGCGCTACGACGCAGGCGAAATTCGATCCGTGACAGGACACTATAACAAATTAGTTAATTTTTTTGGGGGGCGCGTTTCGCATTTGATGGTTTAACGATAGGGTAGTCGTACATCGCGAAACGCGCTTTTCGGTTTTTTAGGAAGCAAAAGGAATGAAGTTGGTTGGGATTATGTTGATCGGGGCGCTGGGGCTGGCCCCAGGTTGCTTGGAGGCGGAGCGCTTATGGGAAAGCTCGCTCTTCGACGGCGCGGCAGCGCTGAGGGTCGAAGTAGAGGGAGAGTCGGCTGCGGAGCAAACGGCGATTGTGCTGGCTAATCTGCCGGGAGGGAGGTCCTCCGGCTCGCGTTCGAGTCGCTCGCGTGAGCGACTGCTTGAGGATGGGTTCCGAATTGTTCGCATTGATTACGAAAGGCGCGAGGAGGCGGTCTATCCTGCTATTTGCCAGGACATCGCGAAGCTGCGCTCCGATCTGCTTAAGGGCTCTTTTCTGTCAGAGTTGAATCTTAACCAAGCTCGTATTTTCGTGCTGCCGGAAGGTTACGCGGTCGCGTCAAGCGTGCCGTATTTCGAGGCGGAAGAGCGAACGCTGTATTTGGATATTGCTTACCCTTTGGAATTGGTGGAAGGAGCGAAGGTTCCAGCTCTGCTTGAGTTTTCCTGCGATAATCGAGATCGGAAGGGAAACTACTCCTTGGTTGCCTGTCGTGACACCTTGTTGGAGGGGATGGCTTTTGCGGGCTACGCGACGGCGATGGCGGATCATCCGGTCGCAGCTCCCTACAAGGGCTTGGACCCGATGCCGGATTGCGGATACAAGGTGAAGGCCGCAGTGCGTACGCTAAGGGCTACCGGCAATGGCTTAGGTCTCTCGGGCGAGCTCGGGGTGCTCGGGTTTTCCAGGGGCAGCGGCATGGCCCTGTTGCTGGCGGCCTCGCAGAATTCGGGAGAATTTGAAGGAGTGGGACCCAATCGGGAAGTGGATAGCTCTGTGCAGGCAGCGGTCGTTTTGTCGGGGCGCTTTTCCTATCTGGACCTTTTGGATGATGATCACATGTTGCCTCGCTACGAGCGGGCCTGGGGCAAGCGCGAAGATTTCGAGAGCGTTTGGCGGAAGCAGGGAGCTCTCGATTATTTGGATAGGCCAACCATTCCTTTGTTTCTCAGCATCAATTCGGGCGAGGGTCCCGATGCCCAGCATCAGATGAAGCTTTTACGGGCACGCTTAAGTCAACTGGGAAGCGAGTTTACGTATCTAGAAGATGGTGACGGAAAAGGGCATAAGGTGCCAATCGACGGAGCCTTGCTTGAGGCGATGGGGACTTACCTCAAAGGACGTCTGCAGTAGGGATCCGCTAGCTAGAAACTGAAGATGAGGTGCGTTACAAGTGACGGCCCTGTGGTTAAGCACTGCTTCTTTGGGCAATGAAAAAGAGGAAGCCACTCTGACTTCCTCTTGGATGTTTAGATCTCAGGAACTGCGCTAGCTGCGCGGCTTGCTCGTGATTACTTGGTCTGAGAGTCCAGTTTGTTAAGGAAACCGTGTATCAAGCTGCCTTTTATCTTGATGTCAGTTTCGCCGATTTTGTTGAAAACCTTTAGCTCCATGCCGGTATATTCGTACTTTTTCAACTGGGCGAGGGAGATTTGAACAGTCGACATCTGGGTGATGGCATCCTGGCCCGGGTTGGGATTTGGGGGTGCTATTTCGACATAGAGGGGAAGGCCGTCTACGGTTGCCTTCGAGTAGTCCATCGTAGCGCTGTCGTACTCGGTGAAGGAGAGATGGGTTTTTGTGACGATGATCTGAGTTACCAGCACCTTCTTGTCGCGAACTGCGGCGCGAAGGTAGTAGCGTTGCGTTTCGCGAATGGGGTCCTCCTCGATGGGAGATTCGACTAGGATCAGGTCGTTTGCTTTGTCCTTGGTGATGCGGGTCTCGAATCCGTAGGACCTAGCTTCGCGCTTGTGCATCTTGAACTCTTTGGGCGTCAATCCGTGCAGGTCTGTGTCTTTGGCTGAAAGTTCGAGATTCGTAGCAGGAATCAGACATGCTGTTGCAACGAAAATGCTAAGGATTTTGGATATGTTTTTCATATTATCTTCGGGTTATTTGATTTAGATAAATTTCTAAGTTGGTGTAGCCACTTCCTTGAGGTTCGAGAAAGTGTCCGTCTGGTTCGTTGGGGTTGAGGCCGTTTGCGACTTCCCAATGGTCCGGCATTCCGTCAAGATCCGTATCCCAGTTTTGGGGACGATGGATTTCAGGATAGTCCTCCCAACCGCCGACGTCCGCTTGGGAATCGGGCAAGCCCGGTTCTCCGCTACTGCTGCCGCGGAAGGTGAAGCTGCCAGTTCGGGTTTCGGCTATGATGCGTTGGTCGTGCTGGTCGAGTTGGGGAAGGTTGCAACCGACGTCCGAAAGCACGTTTTCGTAGGCTTCCGCCGCGGATTGCGTTTCGACGAAGGAAGGGAAGAAGGGCTCCTTGGAAAGGTAGTTTCGCTGTGGTTCGTTTTCCTTGGTGACGATGCCCTTGCGGTTTTTGTGGGCCTTGACCCTGCCTTCCATTACGTTGCCGTCGACGTAGTAATCTTGTGGTCCAAAGGCGGCGACGAGGTCGCGTTGCGGCTTTAGGAGGTGAAATACTTTGGAGGCAGGGCCGGGCTTGTAGTAGTTATTTACATACTGCACTTGCTTGGCGCCGCCGTCGGTGGTGCGGCCGCCCCAGTTGTATACCACGTTATTGCGGATGTCTAGGCGACCGGCATGGCGGCTTGCTTGGTCTAGGGCTCCGGCGAGGCTCCAATTCCTGCCTTCGTTGTGGGCGAGGAGGTTGTGGTGGAAACTGCCGATATCGCCCCCGATGCTGGCGGCGAAGCCATGCTTCTTTCCGTCTCCGTACTTCTTGTGGCCCGCTATGTTGAGGGCCTCGGAGATGAGCGTACGTTGCAAGGTTATGTTGCGAGCTCCGCGTGAGCTAAAGGCCTCGTCCTGGGTCCAGCTGATCGAGCAATGGTCGATGATGCAATGGTCGCTGCTGGCCATGCCCATTCCGTCCATGGTTTTTCCGGAAAGATCGCCTGGTCGAACGCGTAGGTAGCGCAGCACGACGTCGTTAACTCCCAGGAGGCCCAAGTTGTAGTTGGAGATGCAGATACCTTTTCCGGGGGCGGTTTGTCCGGCGATTGTGAGGAAGGGGTTTCGGATGGTGAGCTTGCTTTTGAGCTCGATGCGGCCGGAAACGTCGAAGACCACTGTGCGCGGACCCTCTGCTTCGATCGCCGCTCGGAGGCTTCCTTCTCCGCTGTCGTTGAGGTTGGTTACGTGGTAGACCGCTCCGCCGCGACCGCCTCGCGCGAAGCGTCCGTAACCCTCTGCCCCGGGAAAAGCCAGTTGTCGTGGGGAGAAGGTCCATACCTCGCCGCGAGTGAGGGTGCCGTCGGCCCCGATGGTATCTACCCGCCAGGCGTAGTGTTGGAGGCTGTTCGCTCCTGCAAGATCGACTTCGAAGTGGCTTTGGGCCGTGGATCCTTGATAGGCTCGTGAGCTACGGCCAGCTCGATTGACGAGCTTGAAGCTCTCTTTAGCGTCGTTCGATTGGTGGAGATAAACGAGATGCTTTTGGGCGTCGGAAGCAGCTCGCCAACGCAAGGTGAGCCGTTTATCATCCAAATTTGCGTGGAGGTCGCCATTGGATGGATACGGAGCGCTGGCTTGTAGGGCTGGATTGGGAGCGTCGATGGCGATTCCATTGATGATGGCGCCATTTTTCGTTTCCTTGCCTGGCTTGAAGGTGAGGGTGACAGCTTCATCCTTCGTGACGTCGAATTCGTAGTAGAAGCTTGTTGCCTGCAAGTCGTCTTCGACTCGTCGGCTTGGCGTCACCGTACCTGCGAAATCTTGTCCGACCATGACCTGCAATTCCCCGTAGTCAGAGCTGCCCGGACTGTTGTGGTAGGTTACGATAGAGTGTCTGCCCTCAGGGAGTCCATCCAAGCTTAGGTTTATGCCTGCCCCTCTCTGGGACGCGATTCCGTCGGTCGCAAGCTTGGCTCCGCTTGCAAGCCCCGCTTTGTTCCAATCGCCTTGCAGGGGTGTTCCATTTGTTGAGGCAAGGCGGAGGGTAAGGGCTTCGAGGGCGATCTCAGCCTCGCTGGTTTCTCCTATGTTCCACTCCTCCCAGGTCTCTTTCTGATTGTCGTTGCGGCCGTTGTCTGGGCTAAGGTCCAAACGCTTGGAATTGAAAAAGGGAGGTGTGAGGGTCGCCAATGTTTTCTTGTCGGTACGAAACGGATACAATGGAAGCTCGGGAGCCTTAGCTTTAGGTGGAGATGCCTTTTCGTCCCAAGCGTAGCGAGCATACTGAGGCTCTTCTATCCCGGGGGCTCTGAGCTCGAGCATTCCATTGTTCCAGTGGGGGGAAGCGGGGTGGTAGTTGCCTTCGCCTCCGGCGATTTCAAAAGCCCCAAGGGCGTCCGTTGCTATGGCGCTGCCTAGGTCAAAGGCGCCGGAAAAGCGAAGAAGCAGGGAGCTGTTATCGCCTTTCTCGATGGACTGGAGTCGAGGAAGTTCGAATGAGGAGTCGGCATGCTGGTAGGTTTCGTGGAGGGCGAGTTGAGCGAAGCGTAGGCCGACGTCGCGCTTGTTGGTCGGGTGGATGTCGCGAAGGTTGTCTACCAGATCAACAGTCGGAACGATCTCTGCCCGTTGCACCTTGTCTGCGACGGCGAGTTGGGCCTCCCAAAAAAGGGGGAGAGCGTCGAGGGTGAGCGTTTTGTGCCCTATCCATTCTGAGTAGGTGAAGGGAGCAATCTGGGCGAAGTAGAATGGAGCTGCGGGCTGGGACCAGCGCATTCTCCAAGCCTCGATGAGATGGCTGAGCTTGGCGGTATAGATCTGGGAGTCGCCGTGCATGAGGTTGGACTCTCCCTGATACCAGAGAAATCCCCGCAGCGTGAAGGGGGCGAGAGGTTCGATCATGCTTTGGTAGAGCTCGGTCGCTTGTACGCCTTTGACCCAGGAAAAGTAAGGCTCTCTCATCAGCGGCTCCAACTGAGGGTCGGCTTGGAAGGCTTCTTCGGGCATCCATGCCTCGATCATGGTTCCGCCAAAAGCTGTGTGTATCATACCGACGGGTACGTCGAGCTTGGCGTTTAACTCCTTGCCAAAGTGAAATCCAGCGGCCGAAAATCGCATGGCGTCCACCGTCTCGCCGGTACAGACGACCCACTGCTTTACAAGGGATGCGTCCTCGATCTTGAGGTTGTTGGGCATGCGGAAGAGGCGTAGGGCGGGGATATCAGCCTCTTCGAGAACTTCAGGGTAGCCTTGCGATACTTGTTGTCCTCGGATTTCGCCGAGGGGCTTGTCCATGTTGGACTGTCCAGAGAGGAGCCAGACTTCTCCCACGAGCACGTCCTCGAATGTGAGGGTATTCTCGCCGCTGACCGTGAGGGTGCGGGGGGTAAAGCTGGCTTTCTGGGCTGGGAGCTCCAGTGACCAGTTTCCGGTGTCGCTGGCTTTGACGTAGGCCTCTTGGCCTGCGAAGCGAACGGTAACTTTTTCTCCCGGATCGGCAGTGCCCCAGACGGCGATCGGCTTTTCGCGCTGCAGCACCATGTGGTCTGAGAAAATGTCAGGGCAGGATACCTCCGCTTGGGCGAGCGGAGAGCCAAGGGCGAGGGCCAGAGTCAAAGATCCGAGAATGGCCCGGCGTGCTTTGCGGAATGGACTTTTCTCGCGTTGGCTCATTTGAGTTTGAGAACTCCGGCTTTGGTTTTGGCCGCGTTGACGGTGAGAGTTGCATCGCCTTCGCCGGTGACCTCGATCACCACCAGGGCGCGTCCTTGGTAGGTCGTGAGCGGAGATGCGTCGTAGGGCCGTTCGTGGTCGAGCTGGCCTGTCCCGGCTGCGAGGATGCGCGCGGGACCTTCGACGGAAAAGCTGAGTTCGCGAGGGTCGCTAGGATTGGGAACGCCTTTGCTGTCGACGAGTTGAACTTGCACGAAGCGCAAGTCGCGTCCCTTCCCGTCGCCAGCGGGTGATTCCTCTTGTAGTTGAATTTTGCTGACGTACCCCGCTGTTTTTATTGTGAAACGTTCCTGCTCGACTCCGTTTTCGAGGCCGACAGCTACGAGTTCGCCTTTTTTGTAGGGAACTTCGAATACGGCTTTGAAGGCTTGGGCTTCGCCGGTCTTTTCTTCGCCGACTTGCTTTCCGTTGAGCAGGAGGCGAACGCTGGGATAACGAGAGTAGACTTCTACAGTAAGGGGGGCGCCGCGTTTGGTATCCGGCCAGGTCCAAGAGGGCAGCATGGGAGCGGTAGCCCAGTTGTGCTTGTTCCAGCTAGAGCCTTCGGGGTTGGGTTCGAGAACCGCCGCGTAGAGCATTTCACCGCGATCCCATACAATGTTGCGGTAGTGGGAAACGGGCTTGCGCCAGCCGATGAGGTCGATGTCGCCGCAGGCCGCTCCGTGCCAAGGGTAGTGGCTGCCTTCCCAGTGAGCCCGAGCTTCTTCGTCAGGAGGAAAAATGCGGCCGATGCCGGCTTCGCCGAGGTAGTCGATGGCCGACCAGACGAAGTCGCCGATAACGTAGATGTTTTCGGTGGCGATTTTCCAAGTTTTGAAAGCGTCGTCCAGGTAGCTTTCTGAGGAATAGATAATGCGTTTAGGCAGGCGCTGGTGGTCGGCGGCATGGCGGTCGATCTCGTAATTGTATCCCACTACGTCCAAGTGGGAGAACAATTCGTCCAGCTTAGGCCAGTCCTCCTTTTTGCCGAGTCCGTTGATGCCGGCGGTGACCGGACGGAAGGTATCTAGTTCCTTTATACGTTTCGCCATATCGGCTGCGATCTGTATGCCGCTTGCCTTGCCGCGCTCGTAGACCTCGTTGCCGATGCTCCACATGACGATGCTGGGATGGTGACGATCGCGACGGATCATGGCCTCGAGGTCGCTGGCCCAGTTTTCGTCGAAGATCTCGTTGTAGTCGTGCTTGAGCTTCTTGGCTTTCCAGCCGTCGAAGGCTTCGGCGACCACGATCAGGCCATATTGGTCGCAAGCGTCGAGGAAGGCGGAGGAGGGAGGATTATGGGCCGTGCGCACGGCGTTGAAGCCGGCTTCCTTAAGAAGGCGGGCTTTACGGAATTCCGCTTCGCGAAAGGCGGCGCCACCGAGGATGCCAGTGTCGTGGTGGACATTGCCGCCGAAAAGTTCGATGGGCTCGCCGTTGAGGAGAAAGCCTTCGTTTGCTCGGAAGCGGAGGCTGCGAATGCCGAAGGTGGTTTCCTGGCGGTCGGTGAGGCGGCCTCCGACGAAGCTGCGGGTGACGAGGCGATAGAGCTCAGGCGTATCCGGATGCCAAGGACGTGGATGAGGAACTGCAAGCTTGGGGGTGATGGTCACTGTTTCGCCAGGCGCAGCTAGGCCTGATTCGGCGTAGGTCGCGACGGGTAAGCCGTCGGGATCGATGATACTTAAGTCGATAGTGATTTCGGCTGCTTTCTTAGATTCGTTGCGTGCGGCGGCCGATAGGGCGACCGTGCCGAGGCTTTTGTCTTCGGAGAGAAACCAGGTGGAGATGGCAATGTCGCGCGGGTCCACGTGAATCGGGTCGACCACTCTGAGGGCTGCGGGGCGAAAGATGCCGGAGCCGGTGTACCAGCGGGAGTTTGGCTGGGCGGAGTTGTCGACCGAAATTTCGATGAGGTTGCGGGTGCCGAGGTGGGTTTCCGCTGTGATGTCGACGGTGAAAGGAGTGTAGCCGTTGGGAATGGTGACTTTCTCCACGCCGTTGATCGATACGGTGGCGTTTCGGTAGATGCCTTCGAAATCGAGGAAGACTTTTTGCTCGAGCCAACGCAGGGGAGCCTCGAACTCGTAGCGGTATTGGCCGCGTCCGGTCTCGAAAAAGCCGCCTCCTCCTGCGCTCGCTTTTTCCGCGGATCGGGGCAGCGAGATGCTCCAGTCATGGGGCAATTGCACGGATTGCCATTCCTGGCCGGAATCTTCATGGCGAAATTGCCAATTTCCGTCGAGCTCCCACGTTTCGTGGGCGCTCGCGCTGAGGCTCAAGCCGGAGGCGGCGAGAGCGGAAGCGGCGAATCGCTTCAGTGACTGGAGCGGGGTGAGCTTAGGGAAGTCGAGCATCACAGGGTGCGAGTGCGAGGGATGAAAATTAGGGTTTTGCAGAGATGAAACAAAAAATATTTCACAGAGATCCGCCCACTGCGGTGTAGGAGCAAGAGGCAGGGTCTCTCTGTGACTAGTAGGGATTCAGTTTGACACAAGGTTTTTATGAAACATAACGAAATATCACACTATTTCATTTGAAATAAAATAACTAGTAACCCCTGTAACTCCCTTGATTTTTTCGCGTCTCCAACGGTGTTTCCGTGTCCCTTTGCGATTCTCTGCCAACCATCTCTGGCAGGTGAACCTGCTGAGCCGATTGCTTGTGTTCACTCTGATCTTGATTCCCGCCAAGGGGATCGCGGCAGCTGCAGACGTGGCCTCGTTGGAAGACCGATTTCAGCATCCGCCGGAGGAGGCGAAGCCCTGGGTGATCTGGTACTGGTTTCGCGAGGCGGCTTCGAAGGAAGGGATCACGGCCGATCTGGAGGCGATGGCCGAGGTGGGGCTCGGCGGCGCTTACCTCATGCCGGTCTACGAAGCGAAGGAGGACCCTTGGTGGACGCCGCCGGTCAAGACGCTCTCCGAGGAGTATTGGGAACTGGTACGGCACTCGGTGGCGGAGGCGGAGCGGCTGGGCTTGAAGCTCGGCTTTCATGTGGGCGCGGGATTTTCCCTTGCGGGCGGACCGTGGATCACTCCGCAGCTTTCCATGCAACGGGTGGTTTGGACCGAGCAAAGGATAGAGGGCGGACGGGCGCTATCCTTGCAGCTCCCCCAGCCCGAGGCGGTTGAAGACTATTATCGAGACATTGCGGTCTTCGCCGTGCGGGAAGCCGATGTCGCGGGGCGACGGGTTGAGGAGAGCGAGGTAAGGGTGACGAGTTCCTTGGACGCTTCCGACTTGTCGCATTTGTCCTCGGGCGAGAACAACGAAGGTTTCCGCATGTACGAGCCGGGGTGGATACTTTTTGAATACGAGGATCCGGTCACCGTAAGGTCTGTGCGGATACGGCCGCTTGGGAAATCTTATCAGGCGCTACGTCTGCGCATGGAAGCGAGCGACGACGGCGAGACTTTTAGGCTAGTGAAGCAATTCCTTGCTCCTCGCCACGGTTGGCAGGATGGTGGGTTCGGCGCGACTTATTCCATTCCCGAAACCACGGCCAAAGTGTTCCGTTTTGTCTACGATCCCGAGGGAAGCGAGCCGGGAGCGGAGGATCTAGATTGGGCGAAATGGAAACCATCGCTGAAAGTGAAGAGCATTGAGCTCTCGAGCGCGGAACGCGTGAACCAGTTCGAAGGCAAGTCTGCCGCTGTGTGGCGCGTCGCTGATTGGACCGAAAAAACCGAGGTGACGCCGGAGCAATCGGTCAGGAAAGAGGATGTATTGAATATCTCTGGCAAGATGGATGCGGACGGAACGCTTCGCTGGGATGCCCCTGAGGGTAAATGGACGATTTACCGTATGGGCCATACCAGTACGGGAGCCACCAACTACAATGGCGCGGCAGGGAAGGGACTTGAAGCGGACAAGCTCAATCCGGCCGCCATCGCCCTACAGTTCGACTCTTGGTTT
Source organism: Pelagicoccus enzymogenes (assembly GCF_014803405.1). Lineage (NCBI taxonomy): Bacteria > Pseudomonadati > Verrucomicrobiota > Opitutia > Puniceicoccales > Pelagicoccaceae > Pelagicoccus > Pelagicoccus enzymogenes. The sequence goes on from NZ_JACYFG010000007.1 coordinate 81,789, forward strand.
GGCGAAACGCGTCGCCAGGTGGGGGCGGAGTTGTTTGACGAAGTGGTAGAGATTTTGCACTCGGACAGTTGGGAGGCGGAGAGCCAAAACTGGACAGCAGGCTTCGAGACGGTTTTCGAGGAACGTCGCGGCTACGACCCTTTGCCCTATTTGCCAGCTATGGCGGGTGTGGTGGTCGAGAGTGCGGCGCGTTCGGAGCAGTTTCTCTACGATCTGCGCAAGACTATTGCGGAACGGGTTAACGAAGCCTATTTCGAGACGCTGAGCAAACTGGCTCATGAGGGTGGCTATCAATTCACCTCCGAATCGGTATCGCCTACCATGGTATCCGATAACTTGAGACACCACGGAACAGTGGACTTACCAATGGGCGAGTTCTGGCTGCGCAGCCCGACGCACGACAAGCCAATGGACATGCGCGATGCCGTTTCGGGCGGTCGCATCTACGGCAAGCAGATCATTCAAGCTGAAGCCTTTACCCAACTGCGTATCGCGTGGGACGAAGCTCCTTGGAATATCAAGGCCCTTGGCGACTTGCACTACGCCTTGGGCGTAAACAAGTTCGTCTTTCACGTTTTCATGCAAACGCCATGGGTCGACCGCGAGCCTGGCGTCTCGCTCGGCGGTGTGGGCCTGTTCTATCAGCGAGGGCAAACTTGGTGGAAACAAAGCGAGGATTGGGTCGACTACTTGGCTCGTTCGCAGGCCCTTTTGCAAGCCGGCAAGCCAGTGGTGGATGTCGCGGTTTTCGCGGGCGAGGAACTTCCCTCGCGAGCGGTGCAACCGGGAGACTTGGTGAATGTGTTACCGGGAATCTTGGGTGAGTCTGCGGTTAAGCGCGAACGCGAGCGGTTGGACAACTCCGGCTTGCCCCTGCGCGAAGCGCCCAAGGGTGTGAAGGCGAGCGCCAATATTCCTGAACTTTCGCAGTGGATAGATCCACTGAATGGATACGATTACGATTCGTTGAATTTGGATGTTTTGTTAAAGCATGCTCGCGTGGAGAACGGACGCCTGCTGCTCGATGGCGGAGCCAGTTATGGGGTGCTTGTGATTCCTGGGAAAAGACCGTTGAATCCGACAGGTGGCACGCACATGTCGACGGCCCTGTGCGAGAAGCTTCTGGAATTCGCGAAGGCTGGTTTGCCGATTGTCATGGAAGAAGCTCCAGTCTTTTCTCTCAGCGCGAGCGACAATCAGCGGGGACTTTTCGAGGCGATCCTGCGTATTATGGATCAGTCCGGATTTCATTTGGGAAAATGGACCGAATCCAGTTTTACTTCTATTGGAGTAGATCCAGATATCCAGTTTTACGATACACAAGGGAGCTCAGTGGGAGAAGTTGCCTGGACCCACCGGACTGGTGAGGAAAACGGCCATGCTTGGGACCTGTACTTTGTTTCAAACCAAATGGCGGAGTTGCGTGACTTGCGCGTTTCTTTGCGAGCGACGGGTCGAGCGGTGGAAGTTTGGAATGCGGTGGATGGCAGCCGCGTAGAGGCACGAAACGTGACTGAGTTTGCGGGGCGGACGGACCTTGATCTGCGGTTACACGCGAACCAGTCGCTCTTCTTGGTGCTCAAGGATCGCTTCGAGGGTTCAGAGGACTTCGTGGCGGCGGTGGTCGATACCGTGCCTCATCAACGTTTGGACGGACCCTGGGAGGTCGATTTCCCCGGACGTTCGGAGTCGGTCATCTACAAGCGATATCTCGAAAGCTGGACTCAGCACAAGGATGACGCCGTTAAGCACTTTTCGGGGACGGCAGTTTACTCGCGTCGCTTCGAGTACGAACCGGCAGTGGCCCAAGAGCGAGTTTGGCTGGACCTCGGCGCGGTAGCGGATATCGCAACGGTTCACTTAAATGGCGAACGGTTGGGCACCGTTTGGACCGCTCCTTGGCAGTTGGAGGTGAGTGATCACTTGCTGGCAGGAGAAAACGAAGTCCGTATCGAGGTGACGAATACATGGGGCAACGCTTTGATGGCGGACCACGCACGAGCCGAGGATGCGAAGCAGCTTTGGACCAATGCTCCTTACCGACTGGAAGGAGATTCCCTGCGCCCAGCGGGCTTGTTGGGACCGGTTTTGCTGCGATGCGAGGTTCCACACCGGGCGGCCGACCAACCGCCGCTGGCGTTTCCGGAAGACCTGATGCGCGAGCCTGCCGCCATTTCCCCTGCGGAAATGCAAGCGGTGTACGAAGAAGTGAAAACGCCCTACAAATACGGCGTCGTGCTCAAGGGTGGCGAAGGCGAACTGCTCGATTGTCCCAACGTATTTCGTCACGGCGACAAGTGGTACATGATGTTCGTGGGCAATACCGACGGGGTTGGCTACGAGACCTTTTTAGCCGAGAGCGACGACTTGTTGAATTGGAAGCGGCTGGATACAATTTTGCCCTTCGCCGAAAGCGGTTGGGACAAGTGGCAAGGCGACGGTGGCGTGTCCTTGATGGACCATGAATGGGGTGGTAGCTTGGAACTGCAAACCTACGAAGGTAAGTATTGGATGTCCTACATCGGCGGATCGATGCAAGGCTACGAGACGGACCCTCTATCGGCCGGATTGGCATGGACAGAGGCTCCGCACAGGCCAGAGGCATGGACACGCTATTCTGGAAATCCCATCCTGACTCCAAACCATGAATACGGGCGTCCTTTCGAGGCGAAGACCGTTTACAAGTCGCATATCGTTTGGGACAAGACGGAACAGCTCGGCTGGCCCTTCGTCATGTACTACAACGGCAAGGAGGAAGGCGGCGGCGGGGTCGAGGCGATCGGCATGGCCGTGTCGCGTGACATGAAAACTTGGCGTCGCTACGGAGATAAGAACGTGGTCTACAACATCGGCAAGGCGCCGTGGGCGATTAGCGGAGATCCGCAGATCGTGAAGATAGGAGACTTGTGGGTAATGTTTTACTTCGGCGCCTTCTGGAAGCCGGACGCCTTTGATACCTTTGCGGTTTCCCGTGACATGGTCAACTGGACGAAATGGGACGGCCCGCACCTGATCGAGCCCAGCGAACCTTTTGACAAGCAATTCGCCCACAAGCCTTGGGTGATCAAGCACGACGGTGTCGTGTATCACTTCTACTGCGCGGTCGGCGAAGAAGGCCGGGTCATCGCATTGGCGACATCGAAGGATTTGAAGGGTAGGAGCGAGCTTGCTCGCGAATCACAAGAGGAAACATCGCGACACAAGGTCGCTTCCCACAAATGATTTTAGAAGTGAATAAACGGATACGAATGATCGCGACCAAGGTCGCTCCTACCTGCTTCGCGCTCGTTTGCTCAGCATCTCTGGCCCAAGCCGAGATCCCCGAGCGGAAGCTAGGCTTTGATGAACCGGCGGAGGCTTTCACGGCTTCGGTGCCCCTGGGGAACGGACGTCTGGGAGCGATGCTCTACGGTGGCGTTGTCGAGGAAACGATCGTGCTCAACGAAAACGGCATGTGGTCGGGCTCGCCGCAAAATGCGGATCGGCTGGATGCCTATAAGGCTTTGCCAGAGATCAAAAAGCTCCTTCTGGAAGGTAAGAACTTCGAAGCGGAAGCTTTGGTAAATGCCAACTTCACCTGCGCGGGTTCGGGTTCGGGGCACGGACGCGGGAAAAACGTTCCCTACGGCTGCTACCAAACTCTGGGGAAAATGAAGTTGCGGATGCAGCATGACGGAGAGGCGAGCGGATATCGCCGCGAGTTGGCGCTTGCCGACGCGCTGTTCAGTCAGTCTTACGAGGTGGATGGGGTTCGCTTTTCGCGCGAAGGTTTCGTGTCCGCTCCGGATGAGGTCTTTGCATTGAAGCTATCGGCTGACCGCAAGGGTTCGCTCAGTTTCGAGCTGTCGCTGGAACGCGAGGAGCGGGTCTCGGTGGAGTCGCTGGGGCAAGACAGTCTGATAATGTTTGGGCAATTGAATAATGGATACGAGGACGGGAAGCAGATCGCTGCAGTTACTCCGGACCGTATTCAGGAAGGAGTTCGCTATGCGGGCGTGGTCAAGGTGCTAAGAAAGGGCGGAACTGTTCGTAGCGTAGACGGCCGTATAATGGTAGAAAACGCTAACGAGGCAGTGCTCTTGTTTACCGCTGCGACAGATATCAAAACCTTTGCCGGTCGAGGTGTAGAAGACGCAAGGGCCGCAGCTTTGAGCGATCTTGCCAAGTCTGAAAAACAGTCCTACGGGAAGTTGAAGCAAGCTCATATTGCGGATTTCCGTTCGTACTACGATCGGGTGGGGATCCGTATCGAGGGAGAGAATACGGATGAAGGTAAATCGCTTCCGACGCCCGAGCGCTTGAAGCGAGTGGAGCGTGGTTACGACGATCCAGACTTGGCGGCTCTTTACTTCGACTTCGGCCGCTACCTGCTGATCTCCTCATCGCGTCCTGGAGGCTTGCCCGCGAATCTGCAGGGAATCTGGGCGGAGAAGACGCAGACGCCTTGGAATGGTGACTGGCATACCAACATCAACGCGCAGATGAACTATTGGCCCGCCGAGGTGTGCAACCTTTCCGAGCTGCATGAGCCCTTGTTCAAGCTGATCGAGTCATTGGTGGAACCGGGGCAGAAGACGGCCAAAGCCTATTACGACGCGGACGGTTGGGTTTCGTTTCTATTGTCCAATCCTTGGGGATACACCTCGCCTGGAGAGTCGGCAAGCTGGGGATCGACTGTGTCCTGTTCCGCTTGGTTGTGCCAGCATTTATGGGACCACTACTTATACACGGAAGACGATGCCTTTCTCGAATGGGCGTATCCGATTCTCAAGGGCTCGGCCCGGTTCTATCTCGATATGTTAATCGAGGATCCCAAGTCCGGTTGGCTGGTGACTTCGCCTTCCAATTCGCCGGAGAATGCCTTTCTGGACGAAGCCGGAAACAAGGTGCATGTTTGCATGGGACCGACTGCGGACCAGCAGTTGTTGCGTTACCTTTTCGAAGCCTGCATCGGAGCGGAAGCGATTCTCAAGAAGGATGAGGCGTTTGAGGCTGAGGTGAAAGCGGCGTTGCCCCGCTTGGCTCCCACGCGTATCGGTCGCGACGGTCGAGTGCTTGAATGGCTTGAGGAGTATCCGGAAGCGGACCCGCAGCATCGCCACATCGCGCACCTCTGGGGCCTGTATCCAGGAAATGAGATCGATCCGGTACGCACGCCCGATTTAGCGGCGGCCGCTCGTAAGACGCTCGACGTGCGTGGCGATGGCAGCACAGGCTGGAGTCTCGCTTTTAAGATTGGGATGTGGGCGCGGTTGGGCGACGGTGATCGGGCCTACAAGCTAATGAAGCAGCTCTTCAAACCAGCCAAACCAAGAACCAAAGACTCTCCTTGGGAAGGGGGCACGTATCCAAATCTTTTTGACGCCCACCCACCATTCCAGATCGACGGGAATTTTGGAGGTACGGCAGCAATCGCCGAAATGCTCATGCAGAGCGAATTGGGACGAGTCAGCCTGTTGCCAGCCTTGCCGCGTTCTTGGAGCCATGGAGAGGTGAGAGGCTTGCGGGCTCGAGGCGGGTTCGAAGTGGATTTGAGCTGGAGCAACGGAGAATTGAAGACAGTGAAAGTGAAAAGTATCCACGGGACAAAGACAGAGCTTTTCTACAAGGGAAAGGCGACGCCTGTCGTGTTGAGGAAAGGTGAAGTTATGGAGGTGGAGCTGTGAAGTGGGAAAACGTAGCGCTGAGCTTTAGCCAGCGTATTGGTTGCTTGATCCTGCACTGTGGACGCTGGCTAAAGCTCAGCGCTACGGCTGGAGTTGTTGCCACTTCTCTCTCCGCCTCCCAACCCGATTGGGAGAATCAGCATGTTATCCAGATCAACCGAGAGCCGGCTCGGGCCCATTTCTTTAATTATGGGTCTGCGGAGGCCGCCTTCGAAGGGGATCGCGAGGATTCAGATCGCTTTCTGTCGCTGAACGGAAATTGGAAATTCAATTGGGTGAAGCGTCCGGAAGAGCGTCCGGTCGATTTCTTCCGAACCGACTTCGACGATTCGAATTGGGTCGATTTCGAAGTTCCTGCGGTGTGGGAAGTAAATGGATACGGAACCCCGATCTATGTGAGCGCAGGCTATCCGCACCGCATTGATCCACCACGCGTAACGAGCGAACCGAAGGAGAAGTACACCGCCTACGAGGAGCGGAATCCGGTGGGGAGCTACCGTCGCGAGTTTGAGATTTCCGAGTCATGGCAAGAAGAGCGGGTGGTTCTGCATTTTGCCGGCGTGCAGAGCGCGTTCTACGTATGGGTTAACGGTCAGAAAGTTGGCTACAGTCAAGGCAGCATGACGCCTGCCGAGTTCGACGTGACTCAATACGTGGGCAGCGGTCGCAATCAGATCGCGGTGGAGGTCTACAAGTGGAGTGACGCGAGCTATCTCGAGGATCAGGACATGTGGCGCTTCGGTGGTATCCATCGTGAGGTGTATTTGTACGCGACCCCGCAGGCCCATATTGCGGATTTCGCGGTTCGCACCGATCTCGACGAGGACTATCGAGATGCTCATTTGGCGATCAAGCCTGAGCTGGCGGCTCCTGAAGGCGTCTCGCTGGAAGATTGGACAGTGGAAGCGGAGCTTTTTGACGCCGATGGAGAACGCGTTTTCTCAACGCCTCTGTCGCACGGAGCGAAGGAGATATTGAATCCTGGATACAGCGCTGGTGTACTGGTGCGTCGCACGCCGCAGCGAGGCCGTCGCATTTTTGGCTGGCTAAACGCCACTGTTGAGAACCCGCGCAAATGGACAGCGGAGACGCCGTACCTGTATCGCTTGACCCTCTCTTTGAAGGATGGGGAGGGGAACGTGGTCGACGCCACGGCCTGCGATGTCGGCTTCCGGGAAGTGGAAGTGCGTGGCGGGCAATTTCTCGTGAACGGTAAACCGGTGAGATTCCGTGGCGTTAATCGTCACGAGCACGATCCGGAGCTGGGTCGCGAAATGACCTTGGAGCGGATGGTGCAGGATATCGAACTTCTGAAGCAGGCCAACGTGAACGCGGTGCGCACGGCGCATTATCCAAACGACCCGCGTTGGTACGAGCTTTGCGACCGCTATGGCATGTATGTGATGGACGAGGCCAATATCGAGACCCACGGTCTGCGTGGCTACCTCGCCAGCGAACCGAGTTGGAACGCGGCCTTCCTCGACCGGGCCGTGCGCATGGCCGAGCGCGACAAGAATTTTCCCAGCATCGTATTTTGGTCGATGGGCAACGAGTCTGGCTATGGTCCGAATTTCGCGTCCGTATCTGCTTGGCTCAAAGAATTCGACCCGACGCGTCCTATTCACTACGAGGGGGCTCAGCGTGACCTCGCCACCGAGGACCGAAGCTATTCGATGGAGAATCGTGCCCTAGATCCGGATACGGTGGACGTGATCAGTCGCTTCTACCCGCGAACGCAGGATGCGTACTTGAATCCTGGCATGCCCGAGGACTCCATGGACGAGCGGGCTGAGAACGCTCGTTGGGAGCGGTTGTTGGATATCGCGAGAGACGAGGCCGACGACCGTCCTGTATTGACCAGCGAATACGCGCACGGAATGGGTAACGCGCTCGGGAACCTCAAAGAGTATTGGGACGAGATCTATTCGCATCCCCGCATGTTGGGGGGCTTCATTTGGGATTGGGTGGACCAGGGACTCTGGAAAACCGATGAAAATGGAGAGCGCTACATTGCGTACGGAGGCGACTTTGGCGACCAGCCGAACCTCAAGGCCTTTTGCTTGAATGGAGTGATTTTTGCCGACCGTTCCTTGAATCCTAAGTTCTGGCAGCTCAAGAAGATCTACCAGCCGGTGGAAGTGCGAGCTCTCGATATGGACCCCGATTCATTGCGGATCGAAATCGAGAATCGTCACCACCACATCGACCTTAACGAGCTCGCCGCCCGGTATCAGGTAATCAAGGACGGTGAAACGCTCTTCGAAGGAGAGCTAGGCGACTACAGTGTCGCCCCCGGTGAGCGTGCGGCTTTCGATCTAGAAATTCCCACCTTGGGAACGGGAGATCACTGGCTTCGAATTGGATTTAGTACGAGAGAGAATACCGCTTGGGCTGCGGCAGGGCATGAAATCGCCTTCGAACAATTTCAGATCGAAACGGAAGCCGCGCCTTCGGAGATGCGTTCCCTAGGAAGCCTAGCGTCTCTTCAGCTCAGGGAAGACGATCAAGCCTGGCATGTGAGCGGACAGGACTTTTCCTTAGCCTTAGACAAGAGCACGGGCACACTTTCGTCGCTGAAGTATGACGGCGTGGAAGTATTGGGAAATAACGAGAAGCCGATGTTGCAGGCGTATCGAGCCTATACTGACAACGACAAGGGATTCGGGAAGTGGCTGGCCAAGGATTGGTCCCGTGCGGGATTGGACCAGATGGGCCGCGAGCTTCGCTCGATTGACGTGGTCGGAAAAGGGCGGTCCCAGGTTACATTTGAAATCGTGACACGCGGAACGACGGAAGCGGGAGACATTGAGCACACGGCGTTTTGGACAGTGCGAGGCGATGGTTCGATCGAGGTGCAAAATCGCTTCGTTTGCTCCGAGAGCTTGCCGTATCTGCCGCGTATTGGAGTGCGTTTGTTTTTCGATGAGGCATTGGAAGACTTCACTTGGTATGGACATGGTCCCTTCGAGAACTACGTCGATCGCAAGGACAGCACTCCGGTAAACGTCTGGAACAGCACAGTCCCCGCGCAGTACGTGCCGTACCCGCGTCCTCAAGAGACGGGCAACAAGGAAGGCGTTCGTTGGCTGGCTCTGAGAAACGGAGCGGAAGGACGAGGTGTCTTGATCAAGTCGGAAGGAAACACGCTTTCGGCGTCGGCCCTGCATTATGCGCAGGAGGACCTGTCAGCCGCTACGCACACCAATGAACTGCAGGAACGCGACGATATCGTGCTGTCGCTGGACGTCGCCCAATGCGGCATCGGCAACAGCAGCTGCGGTCCGAGTGTATTGCAGAAGTACGCCCTGCCTCCTAGAGAATACGAAATGAGTTTCAGTATCCAACCTTTGGATGAGGGAGATAGAGCGGTGGATGCGGCGAGGGTGGAGTATGAGTAGAAGAGTTTTTGGCCCACGGATGAACGCGGATACACACGGATATATTATGAATACAAGTAGGGTAAAGGTAGGAGCGAGCTTGCTCGCGATTGGGTTGAGGATCGCGAGCAAGCTCGCTCCCACAACAGAGAACATCCGTGTGTTTCCGCTTGTATCCGTGGTTCCTACATTTCTTTTGGCACTTCTTTCCGTCACATTCGTGGTTCCCTCGATACATGCTGGAAAAACTTCCGACGATCCGCGTTACCAGATCGGCGTATGCGATTGGATGATACTGAAGCGGCAGAAGCTGGGGGCGTTTGCTCGCACGCATGAGATTGGGGCGGATGGGCTTATGCTGGATATGGGCGGGCTGGGGAATCGACCGACTTTTGACAGCAAACTCATGAACCCGATCGAGCGTCGCAAGATGCGGGACGAGATCGAGAAGTACGATCTGACGGTTTGCGCCTTGTCGATGTCGGGTTTCTACGCTCAGTCCTTTGCCGAGCGAGAAGGAGCGGTGGATGTGATGGTGCGGGACACGATCAACTCTATGGAGATCATGGGGGTGAAGACGGCGTTCCTGCCCTTGGGGACGAAGGTTGATTTGGTGCAGTTTCCTGAACTCCGACCCGTGGTGGTTGAGCGTCTCAAGGAAGCCGCTAAGCTGGCCGAAGCCGCAAATGTGGTGATCGGTATTGAAACGGCTTACGACGCGGCGGGGGATGTGCAACTGCTGGAAGACGTTGGGTCTCCGAATATCAAGATCTTCTTCAACTTTGCCAACTCGTTGCAGAAAGGCCGCGACTTGATTGAAGAGATCAAAATCCTCGGTAAGGACCGTATCTGCATGATTCTCGCGACCGACGAAGACGGTGTGTGGTTGGAAAACAATGACAGGCTTGATATGTACGCCGTGAAGCAATGCCTCGACGAAATGGGCTGGAGCGGCTGGTTGCTGATCGAGCGTTCACGCGACGCGAACAACCCACGTGACGTTATTGGTAATTTCGGCGCGAATACGCGATATTTGAAGAAGGTGTTCCAAGGAGAACAGGACTGAAATTTAGTAACCACGGATGTACGCGGATAGACACGGATATTTAAACATGGGATTCTCATCTGTGTTAATCTGTGTCTATCCGTGGTTAAAATAAGAACTTTTTATGAATACGAAGACAGTACTAGCGATTTTTTCGGCATTGAGTGTTTCATTCCTTTCAGCGGCTGGGCCGCGGCAGATTTGGGTTTCGCCGGAAGGGGCGGAGTCGGGGGATGGGTCGTTTGAGGCGCCTCACAAGAGAATCGCCGCTGCGCAGCGCCAGGCCCGCGAGCTGAGGCGCTTGCATGACGAGTCAATTGGCGAGGGGATCGAAATCCTTCTCGCCGATGGAACTTATGAAATTATCGAACCGCTGCTGGTGCGTACTGAAGATTCGGGTACAGCTGAAAGCCCCACTGTTTTCAAGGCCGCTCCGAATGCCTCTCCTGTGATTAGTGGTGGCGTGCAGGTTGAGGGATGGTCGAAAGTGAAAGGGACGATCGAGGGGCTGAACCCTGCGGCCAAGGGCAAGCTCTGGATGGCGAAGACGCCGCGAAAGAACAACAACCGTTTCGCCTTTCGCGATTTTTGGGTGGACGGTAAGCGAGCCAATCGCGCCCGAGAGGTGGATGGCGACGATCTGAGGCGGATCCTCGATTGGGACAAAGAAGAGCGCGTGGGCTGGATCGAGTTGCCGGAGTTTGGCGACTTTTCGGATCCCCATGGTCTCGAGTTTGTGATCCACCAAATGTGGGCGATCGCCATCTTGCGCGTGAAGACTTTCGAGGCGTTTCCGGAGGAGGGCAAGGCTCGTCTCTCGTTTCATGAGCCGGAAAGCCGCGTACAGTTCGAGCATCCCTGGCCGCCGGTTGTGCTCGGTGGAAAAGGGAAGCCTGGTTTCTATACCGCAAAGAACGGGAGTTCCGCCTACTATTTGACGAATCGCTTGGAGCTGCTCGACGAGCCGGGCGAGTGGTATCTGGACGAGGACAGCAACACGCTCTACTACTGGCCGAAAGAAGGGCAGGACATGGCGACAGCCAAGGCGGTGGTGCCGGCGATGGAAACCTTGGTGGAAGTCGAAGGTTCGCTCGACGCTCCGGTTGAACACGTTCACTTCGATGGTATCCGCTTCGAAAATACGACCTGGATGCGTCCCTCCTATGCTGGTCACGTACCCTTGCAGGCGGGTTTTTTCATGTACGACGCTTACAAGCTCAAGATCCCGGGAACTCCGGATAAGGCGAAGCTCGAGAATCAAGCTTGGATTGGGCGAAAACCTGCTGCGGTTTCGGTTTACGCAGGAAATGACATTGTATTTGAAAATTGCATATTTCAAAATCTAGCGGCTACTGGACTCGACTACCTTTGGGGCTCGCACCGTGCGGTAGTTGAAGGAAACATTTTCCGCGACATCGGCGGTAGTGGCATCGTGATTGGGTCTTTTCAGGATGGGGGAATCGAAACCCACGTGCCTTATGATCCGGCTGACGAGCGCGAGTTGTGCACGGACGCTCGGATTGCCAACAATCTTGTGACTGATGTAGCTAACGAAGATTGGGGCTGCGTAGGCATTGGAGCTGGTTACGTGCGCGGTATCAACATCGAGCACAACGAGATCAGCGATGTTAGCTACACGGGGATCAGCATGGGTTGGGGTTGGACCAAGTCGGTCAACTGCATGCGCGACAATCGCATTCACGCCAACCACATCCACCATTTTGGCAAGCACATGTACGATGTGGGCGGTATCTACACGCTTTCGCCGCAACCAAAGTCGGAGATCAGCGAAAACAGTATCCACTCACTCTATACGCCGAGCTACGTGCACGATCCGAATCACTGGAACTACATCTACCTCGACGAAGGTTCCTCCTTCATCTACGTGCGCGACAACTGGTGTCCTGAGCAGAAATTCTCCACTAACGCCAACGGTCCTGGAAATACCTGGGAGAACAATGGCCCTGAAACCTCGGAAGCAATCAAGGAGGCAGCCGGACTGCAGGAGTCCTATCGCATGTTGTTGGAATACGTGAATTAGCCTCGACTAGTGAGGGGATCGTTCGGGATGGGACGCCTCAGGGCTCCTCCCGGAGCGTGCAAGGGCGAATGTTACCCTGAGTTCAAAATAGTACGTGCACCCTTTAGGCTAAGCTCTATAATCCGGGGCGAAAGCGAACCCAATACGCATCTTTGCCCCATGACCTATCGAATCGTCGCCTTTGCTCTCTTCCTGGCGTTTTTGTCCGCCTGCAATTCCACTAGCTCAGGACATTCGAGCAAAACCTTGAGTGGCCAGGTCGTTAACGCGGTGCGTTGGCATGGTCGCCCTGGACCTGTCCCGTTTCAGGGGGATCCGGACATGATAGATCCGGACCGGGCGGTGATTCAGTATCCGCGGGACGTGTCTTTTCCGGAGGCTGTTTTTGCCCTGAACAATTTTCGAGCGCCTGCGGGTACGATAATCCAGCTGAACTTCCGGATTCTGGAATCTGGAGCGATCGATTACGTGAATGCGACCTCGAAAGAGCTTTCAGAAGGCGAACTGCTGTACTTGGAGCAGCTGGTCGCGAATCTCGCGTTTACGCCTTATTGGCACGACCAGTTTCCATGCTACTACGTGGTGGACTGCCTTTTGAGGTTTTGACCTCAGTCGGTTCAAGAAACGTTGCCGCTTGTGCTACGTTTTTTGAGGGGGGATTCGGCTGGTTATGGGGCCCGAAGCTCGTGGGGCGTCGCGTAGCACTGCTACTCGCTGGTCAACTTTTAACGTGCTGTTTTGGCTTTGTCTGCTTTTGATGACGAGGTTCGAATCGGCTCGATTCTTTGAAGGAGCCGTTTTGAACCAACTGAATCCCACTTGTTTATGCCATTCTTACCCTTTGATCTCCTCGGCCGTGTTTCAGGGCTTTGCTCCGGAATGCTGAATACTCGATGGTCTGAGCGAACTCGCAATGTTCCGACTCCAGCCTCGCTCATTCTTATTTTTCTGCTGCAAGGCTGTGCGAAAACGCCGTCGCCTTCGCATGTCGAATTGGGTGACTCCGCATCTTCTGAAGCAATACCTGCCGTAAGTCGCGAAAATCTGGATACAGTAAACAGCGAAAACGCGAAAGATGGCGAATCAGGGAATGAGAGCGGAATGAGCGATGGGGTAAATACTGCAGAAGCGGAAAAAGAGGTTGAGCTTACCGGCGAAGCTGAACCCGGAACTCGATCCCGCGGGGAGAAAACTAGCACTGGGCGAAAAGAGGGGGATTTCGAAAGGGGTGAGGCCCTTAAGGAGGTTCCGATTGTTTCGGAAGAGAAAAAGCGAGCGTTTCTGGATTATCTAGCGAAGGTTGAGAATATTCCACTGGACTTGGATCGACTGGAACAAAGTGTGCGTCAAAAATATGGTTTATTGGGCGTTGCTGATCCAGAATCCGTTTTGAGCGAGTTGATCAAACTGCATGAAGCTGGCGACCAGACGGTTACCTACGACCTAGCTTTGTATTTGTCCTATGGGCACGCCTCGATCGTCGATCATGACGCGGCCCATCAACTCTTTTTACAGGCCGTCTCACAAGGAGACGTTCGTGGTTTTTCGGCCTTGGGAAGTCTCTACCTCAATGGCATAGGAGTGGAGCAGGACAGCGTCGAGGCACAGACTTACTACGAATTGGCTTTGGCGGAGGGCGATTACGAAGCTGGCTACTTGCTGGGGATGGGAATGCAAGAGGGACGCTTTGGCGCCGTCGATTTGGAGGAGAGCAGTCGCTATTTCGCTGCAGCGGCAGAGGCGGGGAGCCAAGCGGCTGTTCGAACACTGTTCGCCCAAGTGACGAATAAAATGGGGAAAGTGACGCCTGCCCAGTACCTTGAATACATGACGTCTGTTCCCGAAATGGAGAATTGGTTGCTCAGGGGCGTTGAAGAGGGGCAGATCGAAGATATAATAGCGCTCTCAAAACACTATAGGCTGAGTGACCGATTGGAAGAGGCCAGTGCGATTCTGAAAAAGGGTATTGAGTTGGGGTCATACGATTCTGCGGAGCAATTGCTTCAATTAAACTTCCCTCGTATATTTAAGGAAAGCGACACGCGCGCTGGCTTCGAGAAAATGTTTCAGAGCTTCGCTGAGGACGGCTCAAGGCGTTCTGGCGAGGCATCCTTCTATCTCGCGCTTCTTGAAATTTCAAAAGGTGCTCAAGGAGCAGACCTAGATCGAGCCGTTAAGCTGCTGGAAAAGTCGCGCGAATCTTTCCACCCCAAAAGCAAGCTGGCCTTGCTTGGTATTCAAAGTGGAGTGCATCCCGCAAAGGCGATATTGGAAGCCATTAAACTGGATAACAAAGAGGCGTATGCAGCTGCTAATGTGCTCGCTGCGGACTTGGGAGAAACCAAAGGCTCGAAAGTCGGAGCTCTAGACCGCCCGCCCACAGTGTTGAGAATACCCAAGCCCGAGTACCCCTATGAGATAATGAGAGAGGCGATCGATGGTACGGTTGTGGTAGAGCTTGTCGTAGACGACAAGGGGCAAGTTCATCGGCCAAAGGTAGTTGAATCCTCTCATGAGATCTTTGAGCAAGAGGCGCTGGAAACCGCTTTAAGGATCGAATTTCGGCCAGCAGTCAAAGACGGAAAGTCGGTAGCGGCAAAAGTGAGGATTCCCTTTCACTTCAAGCCGAGTGAAGACGCACTAGTACCTGCCGGCAAGGCAGAGTAGGGCGGAGACGGTAGTCGTCACATGGCTTCGCTCGATGGCTGAGGGACTGTCCCGTAACTCGAGTTTTTGTTGGCTTGGACCGTGGTCCAGTCCGCGTTGCCCTTTGAAGCGGGGTTGCACTGCGGTCTGCAGCAAGCTGCAACCCTACGCAGCAGAGGCGAGTAGATTTCATTGGACTGACTCTGAGGCCAGTTTAGTAACTCGGGTAAAATGCGTGGGCGTATTGCTCGGGGCTCTCAGCGCAAGTGGAGTATCAGTTCTGCGAGGGACAGCCCTGAGGGGAATGATATTGAAAGCTCTGTAACGTGCGGGGCAGTGCGACTCTATACGTCGATGCCGAGGGTTTCGGCTAGCTCTTCGATGAGGCATTCCTTGAGGTAGATCGCGATATTTTCGTCGAGGCGGGCGCTCTCGTACTTACCGTCCCGATCGAGGGCTTCGCTGTTTCTGCTGAGCTCGTCCGCGGTGTTGTGGAGGAAGCTTATCAACTCTTTGGAGTTAATGAAGCGGGGCAGGGATTCGTTGGGGCTGAGATTGCGATTTGCCCGCGCCATTCGGTTTTGCAGTGAATTCGTTTTCATAGGATGTGTTGGTTTGAGGATTGGTCTCTATCGACTTTGGTATTTGTATCAGATTGGAGAATACTATTTCTTGGAGGATTCGACCCAGGCTTTGTAGTGCTTGCGGTAGCCGTAGCCGAAGTAGTCGATCGAGAACTCGTTACGGATCTTGTACTTTTTGAAGATCTTGATGATCCGCTTGCCGCTCCAGGCCGCTAGCGAATCTTCACGAGCTTGATTGAGGCGGTTCCAGATGATCGCCTTTTCCGCATCGTTCATCTGAGGCACCATGGCAAGGTAGGCCTTGTAGGTTCGTTCTACTCCAGGCGAACGCGTAATGATATCCAAGAGTTCGATACTTTTTTCGTGGCCCACTTCCGCTTCCAGTTCCCGAAGAAAGGTACGGATTTGTGGGGTGAATTGGGCGTAGATGGGGTCAATCTCCTCGCTCATAATAGCGAGAGCCTTGAGCTCGTCTTTCTCTTTCCCGTCCGTGTTGCTGCGGGCTAAGTCCCATTCGTCCCAAGCGGCATCGAGGACGGGGTCCACCTCCTGGTGCCAGGCCCATACACGGGCGTAGTGTTGGCTGACGAGGTTTGCTACGCGCTCGGTTTGGCCGGCGTTTGCGAGCTCGAGCTTTTCCGCGAGTTGTCTGCCTTTGTTGAAAACGTTGTTTTGCATAGCCTCTGGTAGTTCGGGGTTCCACCAGGCGGGGTAGTTCTTGTCATCGATTTGGGCTTGTGCGCCCGCCGCCACGCTTGCCGGAGTGGCGGCTTTGACTTGCGATGCTGCGAAGGAAAAGGCGGCGACGGTCATGACGCAGGAGAATGCGAGCGCTGACTTGCGGCGAAATCTTGATGCGGGGTTCGTTTTCAGCATTCCCGGAGTCTAGCTGAGGGAACCTTATCAAAGGGTTACCGGCAGCGGAAAAAACGATGTTTTGCGCAAGGCCTCAGTCAACTCTCTCGAATCCTGACAAAACGAACGTGATCCGGCCCCCTTCTTCGAAGTGGGCTTCAAGGGTGAGGCCGAGGCGCTCCGAGAAAGCTCGGGCGATTGAGAGGCCGATACCGCTGTGGCTGCCGTCGGCCCGCGCTTTGTCTTTTCTCCAGAAGCGGTCGAAGAGGTGTTCCGTATCGGAAGCATCGAGGTCGGTCGTCCGGTTTGAAACTTGCAAACTGCCTTCTGCTGGATCGTACGCGATTGCTATCTCGCTTTGCGGCGTGGAGTAGGCTACGGCGTTGTCGACCAGATTTCCAACGACTCGTTGCAACATCTCCAAGTCGGAGACGACGCGAGCCTTGGAAGGGATACGGATGTCGAAGGAGAGTCCCTTGCTTGCTGCTTCGGCCGCATTTCGCCGGCGGAGCCCTTCGATGAATTCCGAAAGCTGTATTTCCTTGCTCGATACAACGAGTTGATCGCTCTCGCAACGCATCAACTCGAAAAGCTGGTTTACGATCCGTTCCATCTGGGTGGCAATTTCGATGGCTGCTTGGTAGTCCTCCGCAGACTCGGGGTCTTTCCACTTCAAGCCTACCTCTGCGATGTTGCGCAGCTCCGCGATGGGGGTTCTCAGCTCGTGGGCAACGTCGGCGCTGAAGGTGCGTTCCCGTTCGAAGGAAACGCTCAGTCGGTCGAGGAGCTGATTGAGTTGGGTGGCGATCGGCTTGAGCTCGCCGGGCAGGCTATCCACCGAGAATCGCTGCGAGAGATTATGGGACTCGATGCGTCCCGTTTTGCTGGCGAGCAGAGCGAGAGACGAGAGGCCTTGTCGCAGGACCAAAGTCACCAGGATGGGAGTGACGATGAGAATGAGCAGGGTGACGCCGATCAGGTTGTTTCGGAGGCTGGCCAAGGCGGCCCGCTCTTCTTCGATGTTTTGGGCGACAACCAGAACGAGGGACTCCTCTTTTCCTTTCGTGTAGCGGTCGCGTCCGCGTTCCTTGGGACCGTAGCGGATCGCCACCGCTCGACAGAGGCGGCCTTCTTCTAGGCTAAAGTTCCAAAAAACCGCTTCGCGGGTCACTTGTGCGGGCTTGGGCAGGCTCTTGCGCCGGAGTGACTCGGATTTCTTGATCGTAGTGTCGCCGTTTTCCCAAATCTGGTAGTAGGCGCTTTGTACCTCGACGCTGAACTGTCTGAGAAGGCTGACCGTGAAGTGGAGCTCCACCTTCTCGTCCTCCTTGAGGTAGGTCGCCGACATGATGGAGTAGGCGTCGATCTGCAGCTTTTCTTCGATCCGCTGGTAGGCTCCCTTTTCTGCGCTGTAGTAAACGGCGTATCCGGAGAGGGCGAGTAGGGTTGCGAAGCAGAGGGTGAGGCCGATCGCCAGTTTTGCCCGAATGGTATTCACATCAAGCGTTCTCAATCGTGTATCCGAGCCCGCGTCGCGTCTCGATTGGGCAAGGATAGCCTACTGCGTCGAACTTTCTGCGTATAGACGAGATGGCTGATTCCACGACGTTGCTGCGTAGCTCCGCATTGTCGTCGTAGATGCGGGATTCGATATCGGTTTTGGATACGATTTCCCCGGAGCGCATAGCAATGTATTCAAGGATACGATACTCCCTCGGCTTGAGGGTGAGCTCTGAGCCGTCGACAGATACGCTTCGTTTGGATAGGTCGAGGCTGAGCGCTCCGAAGCTGATCTTGGATCCTCGTACGTTGTAGCTGCGTCGGCAAAGCGCGTCGATCCGCGCGAGCAGTTCGTCCATCGCGAAGGGTTTTACGAGGTAGTC
The DNA here is from genome assembly GCF_014803405.1 of Pelagicoccus enzymogenes. Lineage (NCBI taxonomy): Bacteria > Pseudomonadati > Verrucomicrobiota > Opitutia > Puniceicoccales > Pelagicoccaceae > Pelagicoccus > Pelagicoccus enzymogenes. The sequence goes on from NZ_JACYFG010000007.1 coordinate 99,886, forward strand.
GTCCGCGCCCTTGCTCAATCCCTCGACGCGGTTTTCTACTTTGTCGCGAGCGGTGAGCATGAGAACGCAGCTGTTCACCTGTTTCTCCCTTAGCTTTGAGAGGATACTCAGGCCGTCCATTCCAGGGAGCATGATATCGAGAACGATCACGTCATAGTCGTCGTTCAGGGCCATCCAGCAGCCCTCTGAGCCGTCTCCCGTGAGATCGACTACGTAGCCGGACTTACGCAAGCCGAGTGCGAGGGAATCTCTCAATCGTTTGGAATCTTCAACAAGGAGTAGCTTCATTGGGGCCGTGATCGCAGGCCTGAAAACCAAAGGGAGGAAAGCCGATTCGCAACAGGTTTTTTGTGGTTTGCAGGAAAACTGATGATGTTTTCGACCGGTAACCTTCCGATAAGGATCGGCGTGCTAGCATGAGCCTCTAAAATCGGTTTTCTATGAAAGAAAGATCCATAGTCATGCTCTCGTTATCCGCTTTGCTCTGCTCGTTGCTAGCGGTGGGACTCAGCGTCTACGATCGTTTCATGGTGGCGGAGGCCGGCGATGCGGCGCACCTGGAAAGGATCGAGGAACTCGAGCGCGAACTGGCCTATTTGCAAGGTAGCGGTTACCCAGCTCGTACTGGGAGTTACGGTGATTCGAATGGCCGATCGGAAGCTGATCCGCTGTATTCTAAGTATCATGACAATTCAGCAGGTTATCTAGAAAGCGACGTGGAGGAAATGCGCTGGACGATGGCGGTTCGAGGCTTCATGCCGGCCACTCCTGACCATATTGATCGGGCACGCAGGAGCATCTTCGACGAAAGCCTGGATGCCGAGCCTAAGCTTGCAGCCTTGAGGGTGCTTCGCCGGGCGGAGGGCTTGGACGACGATGTCGTGCGAGCAACCATCACTGCTTTTCACGCTACCGATGATCCGCGCGTGCAGGAAGACATCCTGGAACTTTTGGACGGGGTGACCACTCCTGAGCTTGCGCCGACGCTATTGAAGGTAACGGCTGAACACTTGAACTACCGTGTCAGGCGACAAGCGCTGGATGCCATGTCTGGCTTTCTGCCGGATCCGGAATTGGAAGATTGGCTCCGTTACGTGGAAAAGAATGACGGTTCCCGAAGGGTACGGGAAGAGGCCAGCCGCACTTTGCGTCACCTCGCGGAAAGGGAGCGGAAGGAATAGCACCGTCAATTGTTACTTTAGATCAACTGTATTCAAAAACTGGACGGGCTGTTTTAGGGCGGTCCGATCCACGATCTCATTTTTATCTGTGATGAATTACCCCAAACCCTGCTTACGCGTCTTGATGGCCTTCGCTATCATGAGCGGATCATGCCTAGAGGCCGAAGGAATGGCGCCTCTGCGAGTCGACTTGAATGCCCAGGCTCGTAACGACATGGAGACCGAGCATTGGACCAACTGGCAGGCATCGGGTGCCGCGGCGAGTCGAAGTTTCGATGGTGTGACGGTTCGTTTAACCGCGGACAAGCGAGGCGGCGAACTCCGCTTCGAAGGAAGCAAGGCATTGATTGTGACGGGGCTTACCTTGGGCGCGGATGCGGCTGTTGTCGCTGGGGGTGAACCGTCTGTAATGACTTTGGAACTACGCGGGCTACCCGCGGGAACGCATACCTTCACCAGCTTTCACGGCAGTATAGGAACGAAGCTAGAGGGAGCGTATTCAGTTCTCGTAGATGGGGTGCCGCTTGCAAGGGTCACGCCTGCCGCTCAAGCTGAAAGCAACGAAGATCTGGCCAGCGCCTTTGTCAGATTCGAAGCGAAGCGTGGCAAGGCGGTAACGATTCAGATTGTTGCGGACGGCACCGACCCGGTGGTGCTTAATGGTTTCGCGATCGATGACACGGATCCGAAGCATCGGGCCTTGAAACCCTCGCCAGCTAACTACGAACGGCATGCTGACGGCGATCGTGGTCGCGTTCGATTGAGTTGGACTCCGGCTGACTCTGCCGTAACGCAAAACGTGTTCTTCGCCTCGGACCGGGATGCGGAGGAGGCGGTACGGCGGGTCGCCGCGGCCGAGAAGCACTCTGACAGCTTCTGGAACTCCGTGCCCCAAGGGCGCGCGGTGGAGGTCCCTATCGAGCCGAACAATTCGCTGCTGCATTACGCTTGGAGGGTCGATTCGATCGACCCGCACGGGAACGTGACGCGGGGGGACATTTGGCGTTTTAGGGTGCGTCATTTGGCGTTTCCGACTGCGGAAGGATACGGCCGATTCGCTATTGGCGGTCGCGGGGGAAGGGTCCTGCACGTGACCAATTTGAATGACTCGGGTCCCGGATCCTTGCGAGCTGCGGTGGAAGCCACCGGTCCGCGCACCGTGGTATTCGACGTATCGGGACTTATATCTCTGGAGTCGAAACTCGTTTTCGGCGAAGAAAACGAGTTTCTTACGATCGCGGGCCAAACGGCTCCCGGAAAGGGGATTTGCATTCGAAACTATACCTTTGGCGGAATTGGAAGCCGCGATACGATCGTGCGTTTCATCCGTCTGCGTATGGGCGATCTAGCGGGCGAAACGATGGACGGCATGGGGCTGGCGAGTGGCGATCACAGCATTGTCGATCACTGCTCGATCTCGTGGAGTATCGACGAAGCCTTCAGCTCGCGCGGGGCCAAGAACATCACCTTCCAACGAAACTTGATTTCCGAGGCTTTGAACGTGGCGGGCCACCGCAAATACGGCGAGAACAAGGGACATGGCTATGCGGGATCGATAAGCGGAAACGTGGGAAGTTTTCACCACAGCCTCTTGGCCCACAACGCTGGACGGAACTGGTCGCTCGCGGGAGCCATTGACCAGGCGAATCGCCACGCGGGGCGGTTGGATATTCGTAATATGGTGGTATACAACTGGCGGAACCGGACGACGGACGGGGGCGCCCGCGAAGTGAATTTCGTAAACAACTATTACAAGCCGGGGCCGGCTTCGGAGGTGATGACGTATTTGAATCCGCAATACGAAAATCCATCTTTCGGTCCGCAGCAGTACTATGTTTCTGGAAACGTAATGGAAGGTGTGGTTGGGCCGGAAGGTCCCGCCAGCGGCTATGAAGGAATGCGGGTGAGAGGCAAGCAGCCTTGGCCAGTTACGGTGGAGCAACCGTTTTTTGAATCCTACGTGACAACCCATAGCGCTGAAGAAGCTTATGAAAACGTGCTCGCGGACGTTGGCTGCAATGTGCCGATGTTGGATGATCACGACAAAAGAGTCATCCAAGAGGTGCGCACTGGGACCACGACTTTTGTGGGCAGCCGCTCTGGTTTGCCCGGTTTGCCGGATTCGCAAACGGACGTGGGAGGATGGGAGGACTATCCGGTAGTCCACCGTCCTGAAAATTGGGATACGGATCGGGATGGACTGCCTGACCAGTGGGAAGCTCGCAAGGGATTGGATCCTCGCGACGGGAAGGATGGAGCCGAAGATCCTGACGGAGATGGCTATACCCATTTAGAGGACTACCTCAACTGGCTGGCAGCCGGAAATACATTTTAGAAAACCTTTTTGTAGTACGGAGTTCGAAGAGGCGTGAGGGTGGGGACCCTTGCGTCTCTTTTTTTTGGGGGTGAGATTGGGTTGGGTTATCACGCGATTTATATGGGCCTCCTGCAACGCGGCGTGCCGCAAGCGGCAGCCCTACACTTTTAATCAACAAACAGCAGTCTACACTGCCTTGGGATGATACTTTTTTTGGGGGGTGAGATCGGGTTAGTTAGCATGTTAAGTGTTCTTTCACCGGGGGCCAGAGGTCCTGTCTTTGTCGTTCCTTGCATGCTAAGCCCTTCCGTAGGAAGCGACCTTGCGTCGCGATCAAGCGGTCTCCAATCGCGACGCAAGGTCGCTTCCCACAAGATGTTTTCTTTGCGAAGTTGCTGGTTTGAGATCGTTGAGATCCCTCTTGGGGTCTGCAGCGCGGTCGCTGGCTGAAGCTCAGCGCTACGGCGGCTACTCGTGGCGGAGGGCTTCTATGGGGTCGAGCTCAGCTGCTTGCGAGGCGGGGTAGATTCCAAATGCGATGCCGGTCAGTCCGGAAATGCCAAAGGCAAGGATCACGGACCAAGGCGTTATGATGGTGATCATGTCTGTGGAAATGGATACGAGCAGAGGTACCATGATACCAAGCACGACACCGACCAATCCGCCTCCGATCGACAGCACCACGGTTTCGATGAGAAACTGGGAAACGATGTCCTGCTTCTTGGCGCCGAGGGCGCGCCGTAGGCCGATCTCGCGTGTACGTTCGGTGACGGTTGCGAGCATGATATTCATGATGCCGATACCTCCGACGATGAGCGAGATGGCGGCGATGGATCCGAGTACGATGCTGAACATGCGTTTGGTGGCTTCGGCCTCGCGCAGGAGTTGAAGGGGGACGATCAGCTCGAAGTCGTTTTGCTCGTGGAAGCGGCGGATTAGGCTAGAAATCTGTTGCTCGGCGGCGATGACGGCTTCGGTGTTAGCCATTTTGACGATGATGCGGTGTAGCTCAACGGTCTCGGCGCTGAATCCTCCCGAGTTGCTGCGGACGATGGTTTCGCCGAAGCGGGATCGAGCGGTGGAAAGGGGAATATAGACGTTGTTGTCCAAGGCCTCACCTTCCATCTCTCCCTTTTGCGGGCGTTGTTCGGCAGTGCCGGTTTCGTTGATGATGCCAACGACTTGATAGTAGACGTCTTGTATCCGGATCGTGGATTCTATGGGGTCTTGATAGGTAAAAAGCCGTCTAGCCAATCCGGAGGTGATGACGCAGACATTGCGTTGATGCTTCTCGTCGATGGCCGCGAGGAAGCGCCCTGATACGAGTTCGACTTTCTGCAAGCTCGCGTATTGGGGGTGGGTGCCGATGACTTGGCAAGGTTCCTGGTTCTGGCTGAAGCGTACGTTGTCGCGCATGATGCGCATGGGCAGAACGCTTTCCACGTTGGGTATGGTGTATTGCAGACGGGACGCGTCGTCGTAAGTGAGGCCGTAGGCGCTGGCGAAGGTTTCGCCGCTCGAACCGGAGTCTTGCTGCTCGGGGGGCTTGACGCTGTTGATGATTATGTTGGTGGAGCCAAGGCGCTTGATGCGTTCTTGGGCTTCGTGGGAGGCTCCTTCGCCGATGGCGAGCATGGCGATGACCGAGCAGACTCCAAAGATCATGCCGAGCATGGTCAGGCCAGAACGCAGCTTGTGCAGCATGAGGCTCTTGATGCCGAGCAGCACGGAGGTGACGATGCGGTTTTGGTTGAGCTTCGCCTGGTTCATGGGCGGATCTTTTTGTCGTTGCGGATATCGCTGTCGACGAGTCCGTCTTTCATGCGGATGACGCGGTCGGCGCGGAAGGCAATGTCGTCGTCGTGGGTGACCATCACAATGGTCTTGCCCTGGTCGTTGAGCTTGTCGAGCAGCTCGAGGACCTCGGCGCCGGTCTTGGAGTCGAGGTTACCAGTCGGTTCGTCGGCCAGGATCATGAGCGGGTCGTTGACGAGGGAGCGGGCGATGGCGACGCGTTGTTGCTGTCCGCCGGAAAGTTGGGTGGGGCGATGGTCGAGGCGTTCTCCCAGCCCGACGAGCTCCGCCAGTTCGATGCAGCGTTGTTCGTGTTCCTTGAGGTCGACGCCTTGGTAGAGCAGGGGAACTTGGATGTTTTCGATGACGGTGAGCTGGGCGATGAGGTTGTAGGACTGGAATATGAAGCCGAGCCGCTTGCCTCGGATGGTGGAGAGCGTATCGTCGTCCATGACGGAGACGTCTTCTCCGCCGAGGAAGTATTGCCCGGAGGTGGGGCGGTCGAGGCAGCCGAGGATGTTGAGCATGGTTGACTTGCCGGAACCGGAAGGTCCCATGATTGCGACGTAGGATCCCTCTTCGATAGCGATATTGACGCCTCTCAAGGCGCGCACCTGCACTTCGCCCACTTGAAATATCTTTTCGATATCTCGAATCTCGATTATGGTTTTAGGTTCTGAAATCATGCCTGTGACGGGCTAGGTGTCTTGTCTTGGGCCAGATGGTTTGCGCTCTGGACGAGGCGCGTTGGAGGGGCGTTCGCGATTGACGGGACGAGGATTCTCGACTGGCGCGGCTGTCTCGTTCGCCTCGAGGTCGACTTCCTCGTCCTTTTGGATGATCGCTCCTCCCAAGTCGATGGATCCATCCATCGGAGGCGAGAGCAGGACGCGGTCGCCTTCCTCAAGGCCGGAAACGATTTCGATGTACTTGTTGTTGAAGAGGCCGATCTCAACCTCTACTGGTTTTGGCCCTCCGATGCCTTTTACGAAGCAGACTTGCTGTCCTTTGATAGTGGTCACGCATTGTATTGGAACGGTGATTACATCCTGTAGATTGGTGATAACGATCTCGGCTTTGGCTGATACGCCGGGCTTCACGTCCGGCAGCTTGTCCTCGATCACGATTTCCGTGTCGTAAACCTTCAAGTTAGAATTGCCGAAGGAGCTTTGCTGGTCGGGTAGTATTGCAATTTTGGTGACGCGTCCGCGGAAGCGGCTGTCTGGCATGGAGTCCAGAACGATGAAGGCTGTTTGTCCGATCTTGAGTTGGTTGACATGGGATTCGTGAACCTTGACCACTACCTTCATGCTCGAGGTGTCGGGAATCGTTACGATCGATTGGCGTTGGCGGATCTCAGCCCCTTCTTCGATGATGGACTCTCGGCTGTAGCGACTGCGCGGCTTGGCGTAGACGATCAAGCCGTCTTGAGGCGCCTTGATGTTTGTGGACTCCATTTGCTCCTGCATCTTTTTCAGCTTCGCTTCGCTCAAGTTGAGCTTACGTTCCGCTTTTTCGTAGTTGGCTTGGTTTTGCAGGATCTTGCTGTTGCCCTGAGTCTTGACTCGCTCGAGCTCCTCCTTTGCCTCCTCCAACTTTGATCTGTATTCAGCTTCCAACTTCGCGAGGTCGTAGTCTGAGAGCATCTTTTTCACGCTCTTGGCCTTTTCCAGGCTTAGCGACTGTTTAGTGACGGCTAGCTTGTCGCGATCGAGATTGCCTTTGGTTTCGAAGCCTTCCTCGGTGAGCTTCTCCGACCAATCGAGTTTTTCTTCAGCTAGCTTGAGGGATTCCTCCGCAGTGAACACTTCGATTTGGGCGTTGCGCATCTCCTGCTCCTTTTCGATTTGCTCGAACTTTTGCAGGTCCATCTCCGCGAACTTTACGGCGAGCTCTGCCGAGCGGATATCGCTTTCGACTTCGCTGCGGGTGATGGTTACGTCGGTTTTGGACTTGATGACGTCGGCCTTGTCGTCCTCGTAGCGAAGCAGCTGCTCGTTTAGGTCCTTCTCCGCCTCGGCGGTATCGAGTTGTACGATGAGGTCGCCTTTCTTGACGTAGGTGCCTTCCGGGATGATGTAGATGATACGGGAGGTGCCGTCGACCTCGTTGCGGACGGTGACCTCCTTGACCGCTTGCAGCGAACCGCCTTCCACGATGCTCACTAGAAAGTCGGATCGAGTGACCTCGTGGTAGTTGAAAGCGTCTTCGTCGGAGCCTCCGCCGAAAAGTGCGATGAAGAGCAGGCTGACTACGACTGCTGCGGAGAGGGAAGTGACGATGGGGCGGCGTTTGTAGCTTCCCGCGAGGAAGGCGCGGCTCTTGAGGGCGAGTTCCCTGAGCTTGGCGGGGAGTCGGGGCTTGTCGGCGTCCTTGGGTGTGTTGGTCATGGCTAAAGATTGAAAAGTTGGTCTGGTGTGATGACGGATCCGTCGCTCTGGACTGTTTTGGAAAGAGACGCTTCGGAGTCGAGGGCGGACAGGTCGACTTTGCTTGCTTCCGTCAACCAGAAGCGATCGGTATCCGTGTCGATGATACCGATGAAGATGAGGAGACCAAGGCGAGCTTCCAGGTAGTCGACGATGGCTCCAGTTTGGGCGTTTTGAGCGGAGATGAGGTTGTCTTGGGCATCCTCTAGGTCGCGGTAAATCCCTTCGCCCGCCTCGATGGAAAGCTGGGCGCCGAGCACGCTTTTTTCTGCTAGGACAACTGCATTGGACTGGATCTCGTAGTTTTGGCGGAGACGTTCCAGGTTTTGGAAGCTTTCCTCGATTTGCGAACGCAGCTGGTCGAGCGTGAGGCTAAAGGAACGGATTTCCGACTCGAAGCCAATCAAAGCGCTCCTGTAGTTGTTCCGTTGGGACAGCTTGTTGAGAGGGAGGTCGAGCGTTAGCCCGACATCGCGGCGCACGCGATCGAAGTCGAATTCGTCGTATCGATTGTCGTCGAGGCTGTCGACCGTAGCGCTCGCAGAGAAGCCGAGTCCCGGTTTCAGCTGGTCGGCCGCGATAAGGGTGCGGCGCTTTACGTCCTCGAACTGGTCGATTTCGTTGAGCAATGGAAGACGGTGCTCGGTGGCGAGTTGGTAGCCGAGTTGGGCATCGAGCTTATGCAAGATGAGGCCCTTTTCCTTCAAGGATTCCATTTCGGAGTCCTGCAGGCGGATCTCCACTGTTTGGGGAAGGCCGAGAGTGATCTTGAATCGGTCGAGCGAGTTGCGGTAGGCGACGATGGAGTTGATGTAGCGATTGCGGGCGGACAGCTCGGATTGCTCGGCTCGGTTGACGTCGAGCGCTTTGGCTCGGTCTACGGATCGGGCTTTCAGGTACTCGGTCGACTTGATGCGAGACTGGTAGTTCTTGTATTCGTTGTAGACGGTATCCTTGCGCTGGAGGAGGCGGAAGTAGTCCATCACCACGGACACGGCGAACTCGTTCTCGAAATGGGCGAAGTTCCGCACGGAGTAGATGACATCGCGTTGGGCTTGGGTGAGACGCTCGGCTGCGACCTTCTTCCCAGCTCCCCTTAGCAGCGGTTGGGAGATGCTGAAGCTCAAGGCGGAGGAGAGGGATTCGCTGGAAGGGTTGGAAACGAAGCGCAGGATGTCGTTGGCTATATTCAGGCTCAGGTCCGCTCCGGTCGCCAGCAGTAGTCCGACTCCCACGTCGGTGCCGATCGAATCGGTTTCTTCGCCGTCGGCGCTGATAATGCGACGAGCTGAGCTGCGAGCAAAGAACTGCGGTCGGAAGGCGTGGCGTTGCCCGGTGAGGCTCAAGGCGGTGAGGTAGAGACGCTCTTTTTCGTTTTGGTACTGGCGACTGCTTCGGGTGGCAATCGCGAGGGCGTCGCTCAAGCTGAGGTTTAGCTGTCCCTCAACGCTGCGGTCCGCAAAGATTTCCTCGATCCGGATTTGTTTCGGGTTGCGGTTCGAGTATTCGGTTTCAATTGAAAAATCCGATGGCGTTCCGAAAATCTGCTCCTCGACTTGAGAGACGACTTGGTAGGCCGCTTTGTCGGCCCGTTTTCGATAGGATTGGGTCGTGCAACCGGTCCATGCGAGGGAAGCGGCAAGGGTCACCCCTGCCACGATCGAATGGCTTACTTTAGAAGGTGAGTCCTTTTCCATGCTAGCAACCGACTTTATAGCGCAGGGAACCTTACCGTATGGTTACCGGATTGGAGATTGGGTGGTTTCCTTTAAGAAACGCGCTTTGAGTTTCCCCGGTTCGTTGACAGGGGGGCGTGCTGGGTTTTTGGTTACAGCTCCTATTACTCCGCTGGCGAAAACTCTGTTCCCCAGCAGCTACCCCAATTGATATGAACTTTGTGATCAAACACTCCTCATCCTTGGCATTTTGCCTTCTAGCACCTTTTGGCCTATGGGCCTCCACCGAATTATCTGTCGACGCGCCAGCGAGTTGGTCGGTCGCCGAATCGATTGTGGAAACCATCGAGCTGCCTGACATTCCGCAGCGCAGCGTCTCGATCGAGGCGTTTGGGGCCGAGCCGGCTCCAGCCGATTCGAGGAAGGCGATCATGAGCGCCATCGCCGCCCAGGCGAAAAAGGGAGGGGGACAGGTGGTCATCCCGGCTGGCGAGTGGTGGTGCGATGGGCCGATCCACCTGCAGAGCCGGATCGACTTGCACTTGTCCGAGGGGGCGCTGCTGCGATTTTCCGGCAGGGCGGAGAGCTTCTTACCGGTGGTGAAGACGCGTTGGGAGGGAACGGAGGTGTTCACTTATTCCCCGCTGATCTACGGTCGCGATGTGGAGGACGTGGCGATTACGGGAGAGGGAACGATAGACGGCAACGCGGAGAGCGAATTCCTCGCGTGGCACCCCAAGGCGGAACCCGATTTCCATCGCTTGCGCAAGATGGGCTTCGAGGGGGTGCCCGTGGAGCAGCGTCAATTTGGAGCGGGTACCCATCTCCGTCCGCCATCGGTGCAGATTTTCGGAGGCAAGCGTGTTCTGCTTTCTGGATACAAGGTAATCAACTCGCCGTTCTGGGTGAACCACTTGGTGTACGTGCAGCATGCCACGGTGCGGGATCTGCGCATCGACAGCCATTTCCCGAACAACGACGGCATCGACGTGGAGTCCAGCTCCCTAGTGCTGGTGGAAGGAAACGTATTTCGCACGGGAGACGACTCGGTGGTGATCAAGTCCGGCCGGGACCTGGATGGTCGCACAATCGGCATTCCCAGCACCCATATCGTAGTTCGCAACAACGACCTCGGCGGTGAGGACGGTATCGGGCTGGGGAGCGAAATGTCGGGCGGGATCAGCCATGTCTACTTCACCGACAACATTCTGCGCAGCGGCATGTCCGCCTTCCGCTTCAAGTCGAATCTGGACCGCGGCGGCTTGGTGGAGAAGATTCGTTTACGCAATTTCGAGGTGGGCTCCTTCGATACCCTCTTCTGGTTCCAGTTGAACTATCCGAGCAAGCTAGGGGGCAACTTTCCGGCGACCTACCGGGATATCGTTTTCGAGGACATGTCAGTGGAAGAGGTCAAGGTGGTCTTCGAAGCTCACGCCCCGGCGGCTTCCCCGTTGCGGGATGTGCAGTTTCGAAATATTCGTATCGAAAGCGCGGATACACCCTTTATCGTTGAGAACGCGGTGGATCTTGAGTTCGAGAACGTACGGATCGGCTCCCAAGTCATCGATGGAGAGTTGAGCTGGCGCGAGCAGTAAAAGAAATGGCGTAGGGCTGGCGCCGACGATCGACGATCCGCCCTAAAGCAGTTCGTTGATTGACATTTGCGTTTTGCCGTGACGGTTTGGGTGCCTTTAATGAAATAAGGTTAGAAACTGAAATAGTATGAAATACAAAAGCATTCTCGGAATTGCTGCGTTAGGAGTTTCCTTGTCAGTGCTTGGCGCGAACACTCTAGAAGAACGGTATCCCCTTGCGGAAGGGGTATTTGAGGAAATCCGCAAGTCACCATTGATCGAACGCGCCTTGCTGGACCCAGAGTACTTGCCACGCCTGGAGGAACCGGCGGTAGAAAGGGCGCTGCGCTCCCGATTGGCGGATGCGCGTTTCCGGCGGTTTGGCGATGGACGCTCGGTACGTGTCGAATTGCTGCAGGGCACCTTATTGGACCATCCTGCCATCGTGCTCGAGTACCAGACGGATTGGAAGGAGTTCACCTCGCTTCCCTCGGGCGGTCCGCAGCAGAAGGATCCCGTGATGTTGGGCAACGGACGGGACTCGGCTTGGAACCGGACTTTTTACGGGGGCACGGATGACCCCGACGCTCTGGCTGCCTTCGAGGCTCTCCTGCAAGAACGACGGGAAGCGCCTTCCAACAAGCGCCACCTGATGGACGAACGCTTCGTGAAACTGGCGGAAAAATACCTTCCGACGACGCCATTAAGCGAGGTGAGGCAGAATGTCGTGGAGACAATCGAGGCTCTGGTCGAAGCGTTCAAGCCCTATGGCGCCCAGACGCTGGCTGCTCCCGAACTCGGTAACTATGGGGCAAAGATCACGGAGGGACTCTATCTCTACATCCGAGATTTTCCGCGTTCCGCTCCGACACGCTTTGAACACGATCCCTTCTTTTGGCTGATTGTATCCGGAGGTCCACGACAAGTGCCAGCCGATTTCATTCCGGCATTCCCAGGAGCCGAAGGGTTTGGAGCCCTGGCGACAGGAGGTCGGGGCGGGCAAGTGATTTACGTTACGAACACGAACCCCGACGGCCCTGGAAGCCTCAAGGAAGCGTTGGAAACGCAAGGCGCGAGGACGGTGCTTTTCGCCGTGAGCGGGCAAATCGATTTGCCGGACGATACTTGGATCACCCAGGGAGACTTGACGCTGATAGGCTACACGGCTCCAGGTGAAGGAGTGGAAATCAACGGACGTCTTTGCATGGCGGCCAGCAATATCATCATGCGCGGCATGCGTTTTCGTCTGCGGCCTCCCATGGTCAAGGATGGCATGAGTACCCGCGGTCGACTGGAGAATATCATTTTCGACCATTGCAGCTTCGCATACGCCAGCGACGAGCTGCTACGCATGATTGGGGGAGAGTCCTCCTTCTACGGTTTCAGCATCCAATATTGCCTGCTCGGTCCGGGCTTGGCCGGTTTGGGCGATCATCCCTACGGGCCTGAAGTCGGAGGCTATGGAACGTTTCACCACAACCTATTTTATAACACACTCAGCCGCTCGCCGGAAATCGACTGCGTATTGGTGGACTGGAGACACAATGTAATGGCTAACATGCGCAGCGGCCATTCGCTACGCCCGCACAGCCGCTTCAATATGGTGGGGAATTACATCATCGATATTCCAGGGAATCCGAATCGCTACAGTTTTAACTCCAACGACACGGCTTTTCTCGCGGAAAACTGGGTCGAACATGGCGATGAGGTCGAACCTTTCGCATCGGACTATCGGAGCGCCTTTCTGGAATCGGGGCATACGGTGATGCCGGTCACGAAGACCGATCCCCTGGAATTGGTAGCGCTTCTCACCCCGATTGCCGGCGCCTACCTTCCAAACCGGGACAGCACGGATTTGCACTTCATCGAGAGGTTCAAATCCCGCGAAAGCAAGCTGCCGCACCTGAAAGGTGGAAAGTGGAAGCCGTACGGAAACGAGAACGACAACATGGAGCTCTACGAAATGTGGGAGGATGCGAACTTTCCCCCGCCCGCCGAGGGGGCCACACTCGCTGACAAGGATGTTGACGGCGACGGGATGCCCGACTCGTGGGAGGAAGCGCATGGCTTGCGGCCCAATTACCGTCGCGACGGAGCGCAGGACGCCGATCTAGATGGATACACGAACTTGGAGGAGTTTCTGAACGGAACCGATCCCAACGAGTTTGTGGACTATACGGTTCCAGCGAACAATCTGCATACGCTGCACTAGTGTCCTGTCACGGGTCGAACGTCGCATGCGTCGTAGCGCTGAGCTTCAGCCAGCGGTCGTAGGGAGTAGATCCTGTTGTGCGGGCGTCGGCTAATGCTTGGGTTGAGGTGCGTACTCGGAGAAGCCGCGCCACCTTGCTCGGCTTGTATCCGAAAAGTGGTTCGTTCACGAAGACTATGGATTTCGTTGGTGATGCTTTCGATTGTTTGTAGGGCTGCCGCTTGCGGCATGCCGCGTTGCAGCTAGGGGCTGCGATTAGGTTTCTGTGGCGTAGCGCGAGCGCCAGCCCTACGAAAAACGGGATGCCGCGAGGCATCCCTTTGTTTTTTGGAAAGTGTGCGTCTTGCTCTACTTGAGGAGTTTGCTGACTTCTACTCCAGCGAGGATGAAGGGGCCGACTCCATGTGGGCCGTTGTCGACGATGTCCTCTTTCATGTAATAGTCGAAGCTGCCGTCGCGACCGAAGCCGAGGCCGGCGACCTTGCAGACATCTTTAAGGCTGAGGGAGCCGTCTGCGTGGAAGGTGATGAATTCGTTGACCATTCCTTGGTAGCCTTTGATGACAGCATCTTTGTATTTGTCGGACAAATACCCTTCGTTGATGGCCTTGGCCATGAAGTAGACGAACATGGAGCTGGAGGATGATTCCGTGTAGTTGGCCGGATGCTCGGGCTTGTCGAGCACTTGGTACCAGGTGCCTGTATCTGGATCTTGGACACCGACCAGGGAATCGGCGACCTCTACCATGAGCTTGATCATGGTTTTTCTCAGATCTTTTTGCGATTCGGGCAGGAAGTCCATGACGTCTACGAGCGCCATGGTGTACCAGCCGTAGCCGCGGGCCCAAAACTCGGCGGACAGGCCGGTCTTCTTGTCGGCCCAGCTTTGTTCGCGGGACTCGTCCCAGCCGTGGTAATAGAGGCCGGTCTTCGAGTCGCGCATGTGTTTGCGGGCGATTTCGAACTCGTGCACGGCGGTTTTCGCTTCGGAGCCGTCTTCGAACAGTTGGCTGTAGTGGGCGAGGAAGGGCATGCCCATGTAGACGCCGTCGAGCCAAAGTTGGTTGGGATAGATCTGCTTGTGCCAGAAGGCGCCTTCGGAGGTGCGAGGGTGGTCTGCGAGCTGGGCGCGGAGGTGCTCGGAGGCGATCTTGTACTTTTCGTCTTTGCTGCGTTCCCAGAGGCGAAGCAGGAACTTGCCGGAGTTGATCATGTCGATGTTGAAGCTCTTGGCGTTGTATCCGGTGATGGTGCCGTCTTCTTCGACGTAGGAGTTCATGACCTTGTCGGCGTAGCTGCGAAGATCGGCGCGTTGGGTGGCGGCTGCTGTGTCGTCGATGGCCTGCATGAGGAGACCGGTGGTGTAGGTCCATTTGGCGATTCCTTCGCGGTCGGGGTCGTATTGATTGAGGGCCAGTCCATAACCGAGGCGCTTCATTTCGGATTCCGACATTTGCACGCTGTAGCCTAGGGCCCGCTCAGCGGTGAGGGGGCCTTGCTTGTTTGCTAGGTCGAGCGTAGTGACGACTTCCCTACGTACGGGAAGGGTGAGCTTTTCCATTTGGCGGTCGAGGTAAGCGACAAAGGCTTCCTTCGAACCGATGCCGTTGGGCTCCTTCTCCCAGGTGGAGCAGAAGTAGTAATCGTAGCCGGTGTTGCCGGTTTCCACGACGGCGACGTAATTGGAGTCGTCTTGCGTGATTTTCTCCAAGCTGCCTTTGCGGAAAAAGACGGCCATGCCGAGGTAGTCGTCGTTGAGGCTTTGCTTGCCCCAGCTGGCGATGTAGGTCCAAGCTCCGAAGTTGGAGATGTCGCGGTCGCCTTCGATGAGCTCTGTTCCGGCGTGCTTGACCAGTCCGATGGCGATGGGACCGGGGACCTCACTGTATTCAAGATCTACATGCACGAGGTGGCTGCCGGCTTGCATGGAGAGGGTGGCGTCGAGATCGACCTTCTTACCGGCGATTTCCCAGCCCTTGTACTTGATATTGAACGAGGACTGCAGGTGTGCGTTTTCCTTGATCGTTGCGTCCCAGCCGTCGACCGCGGAGACAATGTCCACGCTCTTGCCATTCCAGTGTCCGTAACCTCCGGTGCCGAGGGATTGGCCCACTTTTAAGGTATCCATGCCCCAGTCGGCGAGGTGGTGGTAGGACTCGAAGCCGTCTTGTCCGATGTTGTGCAATGCCAGTTCGTGCTTGGTTTTGCTGAAAATGTCGAAGCCGTTGCGCCTGTCTAAGTAGACGCGGTAGGCAACTTTGTCGGATTCGATGCCTAGGCCTTCGTAGCGTATAAAGAGAGAATGATCCTTGTGCTGGGCGGGCGGAGTGAGGCTTTGCACGTTTTCGAAGCCGGTGCCGCCTTCATAGACTTGGCCCACCCATTTACCTCCGACGGCGCGGGATATTTCGGCTTGGGTGCGTTTTGGGAAAGCGTTTGCGTTGGCTACTTTCGGCGCGACCAAGATTTCGATCTCTCGGCTTTGGCCGGGAGTGAAATCGAGTCCCACTATGAAGCGGTCGAATGAGCCGTCGCCGTCGTCGTCGACAGATTGGCTGGGGAGGGAGAGGTCTCCTTCCATGGCAACGAGCTGATTGCCTCTCGGATCATTCTCTCGCAGGCCGAGGTCGAAGAGGTCGAATGAGACGATCTCGTCGGAGCGTTGGTAGTCGCTGGGGTTCGTCAGTTCGACGGTAGCGATGGATTCGTTTGAGGAAAGGGCAGCCACAGCGAGACTAGGTGCCAAGAGGCTTGTGAGCGCGATAGCCTTACACGAGTTAGTTTTCATTGTTATTTTTTGGGTTTTGAAAGGTTTCAGGGTAGAAAGGCGACTGGCGTTGATGGTTTTGACGCAGAGATTTCGAACTGTCGCGTAGGGGGATGTGAGTCGGGACGGTGAGTTCTTTCAATTGTTTATATGGTGATAGTTCGATCGAATGATTCGAGGACCAGATAGGTTTCTTGCACAATGGTTGAGCAGCCTCATGCAATAACCATCGGGGGGCTGCTTTTTTTTATCATGTAGTTCCTTCTAGTTGAGCTGGTTGATGGAGGACGGGCCCACTGAAGCTACGATCCAGTCGTTTAGCTTTGGTAAAACGAAACCTCCGATATAGGCCAACACGTGTATGATCTTGACTTCGCCTATGGCAAGACCGATTTGTTTGCAGTATGCCCTCTAGTCACCCCAATGGAGAGAAGGATTTTCGCTTTGACTGTGTATCGTTAGGTGAAGTCATGCTTCGTTTTGACCCTGGTTGCGAACGCATTCGCGAGACGGAAAGCTTTCACGTGTGGGAAGGGGGCGGCGAATACAATGTGAGCCGCAGCTTGAGCCGTTGTTTCGGACTGAAGACCTCAGTGGTGACGTCTCTGGTGGACAACGAGATTGGGCATCTGCTGGAGCGTTTGATCGAGAAGGGGCGGGTAGATACGAGCTTTATTCGCTGGGTACCCTTCGACGGTACGGGCTTGGCGGCCCGCAACGGATTGAACTTCACTGAGCGCGGTTTTGGACTACGGGGGGCGATTGGGGTGTCGGATCGCGGGCATTCTGCGGCATCGATGATGGGGCCAGGAGATATTGACTGGCGCGATATTTTCGCAAAACAGGGCGTTCGTTGGTTGCACGTGGGAGGAATCTTCGCCGCCCTGGGGCCGAGGACCGCTGAACTGACTTTGGAAGCTTGCCGGGCCGCGAAAAGGGCAGGCACGATGGTCAGTTGTGACTTGAATTACCGGAGTTCGCTCTGGGAGCGTGAGGGCTTTGACGCCGATAAAACGCGTTCGGTACTGCGCAAGGTCGTTGGGCAATCCGACTATTTGCTGGGAAGCCAATTCGATTTCGAAAAATGCTTGGGACTGAAGTTCGCCGAAGGCGCAGAGGGGAGCTCCCTGAGCGATGAGACTTTGTTCCGGTCCAGCGCGCCAGCAGTGGCCAAGCGCTTTCCCAAGCTTAAGGCTTTGGTCATGACTTTGCGCAAGGTTCGCAGCGCCAGCGTGAACGATTGGGCGGCTATCGGTTTGCAGGACGGGGAGTTCGTTTACAGTCGAGAGTTCCAGCATTTGGAGATTCTCGACCGGGTGGGGGGCGGAGACGGTTTTGCCAGCGGATTGATCTACGGCTTAATGAAATTCGGGCAGCTTTCCACCGCCCTCGATTACGGGATTGCTCATGGGGCCTTGTCGATGACGACTCCGGGGGATACCTCGATCGCCACCTTGAGGGAGGTGGAGGCCTTGCTGGAAGGAGTGCGGGCATCCGAATCTAGAGCGTGGAGAACTGCGGGCTAGTTCCAATGGATTCGAGAGCCCTTGAAATGGTTTTACCCTAGCGATGATTTCGTTTGGCATTAGCGTCTCAGAGTTGTTGAACTGATTTTTCCTTCGAGTCGTCGTTACCCCTTACCCCATGAATAGAAGAAATTTTGTTAAGACCTCCCTCTATGCGGGCAGTTTGCTCGGTTTTCCCTACGTGTCCTCCTTGTCAGCCAAGCCTGGCAAGAGCGATCGCTTGAATGTGGCCTATGTGGGAGTCGGCGGCCATGGGGTGCATGCATCCCAAGGAAACCGCACCGAAAACACGGTTGGCTATTGCGATGTGGATGAGCGGCGCGCTGCGGAGACGTATTCAATGTTTCCTGACGTCCCTCGCTTTCGCGATTTCCGTGTGATGTTCGACAAGTTGGGAAATGGGATCGATGCGGTGGGTATTTCCACGCCAGACCACACTCATTTTCCAATCGCAATGGAGGCGATGCAGCGGGGATACCACATCTATTTGGAAAAGCCGATGGCTCACACTATCGAGCAGATCCGAATTCTGAGGGCCGCTGCAAAAAAGTACGGCGTGACCACCCAGCTCGGCGTGCACGGGCACAGTTTCGCGGGCTTGCGGGTGCTGAAGGAGTGGCTCGATGCGGAAGTGGTCGGGGAAGTGACTGACATTCACCTTTGGACGAACCGCCCGCGCGAAAGCGACTTTCACACTTACGAACAAGACGCGCCTGAAGAACCGATTCCGGATGGAGTCTCTTGGGATCTCTGGCTGGGACCAGCGAGGTATCGCCCTTTCAACAACATTTATCTTCCCAAGAGTTGGCGCGGATGGTGGGATTTCGGCAATGGTCCTTTGGGAGACATCGGAGCGCACATGTGGGACGTCTTAGAGTTCTGTTTCGAATTGGGAGCTCCGAAAACGGTGTCTGGAATCAATCCGCGCATGTCGGATGTCGGCACGCCGCGCTGGTGCAAAGTCGACTACGAGTACGCTGCCAAGGCGGGGCGTGGTCCTGTTAAGGTGCGTTGGTACAGCGGAGAAAAGGACGGGCAACCACACTTGCCGGAGAACCTGCCTCACTGGCCCGAGGGCGATCCCTTGAAGGAGAGCGCTGGTATGTATTTCGTGGGTACGGAGGGTGCTCTCTATTTTCCGGACATGCGGGCTAAGTCTGCCCCGATCGTTCTGCCACAGGAGCGTTGGAAGGATTTTCGTAGGAATCTCCCTCCGAAGACCTTGCCGCGTATCAAGGGCAGTCACTATTCGGAGTTTTTTTCTGCGATCCGAGAGGGTCGACGCGCCAACGCGGATTTCGAATATGGAGCCACTTTGAACGAGGGCGTTTTGGTCGGCAATCTCGCTCTCAAAACAGGAAAGACAATTCACTGGGACAGCGAAAACATGAAGGCGATCGGCGTACCGGAGGCGGACCAATACATTCGATCTCCCGAGCCGAGAGAAGGCTGGAAATATACGCTTTAGTCGCTCCCATTCAGTGGGAGCGTGCTTGTCACGCGATTGCCAGAAAGGATTTGAGAGTTAAGTGTACGCTGAGAGCGTCTTCGGAGAAGCCGCGCCACCTTGGAGCGAATTTCAGAGTTGAGGGCCATCTGCCAGTCCGCTTGCGTCGCGTGCGTGAAAACTGGATACGTCGGTCATAGACCAAGATTTCTCATGGTAGTCACCTGAAAGCTGAAGGTCGCTGAAGCGGGCGCCTACTACGTCTTCCAGCAGGATCGCGGGGCGGGCGTCGTAGCTGAGGGCCCGGAACTCCACGCCGCGTAATTGGAGGTTCTTCACATGACGGGCGAACATGCCCCAGGAAGGCATGGTGCCAAAATTATAAGGGTCGGGATAGTCGCGTTCGTATTCGGGAACCACTCGCTGGGCTTGCTGAGCAGTGCCTCCGCCGCGGTAGTGAAATTGTAAATTGGAGAGAACGACGTCCTCGATGGGATGCCCTGAGAGTCCGGCGATGATGATGCCATGTTCGGGAGCGACGTTCCAAGCAGTGACGTTGTCGATAAGAATTCTGGATACGGTACCCGGTCCGGTAGCGTCGGGATTGCGTAGTCGGGCTCCGAGGCGAATGAATATAGGGGCGTTTTGCACGTCCCGCATGGTGATGTTGGATACGGTGATATCTTCCAGCACGCCGCCGTCTACCTGCTCGAAGGCAAGGCCGCGGCAGTGGTCGAAGGTCGTATTTGAAATCGTGATATTCCTGAATCCGCCGCCTGCTTCGGTGCCGAGCTTGATGCGTCCGTGCGGGCCGCCGCGCGTTTTCCAAGTGCGTTTGCGGGTGCCGTCGTAGAGGGTGCCTTCGTCGTAGCCGCTGACGGCGCAATTGGTGATGGTGACGTTTTCGGTAGTGCGAGGGCGGCCGAGAGCGTGCGAGGACTTGAGGCAGATGGCGTCGTCCCAGGGGGAGTTGACGGAAGTGTTTGAGATGCGGACGTTTTGGCAGGCGTCGATGTCGATGCCGTCGCGATTGGTGTCGATGAGGAGATTGTCGATGGTGAGGTTGTCTACTTCGGTGGTGATGATGGCGAAGTGGCCACCGTGGAGAATGCTCAGGTCACGCATCGTGACGTTGCGGCAGTTTAGCAGGGCAATGGCCTTGTTGGCGATTCCGGCGGCGAGAGTGTCGCGCTGGTTCGGGTGACCGAAAGGACCGGGAACGACGTCAGGGCGATGGGGAATTTCGAAATCGCCGTCGGCTGCCAGCACGTCGGGCAGAAGTCCGTCGATGGCGGGTGGGGGCTGGGATCCGTAGGGCGCAGCGTGAGGACCGTTGCCGCGGCTCAGTCCACGTCCGAAGATTTTACCGGGGCCTAGGATCGATACGCCTTCTAGGCCTTCGCCCCAGATGAGGCTATTGCGGAAGTGGGAGTGTCCAAAATCCTGATACTGATTCCAAGGATTGGGCTCGGGGGCATCGTATCCTCTTTCAGAAGTGGGTTCGGCTGCGATCAAGGTGGCTCCGGCGTCGATCTTTAGAGTGGTATTACTTTTGAGGCGGAGGGTGTAGGACAGGTAATCGCCCGCTGGCAGCAGCACGGTGCCGCCTCCGCTTTCAGCGGCGGCGTCAATGGCCGCGTTGATTGCGTCGCTGTCGATGGCGATACCGTCGCCCTGCGCTCCGTAGTCTTTGACGTTCAAGACACCATTCGAGCCGAATGCGGTGGAAGTGAGAAAAGCAAAGAGGAAGTAGGAAATGGGGAGCTTTTTGTGGAGTAGCATTTTTGTTGATATTCAAAAGGGAGATAAACGAGGTCTCGAGCGCTTATTCAACGAAATGCGAAGTCACTGTTTCCTATTGCTTGATTGGTATGTCTAGGTGATTGGCGAGTTCTAGGGCAAGGGTGGCGGCGTGAAGTTGTGCTCCGGGAGCGCGGAAATGGGTTTTGCCTTGGTACATCGTTTCGACCTTTTCGGGGCCGAGGGCGTCGAGGATGTCGGTGACGCGACTGTTGAGGTCGATGTAAGGGACGTTCTCTTGGAGGGCAATTTGTCGGGTCCATTCTCCGTGGCCTTCTGCATCACGTACGATCTTTCCCTCTTGCCACGACTTGCGCACGGTTGGGGAAACGAGGATTGGGTGGAGTTTCGCGGCTTTGGCGTCGCGGAGCATTTCGCGAAGGTAGGAGCCGAAGCTTCGTACGGTTTCTCGCTCTCCGGTTTTAGTGTTGAGCAAGGTTTCGGATTCGTTTCCTAGACCTGGGAGGGAGCCTCTGAACATAGAGGCTCCAATCGCGGTGGCGTCGTTGTGCCCGAACTGGATGATGACCCAGTCTCTCGGTTTGCTTTGCTCCAAGAGCTCAGCCCACCAACCTTCGGAAATGAAGGTGCGGCTGCTGCGTCCGCCTTTAGCGAGGTTGACGACTTCGAGTCGGTCTGGATCGAAGTGTTCGCCTAAGAATTCTCCCCAACCGTATTGCGGGCGTTTGTTGGTTTGGGCGGCAGTGGAGTCGCTAGCGATGAAGAGTCGGGGGATGTGGTGCTCAGCTTGCTCGGGGCTGGTTGCGTTGGGGGCGGCGGACGAGAATTGTAGGGTAGTGAGGGAAAGAGCGATTAGGCAGTGACTTGCCAGGAGGTGTAGGGGGGAGGTCATTTTTAGGAGTAGTTATTGCTGTGCACAGGGGTGGAGGGATTGGGTTCACGGTAGGATTTGCTTGGGCGCTGCGTGTACTTGGCGTATTCAGTTTTTAGGACAAAAAGTGTGAGCATGGGAGATGCTTTTGTTCGCATCGCTTGCTGGGCTCGCTGGATCCGGTCTGAGACCGGCAATGATCGCTTCACTCGAGGATTTTTGGATCGTGCATCGCGGCGTGCCGCGAGCGGCAGCCCTACGGCGTGTGTCGGGTTTGGAGTTGGGAATCGCGTGACAAGCGCTCTCCCACGACTTAAATGCGGGAAACGCCGCCTGAGCTTTGATACTGTGGCGACGTTCGTGGATTTGTCGCCTAGGCCTGCGACCTACAGGGGGCATGCTAGTCTCCGTAAGTCTCTCTGTAGGTCTTGGCGAGGGCGTGGAAGTCGTAGCCTTGGGCGGCGATGTAGTTGTTAATGATGCCTCGGTACTTGTGAGCCCATTGCAATTGTAGCTTGGGCTCGACCTCGAGCATCGCGTTCTCGCGCATTTCTACCAGCAGGCCGACAATGTGGGCGCGTTCTGGATACGTGAGGTCGGGAGCGAGGCGGTCGAAGCGTTGCAGCTCCAGCTGGTACCAGTCACTGGTGAGGCCGTCCTTGACGCGGTCGACGCGGCCGGGGACCATGAGGGTGTTGAGCTGGGCAACGTAGGCGTCGCGCAGGGCGATCGCGAGGCGTCGGTGCTTTTTCCAGGCGTCAGCAGTTTGTTCGTGGATTTCCGGAGCGGCGTCTGGCGCGTCGCCGATTGCTGAAAGTTCTTTGCTTCGTTGCTGGGAGATCGTAGCGATGTCCTTGAGGTAGTTTGCGGTCAACTCGATGGCACGTTCGCTTTGCTCAGTATCCATGAAACGCATCGGCTTGATGATGGAGCTTGCCTTTTCCGCCGGTGTGGGAGTATCGGCGGCTTGGCTTGCTGGCGAGAAGCCGAGCAAGGCGGATAGGAGGAGTATGGCGATATTTCGTTTATCGAGCATTTCGTGTTTGTTGGTTTGGTTAGAAATATTGAGTTGGCGTCGGCTTTATTTTTGGCACATCCCAATTAGCGGGAATGACTTTTTGCTGTTGGCGATGCTGTAGGGCTGGAGCTTGCTCCACGCCGCGTTGCAGGATGACGGGTTGGGAACTGCGGCACGTCGCTAGCGACGGCCCTACAAAACAGTCAGCGATTTCCACTGCGTTGGTGATGAACTTTATTTTTCCAAGGTGAGGGCCATAAGGCCGATGACGACTTCGGTGGAGAGTGCCTTGAGTTCCAAGTGGGAGAGCTTCTTTTGCGGGTCGAGGGTGTGGGTGAGCACGGTGGCGGATCCACCCTCAATCGCGTAGGCTTGGTCGGCGCTGGATAGTGGGTCGTAGTTACGGAACGTTCCGGTGGCGAGGTCGAGCCGCAGCGGATAAGGACCTGGATGCTGGAACTGGAAGTCGTTGACGAAGTAATCTTGGTCGATGGGCCACCAAGTGGTGGGATTGTGCAGGGCAAGCTCGGTGAAACTGCCGTCGGTGTAGTGAAAAACAACTACGCCGTTGTCGATGTGGGATTGCATCCAGTTTGTGGAACCGGCCAGGAGGAGGTAGGCCCTGCGGGCGTCTCCTTTGACAGGTACGGTGATGCTGTTTGGGTAGTTGTCCCAGAGGGAGACGAAGGCGATGTTGTTGCTCTCTGGCTCGGTTGGAGTAGTGAGGGGAATTTGGTTGGGCAGGTTTAGTTTGCCTTCGTTGTCGGCAGCGGTTTGGCGAACTCCGCGGTCGTCTACTTCGTACTGTCGTTTGTAGGCGCCGGCCCAACCGCCGATGCCCTGCTTGGGGATGGCGAGGGAGACGAAGGGGGATCGCGGGCTGCGATACTCTTGTTGGAAGATCTCGGTCACCTTGGCGTTGAAGGCCCCGCTAAGGTCGACGGGAGCGGTTAGCCTTGCTGGCACGGTCTTGCTCCAGTCGATAGCATCCACCGTGACGGAAGGCGTGTATTGGAAATCTGGAGGCGTGAAGGCTGCTTTGGCGGGGAGGGTGTAGCTAAGGGTGTAGTTTTGTTGGCTGGGAGTGAAGATAGCCTGATGGTATCCGTGTCCGTTTTGGTTGAGCGTAGCAAGTTTGCTCGGTTTAGTTCCGTCGAGGCGGATGCTGCCCGGGATCGCGTGCAGCGGGAGCTGCAGGATGAGCTGGGTTTCGGCTGGAAATTGGGATTCGACGGTGAGGCTTACCTCGTCGCCTGTCTTTTGGTAGTTCAGGGCGATCGAGCTGTGCTTAAGTTGGGCAGATTCCCAATCCTGTGGGAAGCCGGGGCGCAGGGTGAGGTTTTGCTCAAGTAGGTTCGGTTGCACGCCGAAGAGGCCTTCCACGATGGCGCGGGAGGTAACTCCGGAGCCGTCGGCGAAGTCTCGTTGGGATTCGCCGCGGTAGGCGTCGAGGAAGTTCATGGAGCCAACGTTGCCCGGGCATATGCCGGCGAACATACTGGCGATGAGGGAACCTTTGGTGAGGCTCCAGGCTTCCTCGGAGCGACCCGCTTGCCAATAGGCGAGGGCAGTGTGTATGTTTTCCCCCATGACAACGTTGTTGACGGACCAATCGTAGGGGAACCAGTGGGAGCTGGAAAAAACCCAGATGGGGTTAGAGTCGGCGAGTTGGGGGTAGGAGAGAAGACGGTGTGGAATGGATTGGTCGACGTATCGAGTCATTTGATACGCTTCTTCTGGATCGGCGATTTGGCTGTCGATGGTGTGGTAAATGCTCCAAACGCCGGCCGCCTTGTGTTGGCGTTGCAGGCCAAGCCAGTCTTTGTATTCGGCGAAGTAGGACGCGTCGCCGTTCTCGACCCAAAGCAGTTTTCGCATGGCTTTTTCGATGGCTTGCGCTTCGTCGAGGAAAGGTTGCGGGTCTTCGCCGATCAGGGCGGCGAGGCGGGCAGCTTCGCGATTGTGGAAGGCGTTGTACGCGGAGGTGTAGGCGACGCCTCCGCCATTGTAGCTCATTTCGTCGCTGGCCCAGATGGCGGCGTAGGCTTCGTAGAGGGGAAGCTTTTCGCCGTCGATTTCGTATTCGCGGCGGAAGAGGCGTCGTTCCCAGGCTAGGTGACGTTCGATGACCGGCCAGAGTTTTTTTCCGAATTCGATGTCGCCCGTCCAGCGGAGGTGGCGGAAGACGGCGTCGAAGTAGACCAGGTTCATGTCGTAGTGCGAGCGCGACAGGGTGCCGTTGCTGTGCAGGGCGGCTTCGGAGCGGGCGAGGTTTCCGTCTTCGTCGGGTCCTGGAATGACGTCGGGAATGGGGGAGGTGTCTTGGCGAGTGGACCAGTACTCGAGGTGAGCGCGAGAGCGTTCGTGCCAGCCAAGGGCGTCCATGGCGTAGGGGCCGCGCCAGCCCAAGAGTTTACGGCGCCAGGCGATGGCTCCGTGCATGACGGCTTGCTGGGGCTCGTCCCAGGTCGCGTCGGCCCCGATGCAAAGTGCGGCCACGGCCGCGTCGAAATAGGGGTCTGGGGTGTGGACTTCGAGTTGGGTGGCTCGCTGTTGGCGGATGGTCTGGCTTTCGGCGTAGCGTTGGGGAAGTTGCTTGGGGGAGAAGCTGGCTTGGGAATCGGTCTCGTTCGGTAGCTTTTCCCAAGAGAAGTAGAGCGGCTTTCCGTTTAGTTGGTTTGTGGATACGAGAAGGGGGCGATCGGTTCGGACGGCGTTGGAGTCGGATGCCTGTTGAGCAAGCAATTGCAGGTCTTGCCAGCAAGCGGCGTCGACGGCTTGCAGTTGGGCATCTTTTGAGAGGAAGGCTTGAATGCGGCCTTTAGGGGCGGTGAGCAGGTAGCTTTGACCAAGTGTTGAGTAAGTGAATACGTTGTCGCGACAGAACTCAGGCTTGAGTTGGAACCATTCGCTAATGGGGACGTCTTCGGTGCCGATATCGCCGTCGCGCTGTCCCCGCTGCCCGTTCAGTCCGCCGTAAACGGCGAGGATGCGAAGATCGGCTGGCGCGTTGGGGCATTCGATTTCGACAAGGAAGCTTTCGGTGTGGTACCTACCGAGGGCGGTGAGTTGCAGGGTTGCTCCCTCCAATAGGGGATCTTCGATCAGGTAGGCGAGCGAGCCGGGGATATAGCGGGGTTCCACGGATTCAGCTTCATGTATCCATTTCGTGGTTTCGCCTCGTTGTAGCGCGAACCTTACATTGCCGCCGCGACCTGGCAGGTAGAGCACGAATTCGGGGATGTCTCCTCCGTCGACCCGAAAGGCGGTGTTTCCCCCGTAGAGGGGGCGGTTGAATCGCTCGTGGTCGTGGATGGCGACGAAAGCGCCGTTGTCCGGTTCGTAGCGGAGCTGCTGCCCAAGCGATTCGGGAGTGGTTGAACGAAAGGGTGATGCCGCGGCCAAGAGCGTGAGTGCAAGGAGCATGGTAGGTTCGGCTGACTTAAAGAAGAGGGCTGAGGCCTTCGGCTCTGATGGTCCAGGTGCCGTCCTTAGGGAAGCCGGGGTGCTCGACTTGGCAACCTTCCCAGCCGGCGACCATGAGGGCGAGGGTGGAAAGGAAGGATCCGTTGGCAGGCAGGTAGACGGCGATTTCCGGGCGCGACTGGTTGGCGGAGCGGCGAACGCGGTCGCTGCCTTGCGGGCAATGGCCGTTGGCGTTGTAGACGTTGTTGGGGCCGTCGCGAAGAAGGATTTCTAGGGCTTCCTGCGGGCGGCCGAGGCGGGTGGCGGTCATGGCGATCATGGGGTAGTCCCAGCCCCAGATCTTGGCTTCCCAGTCCCAGTGGGCGATGACGCCGTCGAGGGTGGCGTGCATGATGTCGCGGTTGACGTAGTCGGTGTCCGGGAGAAAACCCAGCGGCATGAGCATTTGCGGGTGGTCGTGGCGGCTGTCGATGTTGTCCCAAGTATCTGGATGCGACTCGAGGGCGACGTACATGCCGTGGGCTTGGGGCAGCTCGGGCATGTGGGCGATAGCGTGGTCCCACTCGGGATGACGGGGCAGGGAAAGGGCTTCGCGCCACTCTTGGGCGATTTGCAGGGCGAGTCGCCAGTAGGCGAGCTCGAAGGAAGGGTTTTGGCTGGTAGCTTGGTCGTGGATTTCTTGGGCGATCCAGAGGGGAGGTCCGAGCAGGTATTCGCCGCGTTCCTCGTCGAAGTGGAGCATGGTGGCGAGGCAGTCGGCGGTATCGAGTACGAGCTCGGCGTAGCGGCGCAGGGTTTCCTCGCTGCCGGATTGCTTCCAGAGCATGTGGCTGAGGTGGATGGGATGGGGCTGGTTCCAGAAGATCATAGGATTGCCGCCGGGGCTTTCGCGCATGTCCGGTCCGGTCATCTTTGACCAGCGAGCGCCACGCAGGCCGCGGCTTTCGGCGAGCAGGCGGGCGTTGGGGAGATTGTCGAGGAACCACTGGAGGTTGGTTTCCGCGTATTCACTTTTTCCCCACGGGATGAAGTGGCCGATGTTCCACCAGGTCATTTCGGTGTGGTGCTTGCCGTACCAAGTGTTGCAGGTGAGGCCGCTTTCTTGGGGCGGGACGGGAGCGACGCTTTGGGCGGCGGTGAGGTAGCGGGAGAGGATCATACGTTTCTCCAGCTTATCAGCTAGAGGGTTGGTGCTGCCGGCGAAGTCGACGGCGGCTCCGGTGGACCAGAAGGTTTCCCAGCGATCGCGGCCGCGCTGGAGTGCGGTTTGGTAGCTAGGGGCTGCGTCAGCGAAAGAGGCGTAGCGGAGGGTGAATTGGGTGGAGTTTGGAGTTTGGAGCTGGGCTTCGACGCCTTTTCCGATGAGGAAGGAGTGCGTGTCCACTTGTTGGAGCGCGTTGGAGCAGGTGGCGAAGTAGTGGGTGCTTTCGACTTCGCGAGCGATGGTATGCTGGTCTACGAGGGTTGAACGGTGCGAATCTGGGCTGGTCCAGTCGAGCCCCGGGGTGTTTTTGACTGCGAGGTCGTGCCCTTTGGGGAAGTCGAGACGGGCGTGGAGCTTGCCTTGGGCGACGAGCGGGGAATCTATTTTTACGGCAATCGTATCCGTCGCGGCATCACAGGTCGTGGTGACGGTGACGGCTTGGCCAGCAAGCGTGAAACTGCTGGTGATGACGCCTTGCCAGAGGTCGAGGGTTTGCTGTGGGGACTGGATGTCAGACTCGGCGAGCTGTCCGTTGGGAGCGTCGTCCCAGACGAGGGAGAGCTGGCCGAGCGGGTGAAGGCGAGGGTTGCGGCGCAGCCAAAGTCCGGCCTCGGTGCTGGTGCCGCGGGAGGGGAGAAGGATGGTTTTGCCGTTGGGCTGGACGAATTCGACGCTGGCGTCGGCCAGGGTGTAGCCTTCGGCGTTTTCCTCGGTGACCCAGCACCAGCGGGCGAGGGTTTCGAGGGGAATGGCGTTTTGGTGGTAGGCCTCGCCGAAGCTTTGCAGGCCGGTGATGTCGACGGTGAAGGCAAAGGCGCCGTTGCCTACGGTGAGGGGGGCGCCGTAGTCGATGGCGGTGAGGCTGGGGTTGTGGCGGGAGACCACGGCCTGGCGGTCGATGGGCGCGGGAGCGCTGGCGAGAACGCTTGTTGCGAGATGGATGGAGAGGGTGAAAATGAGGGGTAGTTTCATTTCGTAGGAGCGTCTTGGTATGTGGGTGGCGGCGAGAGGGTAGATTTAAAATAACGAACGCCTCCCGAAAGCGATTCGGGAGGCGGAAATGGGATGAAGCTACTGGTTCTTCGGTTGCCCGTTAATGCGGACGTTTTCGAATTTCAGGTTTTCGATACCGGTGATGACGCTCGGCTGGGAAATGTTGTTGAATTGGCAGTTCTTCACGAGGACGTCCTGGATGGGCAGCTCCTCGCGGCCGTGGAAGTAGAAGGCCCGTGGGGCTTTTTCAACTACAACGTTTTCCATGCTGACGTTGCGTACGGTTGGGTAGTGGTCGCCGTTTTGTCCCCAGTAGTATAGATTGATGCGAAAGGCGGCGTCGGCGACTTCGCTTACGGTGACGTTGCGGAAGTGGATGTTTTCCACGAATCCTCCGCGGAAGGTGTTGCTCTTAATGCGCAAGGCGCGCTCGAGGTGCGGGCTGTCCATGACGCAGTCCTCCGCGAAGACGTTGCGCACGCCTCCGGACATCTCGCTGCCGACCACTACGCCGCCGTGCCCTTCCAGCATCTTGCAGTTGCGGATGATTATGTTTTCGGTGGGCACGCCGATGTTGCGGCCGTCGGCGTCGCGTCCAGCCTTGATGGCGATGCAGTCGTCGCCTGTGTCGAAGTAGCAGCCCTCGATGAGCACGTTCTTGCTGGATTCGGGGTTGCAGCCGTCGTTGTTGGGGCCGAGGCCGATCACGGTCATTTCACGTACGGTGATGTTCTCGCAGAGCACGGGATTGACGAACCACATGGGGGAGTCTCGGAAGGTAACGCCTTCGATGAGGATGTTTTTGCACTTGTATGGCTGAACGAATACGGGGCGCAGGCCGGTATTGTTTCCGAATACGCGTTCGGTTGTTGGGATTCCGTCCTCAGCCATTTGGCGGGCTTTGTTTATGTGCTCGCGGGCGTCCTTGGACCAGCTCCACCAGTTGTCGCGGGAAGCGCGGCCGTGGAAGGTGCCCTTGCCGGTGATGGCTATGTTTTCCTGTTCGTAGGCATAGATGAGTGGGGAGTAGTTCATGACCTCGGTGCCTTCGAAACGGGTGTAGACCAGCGGCTCGTAGTCTTTGGGTTCGGTGCTGAAGTTGATGGTGGCGCCTTCTGCGGCATGCAGGTTGACGTTGCTCTTGAGGTGGATGGGGCCCGCGATGAACCAATCGCCTGCTGGTATCAGCACGCGACCTCCGCCGGCTTCGTTGGCAGCCGCGATGGCTTGGTCGATGGCGGGCTTAATATCGGTCGCGTTGTCGGCCACTGCTCCGTACTCCGTAATCTCGAAATCCCTATCCGGGAATGTGGGAGCCTGGATCTGCTCCAGGATTTGCGGCAGGTCGTCCCAGCCGATGAAGGCCTTTTCGGAGTCGTCGGCGCCTTCTTGGCTGGGCGCGCAGCCCTGTAGCAGGGCGAGGCATGCGAGGGAAGCTAAGGCAATCAGTCGATTGCTTTCGAAAGCAGAAGTGGGAGATGGGTTCATGAGCGGGTAGTGGCAGGTATTGTCTTTCCAGTACGGTTGAGCCCGGTTCTCGCAGCGGCGCGGAGAGGCATTTGCTCGAAGGTCGGCATCGCGCCGATCGTTGGCCTAACGCGCTTACGGGGATCACGGGGTTGTTGAGGACCAATGAAGCTGTTAAGGTATGAAATAACAATGAAATTCTGAGAAAAAAACGCGCGCCAAGAAAGTGGGAGAAAGTCCTTTTCTGTTCTAGAGTCAGAGAGATGGGAGGGGAGCTCTTACGATTTTCGAGGGAAGTGTTGACTTTCCTCGTTTTGGTGAAATACGAATTGGAAATAGTATTATTTCAAATGAAACAAAAACACCCCTCGTTACTCCAAGGCCCAGTTGGGACAATCTCAAAGCAAGCTCGCGCGGCGGCGGGAGCCGCCATGGCGCTCACTTTAGCCGCTTGGGGCGGCGCCGCTTCCGTTACGCCGGAGCCGGGGCAGATCCCTCCGCATCCGGTACGAATGGAGAAGATCGTTCCTGCCTTTCCGGGGGCATGGGGGGGAGGCATGTTTACCACCGGTGGGCGTGGAGGGCGCGCCATCGCGGTTACGAATCTCAATGACAGCGGACCTGGCAGCTTGCGAGCGGCTATCGAAGCGGAAGGTCCGCGCACGGTGGTCTTCCGCGTTGCGGGAATCATCGAGCTCGAATCGAACCTGGATATCGACAACCCCGACATCACGATTGCTGGCCAGTCAGCTCCGGGCGACGGCATCTGCATCAAGAACCACTCTTTGAACATTAACACTCGCAACGTGATCTTGCGTCACCTGCGGGTGCGTCGCGGCGACCCGGAGGGCGGCCAAGGCTCGGACAACATCGGGGGCAATCCCGATAGCGACATCATCGTGGACCACTGCTCGGTCAGCTGGGGGCGCGACGAAGGCATTTCCTTGTATCGCCACATGAAGCTGATGCCCGACGGTTCGCGAGTGAAGTATCCAGTGAAGAACCTAACGATCCAGTGGGTAGTTTCGAGCGAAGGTTTGGGCCCGGGGCACGAGTTTGGGGGAACTTGGGGCGGCGAGGACTCTACTTTCCACCACAACCTCTTTGCTTGTAATACGGGGCGTAATCCCTCGATTGGCATGTCGGGGCGTTTCGACTATCGCAACAACGTCATCTACAACTGGTCGCACCGCACCATGGACGGAGGTGACGAGACCTCCGAAATCAACGCCATCAACAACTATTACAAAGCGGGACCCGCTACGAATCAGAACATGCGGGAAACCATCGCTCGCGTCAGCCCGGGCGTTCGCAACATGTACTCTCCGGGAAGCGCATGGGCCGATGGAGATTGGTATCCTCAAGCGGAAAAGCGCCCCGGGAAGTGGTATGTGGCAGGTAACATCGTGGAAGGAAGCGATCGCGTTACCGCAGATAATTGGAAGGGCATGCAAGTGGATGCTGAGCTGGAGCGGCTAGCTAGGGTGAATACGCCCTTTGTAGGCTGGCCGGTGCGTCAGGAAACCGCCGCCGAGGCGTACGAATCCGTTTTGGCCAAGGTCGGCGCCACGCTTCCGCGTCGTGACGCAGTGGATACGCGAGTGGTTAACATGGTTCGCAATAACGAAGTTATGGTACGGGACGGAATTCTCCGCAATCCCGATGAAGTGGGAGGGTATCCAGAATTCACGTACTCAAGGAAGGAAGTTCCTGCCGACAGGGATGGCGATGGGATGCCGGATCGGTGGGAGAAAGCCAACGGACTCGATGCCAAAGATGCTGCGGACGGAGCGCTCGATACGGACGGAGACGGCTACACAAATCTGGAAGAGTTCCTCAACGGCACGGATCCACAGGAGTTTATCGACTACCTAAACCTCGGAAATAACGTCGATACGATCAGTTAATTTTAAGACAGTTCTTAGTACAGTCGTATGGTAGTAAGCCCTGGTCGTTGTGGCGACCAGGGCTTTTCGTTTTTTCATCCGAATAAGCAGTGATTATCGCCAATGGCGGGGGCTGCGCTTGCTTCTTGCTCTGCAGTGTGCCGTGCTTCGGATTGCTTTTCCTGCAACGCGGCGTGCCGCGAGCGGCAGCCCTACGCTGGGAAGCGGGCAACACGTCCAAAGCAAGTTGCCGCTCCGTTCGGTTTTGCGGAATGCTTATGCAGGTTGGGAGAGCATTTCGACAGTGCGGCGCTCCAGCATCTTATGGCCTGCCTCGTAGGGAGCAGCATAGGTAAGCGCGAAAGGGTCGGGGAAGATGTCTTCGATGCCGTTTTCGATACCGTCGAGGATATGTTCAGCTACGGATGCAGGGGAGACCTTTTCCATTTCCATTCCCTTGGTCATGTCTGTGTCTACAGGTCCTGGATACACGCCGATTACCTTAGTTCCATTGCGACCGAGTTCGAATCGCGTTCCGGCGATGAGGGAATGGGCGGCAGCCTTGGAGTCGCTGTAGCTAGGAATGACTGGAAAGTTGGCGAGTCCGGCGACGCTCGAAATGGTTACGAAAGTTCCGCCGCCGTTTCGGGCTAGGGAATTGGCAAACGCTCGGGCGACGTAAAGCGGCCCCCAGTAGTTGACTTCGAACTCGCGACGAAACTCAGCAAGGTTACCCTCGAGCAAGGAGCCACTTCCCAGCGCTCCGGCGTTGTTGATGACGATGCTGGCGTCCTGGGCTGTGGCCGCGGCGGCTTTGACTTGCTCCTGATCCGTCACGTCCAGCGGGACGGGAACCACACGATCCGGATAGCGGGCGACGAGGTCGGAAAGGCTGTCGGTATCGCGGGCGGCGGCGTAGACCTTGGAGCTGCCGCGCTGCAGCAAGGCCTCTGCGATGGCGCGTCCGATCCCACGGTTGCTGCCAGTTACGAATGCGGTTTGGTTCTCGATTTTCGATGTCATTGTTAGTCAGTTTTGCTTTGGGTTTTGCTTAGGTTTGGATGCTTTTGTTGAACGACTGATCAAAAACCGCGACTGCGGGGCTGGCGGAAATTATTGAACAATCGTACAATTTCGCTTTCTTGCCTTGTTTATGGCCCGTCCGATCAAGCACGACCGAGCTCAACTGCTAGACACCGCAACTGCTCTCTTTTGGGAGAAGGGCTATCGCGGCGTCTCGATCAAGGACTTGGTGAAGGAGACTGGAGTTTTGGCGGGCAGCCTCTATTCCAGTTACGGTAGCAAGGATGGCGTTTTTGTGGAGTGTATCCATCGTTACTCTGAGATGTGCGCGCCGATGTACTTGGCTGCGGAGCAAGTGGAGTCGCCTTTGGGGCAGATCGAGAAGCTGTTTGAGGAAGTGCTCGAAGACGCTACCAGCGAGGGCGGCTGGCGGGGTTGTTTTGTGGTCAATTCCCTGCTGGAAGTCGCGCCTGACAAGCCGGAGATTGCCGAGACCTTGAAGCGCTATGTGGAGCACGCTGAGAGGTGGATCGCGGAACGATTGCAGCAGGCCCGAGAGCGAGGGGAGCTCAAGGCTGAGATTCCGATCGACGAGGTGGCGGCGAACCTTTTTGGCATCGCCCTTGCGGTGAGGGTGAAGTCGAGAGCTGGCGAGAGCGCGGAGCGAATCAGCTCCTTCGCCCACAGTATGCTGAAAAGCCTTTTGGACGTTTGGAAAGCGTGAACGCGTATCGGTGTGGTTGCGGGAGAGGGCCTAATGTAGTTGGTAATTGGTGACGGAACGGTGGGCTTTTTGTAGCAAGTATCGGGTGGTTTGGAGAGGCCGATTTTGCTAGAGTGGTTAATGGAAAAGAACTCGGACATGGACGAGCAATTTAGTTTAGGGCTAGGGGGAGACGCGAAGCGGGATCCTTACAACGTTTTGCCGCGGGATGGAGAATCGATCTATTTCGGCAGGATGATGGATGCGACCGAGGCGGACCAATGGTTGAACCACTTGCTGGATGCGATTCCTTGGAAACACGACGAAGCGTTTATTTACGGGCGTCACATCGTGACGGCTCGCAAGGTGGCTTGGTATGGAGACCAGTGCTTCGAGTACACTTATTCCGGGCGAACCCGCACGGCGCTCCCTTGGACGCCCGAGCTTTTGGATCTGAAGGCGAGGGTGGAGGATCAGGCGGGAGCGTCCTACAACTCCTGCTTGTTGAACTTGTATGCCGATGGCTCCCAAGGAATGGCTTGGCACCACGACGATGAAAAGGGATTGGGCGAGAACTCAAATATCGCCTCCCTCAGTTTCGGGGCGGAGCGACGTTTCGACTTTCGTCACAAGCAGCGCAAGGAAAAGGTCTCCGTCATGCTGGAGCATGGAAGCCTCTTGGTGATGCGCGGCACGACCCAAGCCTGTTGGCAGCATCAAATTCCGAAAGCGACGAAAGTGAAGCAACCGCGGGTCAACTTAACCTTTCGCCGTATGCTGTAAGCTCAAGTATTGGAGGACTTGTTGGCGCTTCGCGCTGGAGTTATTCCGTTTTTTGAGTAAGGTGACGTCCAGTATGAACTTGGAGCAAGATCGGACGGTTGCCTGTCCTTACTGTGGTGAGGCGGTAGGAGTGGTTATCAATTGCACGCTTACTTCTCAAGAGTTCGTGGAGGATTGCCAGGTTTGCTGTCGGCCGATCCAGTTCAGCGTAATGGTCGACGAAGATGGCGAGATTGTAGACTTGCAGGCTCGAAGCGAGGACGAGTAGGAGCGGGTCGAGGTCCTCCCTGCGTTGGCTATGGCGCGCGGCGCTTGGATGCTGCGTTTGCGATGGGGCTAGGCGCTTTTTTTCGAGGTTTTTTGTCCCTTTGGGATGTCTTAGGTAGTACCTCCAGCCTGACCCTTAGGCAGTATCGAATAGGGCGGTGGTTCGGGGCAGGTTCGGGTCTTGTGCGCTCTATAATAGAAGGGACGTCGGGTATCGGATATGTCGATACATCGGCTCTGACTAGGGTTAGCTTGTGACCGTTTTGTACCCTAATGTTTAAACCGAAGGAAAGCATGGAAATCGTATGGATAATACCCCTTATTTCAGCCGATATCGATGGACAAAACGCCCGAAATGGATAGCTTGAAACAAGAGGCAAGTAACCCTGTCTCATCCAGAACAGCGCGGGTAATTAGCCATGCGAAACACGACCGATACATTACCTCACTCGGTCGAACTTACACTGAGATCTAACGACGCCAGTCGCGTCGCCAGCGAGCGACGCGACGGACGCTGGGAAAGCGTGAGCTCGAACGAGTTCCTCGACGAAGTGCAAAACTTTGCCGCTGGCCTTTTGCAGCTCGGTATCAGAAAAGGAGATACGATAGGGATCGTCGCTGCGTCTTCCCCGAGATGGCTGGTGGCTGACCTTGCTTCGATGGCGGCGGGCTGCGCGACGGTGCCGATTTTCGTGAATGTCGCGGAAGACAATTTGCTTTACGAGATCGAGGATAGCGAAATGCGGGCAATCTACGTGGATGGGCCGGAGGCCTACGCTCGAGTTGCTCCCCACCTGGAAAATTTCGATTTAGTTATTTCTGCGAATGTTGACTCCGAACGGGGTGAACGCCACTTAGGTTATCAGGACGTGATAGATATTGGTAAGGCGAAAGCGGATACGGATCCGCAGGTCCTAGAATGCATGCTAGAGGATCTGGATCCAAACGCGATCGCGACGATTATCTATACCAGTGGTAGCTCGGGTTCGCCCAAAGGAGTCGAACTTTCGCACACCAATTTGCTTTCGCAAATCCGGGCCTCGGGACAGCGATTTCCCATGGATCCGACCGAAGACGTGGCTCTGAGCTGCTTGCCTTTGGCTCATGTTTTCGAACGGATGGTGGTTTACTTCTACCTCTGTACGGGGGTGCCCGTCTGTTTCGTGGACGATATCCAAAACGTGGGTACGTGCTTGAAGGAAGTTCAGCCGACGACCATGACCATGGTGCCGCGCCTGTTGGAGAAGCTTTACGGAAAGTTGAGGGAAGGGGCGGAGGCGAAGCCGTTCTTGAAGCGGCAGATCGCCCGTTGGGCGATACGGCGAGCCTTTCGGCTGGACCCGTCGCGTCGCTACGACTGGCGAGATCGGCTCGCGGACAAGCTGGTGTATTCCAAGTTTCGTTTGGGGCTGGGTGACCGATTCCGCAGAATCATCGCGGGAGGCGCCGCATTGGCCCCTAAACTGCACCGCTTCTACCTGAATATCGGTTTGCCCGTATACCAAGGTTACGGATTGACCGAAGCGGCTCCAGTCTTGGCCACCAATTATCCGGGGCACAACAAGATCGGTACCGTGGGTCAGCCTTTTCCCGGAGTAGACGTCAGGGTCGCTTCCAACGGGGAAATTTTGGCTCGAGGCGAGAACATCATGCTCGGTTATCATCATGCCCAGCAAGCGACACGCGATGTCATCGACGAAAAAGGTTGGTTGCATACGGGCGACCTCGGGCATCTGGATCGAGAGGGTTTCTTGGTGATCGATGGGCGAGTAAAAGAGCTGTTGAAAACGTCCAACGGGAAGTACGTTTCGCCCGTGCCAATCGAATTGGCGCTCTGCGAATCGAGGATAGTGGATACGGCGATGGTGATTGCAGAAGGAAAGCCTTTTGTGAGCGCGTTGCTCTTCATCGATCCGAATAGCTTGGGCGAATCTTCAGAAGCATTCGTGGAAGGCGAAGTCTTGGAGCGGAGCGCCCTGTCGGCGCTGGGTATCGCGAATCGTTTGGACGCTCGAATTTCCAAGGTTAACTCCCATCTGAATCCTTGGGAAAGGGTGAGAGACTATCGCTGTGTGCTGGGCGTTCCTAGCATTGAGCGGGAGGAGCTTACGCCGACCATGAAGATACGTCGGCACGTGATCGAGGGTCGGTATCAGGCTGAGATCAACGCTCTCTATTCCGGCCACGAAAATATTATGGGGGCTTAGCCGTCTGAGAAGATAGGCCCGGCCGTAGGTGGATACTTAATACAATAGGTCATGAAAGAAAGAATTGCGATTATCGACGGTGTCAGGGCTCCCTTCGGCAAGGCGGGAGGCATCTTGAGTGGATTTGGGGCGGATGACCTCGGAGCGGTCGTGGTAAAGGAACTGCTGGCTCGCGTGGAGCTGCGGGGCGAGGAGATCGACGAGCTCATCTTTGGCAATGTGGCTCAACCGGTTGACGCTGCGAATGTCGCTCGCGTGATCGCGTTGAAGGCGGGGCTGCCCAAGGAGATGCCATCTTATACGGTGCAACGGAACTGCGCTTCGGGAATGGAATCGATCACCACGGCGGCGAACAAGATTCAAGCAGGTGAAATCGACCTTGCGATCTGCGGGGGAACGGAGTCGATGAGCAACATTCCTTTCATTTATCGCCGAGAGATGGTGAACCTTTTCAGCCAACTTTTCCGGGCTCGAGGAATGATGCAGAAGCTGAAAGCCTTGCTCGCCTTCCGTCCTCGGTTTTTAGCTCCTATCGTTGGAGTGCAGCAAGGCCTGACGGATCCGGTGTGCGGAATGAACATGGGCATGACGGCGGAACTTCTAGCCAGGGAGTTTCACATTACGCGGGAGGAACAGGACGCGTTCGCCCTAGATAGCCATCGCAAGGCTTGCAAGGCGATGGACGAGGGGCTTTTCGAGCAGGAGACGGTGCCTTTGCCTGTGTTGCCGCAGTATCGAAAAATACATTACAGCGATGAAGGGCCGCGCAAGGACCAGTCGATCGAGGCCTTGGCGAAGTTGCGTCCCTACTTCGACCGAAACACCGGCACGGTGACGGTTGGCAATGCATGTCCGATCTCGGATGGAGCGGTGGCGGTGCTGGTCACCAGCGAGCGCAGGGCCAAGGAGATGGGGTTGCGGCCGCTCGGCTACCTGCGGGAGTATTGCTACGCGGGCTTGGAAGGTGAGCGGATGGGACTGGGGCCCGCCTACGCGTCCGCGAAGCTGTTCAAGAAATCGGGAATGCGTCTGAGGGATTTCGATTTGGTGGAATTGAACGAGGCCTTTGCGGCTCAAGTGATCGCCAACGAACGAGCGTTTTCGTCGAGAGCCTTTGCCCAGGAAAATTTGGGACGTTCCGAGGCCTTGGGTGAAATCGATCGGGAGCGCTTGAATGTGAATGGGGGATCCATCGCTCTGGGGCATCCCGTGGGGGCAACGGGTACGCGACTGGTGCTCACGCTCCTGAAGGAGATGCGGAGACGGAACAAGGAAAAGGGCTTGGCCACGCTCTGCATCGGAGGCGGTCAAGGGGCAGCGTTAGCGCTGGAGGCAGCTTGATATGAAAAGAGACGCATTTGAATTAAAGGTAGATGACAGGGGAGTGGCTCGCTTGGTTTTTGATTTGCCTGGCGAAAAAGTGAACAAGTTCTCCCATCCAGTAATGAAGCAGTTTTTGGATATGCTGGATGTAGTATCCAAACATCCTGACATCAAGGTACTGCTGCTCGAAAGCTCTAAGCCAGGAATATTTATCGCTGGGGCGGATATCGGCGAGCTGGCCAAGATCAAGGACGAGAAGGATGGGGAAACGAAGGCTCGTTTTGGTCAGGCGGTTTTCGAACGCTTGGAGGAGCTGCCGTTTCCGACGGTTGCGGTGATTGATGGGGCGTGCGTAGGCGGCGGTTTGGAATGCGCCTTGGCCTGTCGTTTTCGCTTGGTAAGCGATAGTCCGAAAACCAAGCTTGGACTGCCGGAGGTATCTTTGGGAATCATCCCGGGTTGGGGCGGCACGCAACGGCTTCCTCGTTTGCTGGGATTGCCGCGTGCCTTGGAGCTGATCTTGTCGGGGCGTTCCGTCAACGGTAAGAAAGCGGTGAAGATGGGCTTGGCGCATCGTTTGTTGGCTCACGAGTTCGTCGAGGAAGGAGTGCAAGCCTTCGTGCAGGAGTTGCTGTTGAATCCTTCCATGGCGCGGCGTTCCAAGAGAAAGGGAGGGCTGGCGGATCGCTTCTTGAGCGGGACCCCCTTGGGGAGGTGGCTCGTTTATCGCAAAGCTCGCCAAAATCTCGAGCGTCGAACCAAAGGCAAATATCCAGCCCCCGAGGCGGCATTGGAAGTGGTGAAGAAAACCTATGGCCGCAAAGGGGCGGCAGGCTTCGCCTGCGAAGCGAAAGAGTTTTCCAAGCTCTGCGTTACTCATGTAAGCAAGAATCTGGTGCAGCTTTTCTATACGAACGAGTCACTGAAAAAGGACGCGGGAATTGGCGATACCCTGCATCCTGCTCCTATTCGCAGCGCTGCGGTGCTAGGGGCTGGCGTGATGGGCGGAGGGATCGCTTGGCTGCTCAGCTCCAAGGATATTCCCGTGCGCATGAAGGATATCAAGTGGGATGCCATTGCTGCCGGGTTTGCGGAAGCGAACAGCTATTATGGCCAGTTGGTAAAGCGGCGTAAGATGCGTCAGCGGGAAGTGAACCTTAAGATGCATCGCATTTCAGGAACGGTCGACTATACGGGATTTCGTAATGTAGATCTGGTGATCGAGGCTGTCGTGGAGGATCTGGAAGTGAAGCGCAAGGTGCTCCGCGACGTTGAGAAACGGATACCGGCGAACGCGGTGATCGCTACGAACACTTCTTCGCTGTCCCTCGTCGATCTCGGCGAAGGCCTCGTGCATCCGGAACGTTTGGTTGGCATGCACTTTTTCAATCCGGTCAATCGCATGCCCTTGGTGGAGGTGATTGCGGGTCCGAGATCCTCGCAGGAGGCGGTAGCCAAGGTCATCGATCTGACGCGACGTCTGGGCAAGACCCCGATCGTGGTGAACAATTGCTCGGGATTCCTGGTGAACCGCATCTTGATCCCTTACCTCAACGAGTCGGCGTACATGCTGCAGGAGGGAACGTCGATGGAACGCATCGACAAGGTCCTAGAGGACTTTGGCTTGCCGATGGGACCTTTCGCCTTGGCAGACGAGGTTGGAATCGATGTGGGCCTCAAGGTGGCGCTGATACTGGAAAAAGCTTATGGCAAGCGCATGCGGGTGGCGGACATCATGAAAGCGGTCTACGAGGAAGGGCATCTGCTCGGAAAAAAGGACGGCAAGGGCTTTTATTTGCACAAAGGTAAGGAGCGCATCCCGAATGAAAAGGCGATTGGGGATTTGGCCAGAGCAGTTCAGGAACGGCTTCACGTGGATCACCATGATTTGGATACGGATGAGATCGTTGACCGAGCATTGCTTTGCATGGTGAACGAGGCGGCCCGTTGCTTAGAGGAAGACATCGTGCACACGCCAGAGTATCTGGACATGGCGATGATCATGGGGACGGGCTTTCCGCCCTTCCGGGGCGGTCCTCTGCGCTATGCGGACGAACGCGGACTGAGCGATATCTGCCGGTCCTTGGAGGCCTTGCAGAAGAAATTTGGAGAACGCTACGAGCCTTCGGGCTTGCTGCTGGAGATGGAGCGGACGGGACGTCGTTTCTACGAGACGAGCTCGAGCCATTGAGTGAATGTTAATTGAGAAAGCAACATGAAGGATATCAAGGAAGTGGATGGAAGGGAATCGGGCTCCGACGAGGAGATGTTAATCGATACCTCGCGAATGAATCGGCAGCAGCGGGAGGCCTTGGAAGTGGCGGAGTCGGCTCGGGAAGCCAAAGGAGAGAAGCCAAGCTTTGCGAGCAAGCTGTTCATGGGCGAATTCGAGCCGGAGCTGCTGACGCCCTTTCCTTTCCAGGACGACTTGGAAAGGGAGAAGGGCAGCCAATTGGTGCGCAAGTTGGCTGACTACTTGGTGGATCGCTTGGATCCGGAAGAGGTGGACGAGACGCGAACCATCCCGCCAGAAGTGATCGAGGAAATGATGCGTCTGGGTGTATTCGCCATGAAAATACCGGAGAAGTATGATGGCTTAGGCTTGTCCCAAGTGAACTACAACCGGGTGATGATGATGATTGCCTCGCACTGTGGCAGCACGGCGGTTCTGGTTTCTGCCCATCAGTCGATTGGAGTGCCACAGCCTCTGAAGCTCTTTGGCACGGAGGCGCAGAAGCGGAAGTACCTGCCGCTCTTTCGCAAGGGTGCGATTTCAGCCTTTGCATTGACGGAGCCCGACGTGGGCTCTGATCCCGCTCAGATGTCGACGGTAGCGGAGCCGACGGAGGATGGGGAGCATTTCCTGTTGAGCGGTACCAAGCTCTGGTGCACCAACGGCACGATTGCCGATGTCATAGTGGTCATGGCTCAGACGCCGTCCAAGACGGTGAGGGGAAAAGAGCGCAAGCAGATCACTGCCTTCATTGTCGAAACGAAGTGGGCAGGGGTGGAGGTGATGCATCGCTGCGACTTCATGGGAATTCGCGGTATCCAAAATGGCTTGCTACGTTTCGACAAGGTGAAGGTCCCGAGGGAGAATATTTTATTGGGCGAGGGCAAGGGACTGAAACTGGCACTGGTTACCTTGAATACCGGCCGTCTCACCTTGCCGGCTGCATGCACGGGCATGGCGAAGCAATGTCTGTCGATCGCCCGCCGTTGGGGAAAGCATCGCAAGCAATGGGGCTCCGCTGTGGGAATGCATGAAGCGGGCCGCACCAAGATCGCGTCGATTGCGGCCAATACTTTGGCCATGGAAGCCATCACTTTGCTGACTTCGCATTGGGCTGACCAAGGCGATAAGGATATCCGGATAGAAGCCGCTATGGCTAAGCTGTTCTGCAGCGAAATGGCATGGAAGATCGTCGACGATACTATGCAACTGCGGGGAGGCCGGGGTTACGAAAAGGCCTCCTCGCTCCGGGCTCGCGGGGAACCAGGATTTCCGGTGGAGCGTATGATGCGCGAGTGTCGCATTAACCGTATCATTGAAGGCACTACGGAAGTGATGAAGCTGTTTCTCGCTCGCGAAGCGATGGATCCTCATCTTCGGGTGGCGGCCGGGTTGCTCAAGCATCACGTGCCGATTTCTGAGAAGTTTCGAGCGGGCGTGGGGGTGGCCGCATACTACAGTGGCTGGTACCCGCGTCAGTGGGTAAACGGTAGCGTTTGGCACAGCCACCAGGAGGGGGGAGACCTTGCCTCCGAGTTCAGGTATGTGGAGGCGGCTGCCCATCGCTTGGCACGTACCATCTTCCACTTCATGGGCTTGTATCAGGATCGCTTGGAAAAGCGTCAGAACATATTGGGGCACCTGATGGAAATCGGGACCGAGCTATTTGCCATCGCGACCACCTGCAGTTACGCGAACGGTTTGCTTGAGCGGCACCCCACGGACAAGTCTCCCATGGATCTGGCGAAGCTGTTTGCAAGGCAATCGCGCTTGCGAATCGAAGAGCACTATCGCGGCTTGAAGCGAAACGCCGACCGTAGCGGAAACGCATTGGCCAAACGGGTGCTCGAGGACGAATTCACCTGGCTGGAGGATGGCATCGTAGAATCTGAACCCAACGCGTACCGAGATCGATGCTGAGTCGTTATTTCCAGTCGAACGAGGCCAGTCGCCCCAAGGAGCCGGAGCCAAGGGATGTTGGCAAGCGCTGCCGCTGTTTTCCTTTCGAAAAGCCGAGGGACGTGGGAATGCGTTCGCGGCTGACATGGAAGGCGACCGGCACGGTGATGGATGTGCTGGAACGCACCTTGGGAATTCGGCTAAGGGTGGATGGGCTGGAAAATCTCAGCGCTCATCCGACTTTGTACGTGGCGAACCACTTCACGCGAGCGGAGACTTTTATCATTCCTTACCTGCTCTACAAATTGCGGGAGGAGAGCGCGAGGACCCTTGCCCACCACAGCTTGTTTACCGGCTTTCTGGGGCGCTATATTTCTCGCTTGGGCGCGGTCTCCACCAAGGAGCTGGAGCGGGACAACTTGATCGTCGGGGATCTGATGACCGGCCGAAAGAACTGGGTGATCTACCCGGAGGGAACGATGGTGAAGAACAAGAAGTTTTTGGACCACGGCAGCTTCATCATCGATTCGCCGGAGTATCGTGGCCCTCCGCGCACGGGGGCGGCGGTATTGGCCTTGCAAGCTGAGTCGCATCGGCTGCGCTACTTGCGTGCCTACGAGGAAGGCGATGGCGAGACGATGCATGCTTACGAGGAAAAGTATCACTTCTCGGGCCCAGACGATGTGTCGCGGCAGGAGCTGGTGGTGCTGCCGGTGAACATCACTTACTATCCGATACGG
This sequence comes from Pelagicoccus enzymogenes, assembly GCF_014803405.1. Lineage (NCBI taxonomy): Bacteria > Pseudomonadati > Verrucomicrobiota > Opitutia > Puniceicoccales > Pelagicoccaceae > Pelagicoccus > Pelagicoccus enzymogenes. The sequence goes on from NZ_JACYFG010000007.1 coordinate 142,612, forward strand.
CCTCAGCAGAATTTGGTGTCGCAGCTGGCGCGCACGCTCTTTTCGGAACTGCCGGAACGACTGGAGGAGGAGCTGCAGGTGGAAGGGCGTATCCTTCTCAGCAAGACAGACATGAAGATACACTTTTGCGCTCCTCTGCCATTGAAAGCGTTTTTGGCGCCGCGCGGATTTGTTCCTAGGCTCTTGGCCCACATTCAAGGAGAGAGCCATCTGCTGGACCAAACGGTGCGATCGCAACGAGAGCAACTCACGCGAGCGTTCATGAAGGAAATTTACCGGGCGGTGGAGGTGAGCTTCGACCATCTCTTTTGCGGTGGATTGCAGTTGCTGCGGGAGAACCGAGTGCTCAAGCGATACTTCCATCGAGCCCTGTTGTTGACCGTTGTTGAAATGAGGCGGGAAGGTATGTGCCGCATGCACCCCAAGCTGTACAAGACCTGCGTGAAAGTGTGTTCGGGAAAGAACTGCAAAGCGTTGGAGAGTATCGTGACGGAGAGCGTAAGGGAAGGGGTGCTAGAGGATCAGGGAGATTTCTATTGGATTGAGCGCGGTCGTTTCGAGGAGACGATTTCATTCCATGACATTCGCTTGCGCCTGACGACAAAAGTGATCGCCAACGAGTTCGAGCCATTGGTCGAATGCGTTGAGGTGCTGAGGCGAAACCTAAGTTACACGGAAGGCCGCTTGCGTTGCCAATTGGCTGAAGCGATGAGGGTGGAGCAGCAAGAGCAATACGAGTCTGCCTATCGCGAGTACTTCAACGCCGACTTGTCGAAGTCGCTCCAAGTGGGCGAGCCTTTCGACTTGGTGCCGCAAGACGGGAAAACGCGGGCGGGCGTGTTGTTGATACATGGATACATGGCAGCTCCGAAGGAGATGCGTTACTTGGGTGAATCGCTTTGCGAGCAGGGCTATCACTGTTATGGAATGAGAATCGAGGGACATGGAACCGCTCCGCGTAATCTTTCGGAGACGCGCTGGAAAGACTGGTTGTTGTCGGTTCATGCTGCCTATGTCAGAATGTCTTGTTTGCACGATACCGTCTATCTCGTCGGGTTTTCGATGGGCGGCTTGCTGGCATTGTTGAAGGCGTCTCAACTAGGGGAGCAGTTGGCGGGAGTCGTTGCTATCAATCCGGCCTTTAGACTGAAGGACCACCGAGCGGGCCTAGCGGGTGCGGCAGACATCTGGAATGGCATGCTGCAGAATTTGCACATCGGAATGGGGAAGCTTGAATACGTGGAAAACCTTCCTGCGAATCCAGAAATCAATTACACGCGAAACTATGTAAAGGGTGTGCGTCAGCTAGGCTTGCTCATTTCGCAATGCGAGAGGTCGTTGCCGGAGGTTAAATGCCCCTGCCTGATTGTGCAGGCGAGGCATGACCCAGTAGTGGATGCGACCGGAGTTGAATTGATTCGAGAGAAGATCGGCTCGGAGGCGACCAGTATCGTTTCCCTGAAAGCCGATTCCCATGTGATCGTGACGGATGAGCACAAGGATGGGGTGGCCCTCTACGTAAGACACTTTTTCAGCACCTTGGAGCTGGCGTCTCCATTGGTTCCAGAGCTCGAGTTTCATTGCTCCGGCTATTGAGAGGAAGTATTGGATGGACAACTACAAGCTCGTGCACCCCGGACACTTGAATCACCACGGATTCCTCTTCGGAGGAAATATGCTCAAGTGGGTGGATGAGTATGCCTACATTGCGGCCTGCGCGGATTTTCCGAACCAGTTGTTCGTGACGGTTGCGATGGACCAGCTGCAGTTTCGCAAGCGAGTTCGTTCTGGCGAGATTCTCAGGTTTCGCAGTTTGCTGGCGGATCGAGGAAAAAGCTCGGTCCGGTATTCCGTGGCGGTGACTCGGGAAAAGGCGTCAGGAGAGCACGAGGAAATCTTTGCGACGCACATCAGCTATGTCTGTGTGGACGAGACGGGCGAAAAGAAGCTGCTCCCGCGAGATGTCGTTCCAGCGGTGAGCCGCAACGAGAGTCCTGTCACGGGGTGAATGTCGCATGCGCCGTAGCGCTGGCTTCCTAAAGCTCAGAGCTGCCTTTGACGCATGACACGTCGCCAGGAGTCGACGCAAATCAGGGGGGGCTTGTCTTTAGGTCTCCACGGTGGATGAAAAGATGCTCGAAGGGCGGCTTTTTCCGAGGGTTCTCGCTCCTCTTTTCGGAAAAAACGAGGAAAAACCGTGGGGGAAGTTCGCCGAATGTTGGCAATGCGAAATACGCAAAGCGTTGTAGGAAAAAGGAATACGGATTTTAGTCTATTGCTATAGGTATATCCTATAGAGGCTAGTGGAACGAAGTATTTCCGTTTATAGCCGAAATGTCGTATAGTTCTTCCATCGGCCAACCGAGAGGCACAACCGATACGAAGCCAAGCTTCGTCACAGATTTTTTGGGGTATAAAACATACACGATAGCGACATAGGAGTAGGGGTACTCCTGCTATCAAAGAGGCCCGCGCAGAGCTTAGCTCTGGCGGGCTTTTGTTTTGTCCAAATGTCTCGAGTGTCGTTCCCTTGGGCCTCGGAGCGTGTCTAAATTTCGATTTCCGGAAGGGAGCTATTGGCAAAAAGCAGACTTAGGGTGGCGCTGCTTCTTCGAAGGCGATTATTGATTCAGCCCTCCTGAAAATCGTCTTCGGAGAAGCCGATCCACCTTGATGCGACAAGCCAAAAGGAATTTGTCCCAACTTGGATGGGCGATTTGCTTAGAAGCTGCTGTGGTTCTTTTCGTCGTGCAGAACTTGGTCGATCACGATGCAGGCGCTGAGGATGGAGATATCGTCTTCGCCCTCTTCGATTTCGATGCCGTAGGTGTCGGTCCAGGACCAGATTGCCTTGCTGACGGTGGCGACAATTCTTCCGGAGCGGAGAAAGCAAAAGTCGTGGGCCCAGAATGAGCCTTCGATGGTGTAGTCGTTGGGGCCGGGTACATCCAAGGTGAACTTCTTGTTGAACCAATTGAACTCCTTGCGGACCTCGGCGAAAAGTTGGCCATTTCGATAGATCTCGTACTTCGGCATGAAAGTGAGCAGCTTCTGGTCGATGAAAGCGAGCTCCTTGCCTTGCAGGTCTCGGAGAGAAAGCTTGTCTCCCCAGGAGAAGGCTTGGCCGTCTACCAAGAAGACGGGGTTACCGTTCTCGTCGCTGATGTGAAAGTCGTCACCCCAGGACCAGAACTTTTCTTTTATCATGTATCTCATCGTTTCGTTGGTTTCCTTTTTCTTGCTTGCTAGTTGGCTTCGTCGCGTCGCCGTCGGCTGGCGGGAGATTGCCTGCTTAAACGAGCTCCGTGTTCAGGCTCCCTTGCTTTCAAAACCGCTTGGGGTTTCGTCCGTAAAGTAGACGTCCTTGTTTGGACGGGATCCCGGAGAGTGGATGTCGAGCAGGGTGAGACCGTCCTCCCCAGTTGAAAAGCGATGTCGGGTTCCGGGCGGCAAGCGAATAAAGTCGCCGGCGGCCAAGCGGTATTCCTTGCCGTCAAGAGTGGCGACGCCTGAGCCGGCAATTACGTAATAGCATTCCTCGGCCCGCTTGTGGTAGCTCTCGTTGGTCACTTGATGAGCTTCGATACGGACTCGGTAAGCGGTCAGGTTTCCCTCTTGCTCGAGAGGGATTAGCGATTCGATCTTGTAGGGGCCGAGGCTGGCTTCGTGAGTATGGGAGGGATCCGGTTTTTGATGGAGGATGTCCATGGGTGAGGCGCTTGGAAGCGTGTTTTGCGAGGAGGGAAGGCGATCAGAAGTTCAAGTTCGACAATACCGTTAGGAAGATGGCGATGCCGATTCCTCCAAGGATCGCGATGCCCACTGGCGTAGCAAAGAACCAGTGGAAGCCAGCCTGTAAGCTGAAGCTGGACTGAATGCTGAATTCGTAGTTGCTACCTTGATACTTGCTATCTTCGAGAGGTCCTTGCTCGAGGGTATCGCTTTCTAGTTTGTCATGGTCGAGGAGAAGCACCTCCTGGATGGTGCGAGTCGGGTAGCTGTCGCTAGGGAAGAAAGTAAGGCCGTCGCCGATGGGGCGATTTGCATAGGTCCCAAGGTCGATCCAAGCGCTTTGCGAACGGACTTTTAGTTGGTAGTCCGCTGCTTCGTCGTTCTTGCCGACAATGAGTATGGTCCTATCCTTGTGTTCGGTCGCCCCGGGGCGAAGGGTGACCGTAACGGAGTCGAGTTGCTTGGAGTTGAGTAGTATGCCAGCGACCGCCCAGCCTAGGAAGGCGATGACGCAGGCGTTTATCAGCTTTTTGCTTCTTGCTTCAAGTTTCATGGGGTTGGTTGGAGTCCTTGCTTAGCAGAGATCGTCTATTTGCGGAGAGCTGTCGAGCTTTGAGCTATGCCAGCTCTTGCCTGCGGCTCTTGTTGACTAATAACTTAGAGAGCTTTTTATTACGCGTGTCGGACGATTTTAAAGACTGTAGCTGTACGATTATTATGAATACTCAATTGACGCAAATCACAGGTGTCGGCCCCCAATTGGCGGAGGCTTTGGCGGAGAATGGATTTTCCAGCATCGAAAAAGTGGCCTCCGCGGATGCTGCGGCACTGTGCGTGGTGTCGGGCGTGGGGCCTGCTCGGGCCGCTCGCTTGATCGAAGCCGCCAAAGCGCTCGCTCCCGCCGCTCCAAAGGTGAAGAAGGTCGCGGCGAAAAAGCGAACGGCAGCGGTCGAAGCCCCCATTTCAGAAGAAACTCCCAAGAAGGGAAAGACTAAGAAGTCGAAGAAGGGGAAGTCCGGCAAGAAAGCCAAGTCCGGCAAAAAGGCGAAAGCCGAGAAGAAGTCCAAGGGCGGTGACAAGCGCAAGGGCAAGAAGCCGAAAGACTCCGGCAAGGCTAAAGGCAAGAAGTCCGGGAAGAAGGATTCCGGCAAGGCGAAGAAGGGTAAGAAGAAAAAGAAGTCTAAGTCTTAGCAGATCTCCTGCATCGCGGCTAGGGGGGCGGTGTCCGACTTGGCGGGGCAGATCGATCGACTCACGCTTCGTCCATCCAGCTGGTGTCCGGGAGCTGCGCCAGTCGATCGATATATTGGGCTTCGTTGAACGCGCGCCCCTGCACGCTGATTTCCCACATTTCCGCAGCCAGCACCGAGCCGAGCAATTCCAAGACCTCCTGCTCGTCGTGGCCGCTATCTAGGAGCCTCTTGTAGTGCTCGCCCACATACGGCGACTCGGGCGAGGATATCTGCTCCCTCACGGCCTCCAGGATTGCGGCTTTGGCTCTTGGATTTTCTTCCATGGTTAGGTGGTTTGGATAGCTGCTCAGTTGTAATGGTATGCTAGCAGTCGAACCACTAGCGGAGTGAGGCCACTTGACGCCCTAGCAGCGGCAGTTTTTTTATGCGGTGGTAGGTGAAGGCCATTTCGATGCATTGTCTAAGCTCTTTGTCTGGAACGATTGCGTCCTTCTCGAAGAGGATCGCGCGCTTGCCTTCGAAGGACAAGCGGTGAGGGAACAATTCGCGGAAGGTTTCCACTAGCTTCGTCTGGCAGTGGAAGTAGAGTCCGTAGCGGTCCGGACGATTCGCTTTCCATCCGATCCGTATGGGACTGCCCGCTATCGTGCAGTAGCTCGGTTCGCCCCATTTTAAGGATTCCTCGACGCCACCGATCGGTTCGATTCTTCTCCCAACCTCCAGAACCAGCTCGCGCAGCTCAAGAACCTTGCCGCGAATGTTAGGCGGCAGCGATGAGAAGTACTCGCGGGTCGCTGGGGAGGGTGGTCTCTGGGACATGGGAATGAGGAGTCAGGATCGATTGCGCGTTCGAACGACTTTCGTTTGGTGCTACAGGTTCAGGCTAGCGGAGCGGGCCTGAGTTGCGTGAGTTACCTAATTCGATCTATTTGTTTTTTGGATACCGGATATCTTCTTCATCAGTGAGATCCATTCTTTGATCTTCTTCGGTGTTTCATCTTTAGGGACCGAGTAAGTCGTACCTGAATCGCCTTCACCTCCATAATCGTTCCTCAGGATAATAGCGTAATTCTTCTCGAAATCTGGTGGGATATTTGACTCGTAGGCTGAGATGTCCATCCCGAGAAGTTTGTATCTGAGTAGGCTAAACTCTTCTTCTGTTAGCTTAATCGGAGGCTCGCCATGCCCAATGCCGACGTGCATGTAGTAGTCGTCGATTTGTTCTGTAACCATCAAGAAAATTGTTTCTTCGCCTTGTTGCTCTATAAGCGAGAAGGCGATTCTTTTGCTCGCATCAACATGTGGAACCAATGTGAGTGTTAGAATGGTAGAGATAGCAATTAGATGATTCTTCACTTCTTTTCTCAGGACGCCGATATAGGTCAGGCAGCGAGCGCTTGCGCTTGTTGCCTGAAGCGACTGTTCTGCTTGTTTTAGTACTTTTCCAGTAGAGCCAATCGTCTGTTTATATCCATCCATGCTTTGTTTTTCAGTGCATAAAAGTTAGCGTCGTAAAATGCCGAATCAACCGAACTCTCGTAGTATCCATACAAACGCCCTGGCAGAAAATGGGGATTCGTGTGGAGCATGAAGTTACCGTATCTAGCCTGCCATTCACCTGAGCCATCTTTTCTTACGTAAAGGTCATCTATCGGAACCTGAAACATGATTACAGCCAGATCTGTCTGTGGGTAGTCAAATGCGAAGGATGGAATGCTATTTTCTGTGAATGCAACAGAGTCGTAACTCTCCAACTTGAGACTCGTGGATGTGATCTCGTTTACCTTGATCCAGTCGCTATCTCCCGGAGGAGGCTTTCGATACAGGTACGTGTAACCATAAAGCTTATACCCGTTCTCGTGCGCTATGAATGCCGAAATTAGCAACGCGGCCAATGCGCACCCCGAGCACCGCTCGACTGTCGAGTTAGCCCCTTTATTTTTCTGTAGAAGCAAAAATGCAGCGAAACCGAGGGGAGAAAGTAAAAATAAGCCAGACTGCCCTAAGAGTCCGAGAAAAGCTAAGCCAAAGCAGACGATGGGCATGAGAAGTAGCAAGTATGACAGCCAAATTGGTAGTTTCTTTTCCTTCGATCTCCTTATGAAGAGAATGGCATAGGGTACAAGGAGACCGACGAAAACGAGAAGATGTATGATCCCTGGCCAGTGTGACGAGGAGCTCACCAGTGGACCGCGAGTTGTTCGATAGAGCATGAGTAGAAAGCAAATGACCAGTGCACCTACGGTCAGATACAGCTTTGTTGCGACTTTCATTTTCTTTCGATAATGGTATTATTATGCGACAAATCTGTCGGGATGATTTCTGGGGTTGTGCGATGTGGGGTTCGGCGAAAATGCTTAGACTGGGGCCGTCTGTCAATGACTTAGGGGGAGTCGGTGTCGCCTCGGTACAGGGTAGCAGTACTGGCTTGTGCGATATGCGACACGGACTCTCGGGCTAGCCTTTACTTGAGCATCGCATGAACGGGATTGTCTGCCGCGCTTGCCGAAGGGGTGGGTCGGTCGGGTGCATGGGGCCGGTGGCCGAGCGGGAGCTACCTCATTGGCTGCTTCTTGGCTGCCTTGGGGCGGGCGCTCTTGGGGTGAAGAGAGAGGGCACCTGTCCCCATGGAGACGAGCTGGCTTTGCCGTGGCACAGTAAAGCTGCCCCCGGTTTTGTCGGATTGTGGCTTTGCGTGAAGGAGCTGGATCCGCGATTGCCGATGCGAGATCGCGGCGCAAGGCCGCTTCCTACAAAAAGGTTGCGTCTCTCCTTCGAGTTTAGCGCTCGGTGAGAGCGTTCATCTTGGCCCGTAGAAGGGGCTTGAAGATATAGTCGAGTACGGTCTTCTTGCCAGTGAGAATATCGACTTCGACCTGCATGCCGGGGATGATCTTGAACTCTTGCTGCGAGGTTTTTAGGGAGCGTTCTCCGGTGCGTACGCGGATGGTGTAGTAGCTGTCGCCCCGTTCGTCGGTGAAGCTGTCGGCGCTGATGTGCTCTACGGTGCCCTTGAGGCCTCCATAGATGGAAAAGTCGTAGGCGGTGAGCTTGACGGTGGCTTCTTGGCCGGGGTGGATGAAGCCGATGTCCTTGGGTAGGACGTTGGCTTCCACGATGAGGTCGCTCTCTTGGGGGACGATTTCCACGATGGGCTCGCCGGAACGGATGACGCCGCCGATGGTGTTGAAGTTGACCTTGTTGACCGTACCGTTGACGGGAGAGATGACGTCGGTTCGCCGTATTTTGTCTTCGTAGGCGAGCATGCCTTTCTCGATTTGCTCGAGCTTGGCTCGGGCTTCGTTCCGTTGGCTGAGAACTTCCTTTGTATAGTCGGATTGGATACGTCTGAGTTCGCTCTCGGTATCGTTCACGGCGGACTGGAGACGTAGGAGCTCGACCTGGGAAACGATGCCTTTCTCGGCAAGCGGCACGGTGATGGCGAGTTCTTGGCGTTTGAGTTCAAGGCTCTTGCTTAGGTGGGCGACGGAACCGGCCAGGTTTTCCCGGCGGCTTAGGAAAAGGCTGCGCTCGCTCTCGGCCAGGTCGGGACGGTTTTCCTCGATATATGCTGGGAAGTCGATGGTTTCGCGTGCCTGAGCTTCGGCTTCCAAGCGAGCGATGCTGGCCATGAGATTGTCTCGCTGGGCGGCGCTTTCGCTACGGGCTGCGGAGAAGGCGGTGCTGTCGATGCGGAGCAGGCTCTGGCCTTTTTCTACGGTATCGCCGGCGGCGACCTTGAGTTCGGCGAGGATGCCGCCTTCGAGGCTTTGCACGACCTGTAGGAAGTCGGTGGGTACGACCTTGCCTTGTCCGCGGGTGACTTCGTTCACTTGAGAGGTGCTGGCCCAGTAGACGAAGGCGCTTATGATACCGACGATGGTAAAGAGGAGCAGGCTGGCGAGCGGGCTACGGTTTTCGAGGAAGGCCGCTTTGGTGTCGGCCACGAAATCGAGGTCGCCCTTCTTTGGCTTCACGGGACTTTCCTTTTTGGTCTCCGCAGGCGGGGGGGGCGTGGCATCTGCAGCTTGGGGCTCTGGAGTGGGCTCGGCTTTCGGATCTGCCGCGTCTGCGGGAGTCGTCGCTTTTGCGCTCTCGGCCTTGGGCGTGGGGCGAGTATCGGTTGATTCTGGCGTGTTCATGGGATCGGGCATTAGTTTCTTCCGGCTCCGCCTGAGAGTTGACGCATGACTTCGGCCTTCGGTCCGTTGGCGGCGACGCGTCCTTGGTCCATCACGATGATGCGGTCGGCCAGCTTGAGCATGGAAGGCTTGTGGGTTGAGAGGACGAGGGTGCGGCCTCCATCGTTGCCGTAGGAGTCCATGGCGGCGATGAACTCGCGTTCCGCATTGGCGTCCATGGCGCTGGTGGGCTCGTCCATCACCAGTACGGGTGGCTTCGCGATGATGGCGCGGGCAATGTTGATGGCTTGGCGTTGGCCGCCGGATAGGCGTTCGCCGCGTTCGCCGATCTGCATGTCGTAGCCCATGGGGTGGCGGGAAGCGTAGCGCTCGACGCCGGAGAGCTTGGATGCGGTGAGGAGGTCCTCCTCGTCGGCCCAAGGGGCGCCCATGAGAATGTTTTCCTTGAGGGAGCCGAAGAAGAGGTTGTTGTCCTGGGCGATGTAGCCGAGGCGGCGTCGCAGCTCAGCGGGGTCGAGCTGGCGGATGTCGGTACCGTTGACCAGGATCATTCCGGAGGTCGGCTGGTAGAAGCCGAGGATGAGGCGCAGCAAGGTGCTCTTGCCGGAACCCACCCGACCGAGGATGGCAACCTTTTCTCCCGGCTCGATCGTGAAGCTGGCGTTCTTGACGGCGGGTTCAGCGTCTTCGGAGTAGGAGAAGCTGACTTCCTTGAATTCGATGCTTGGGCGGAAATCGTTTTTGCGAACGTAGTTGCGGCCGGCTTCGCGCTCTTGCGGCAGGGCGATGATTTCGTTCAGTCCCTTGAGGGAAACGAGCGACTGCTGCATGCGAGAGAGCAAGGCGGCGACTTGACCGATAGGGCCCATGGCCCGTCCGCTGAGGATGGTGCAGGCAATGAGGGCTCCCATGCTCATCTCGCCTTCTCGTATCCGGTAAACGGATGCGACCACGATGACTACGGAAACCATCTGGGTTACGAGAACGGTGAAGTTCGTTGCGGTGGCCGAGATGCGGCGGGAGGCGACTTCGCTCTTGGCGGAGCTGCCGAGGAAATTTTCCATTCGGCGCTGGAAGATGCCCGCTGCGGAGAGTCCTCGGATGGCTTCGAAACCACCGATGGCCTCCACGAGCAGGGCATGCTTCTGCGCCGAGGAACCCTGGGCTACTTCGGCAGCTCGTCTGAGCGGTATGTGCAGGATCGCTCCGATTGCCAAAATAAGCAGGATGCCGGCGGCTGGTATGAAGGCGACCCAGCCTGCCATGAAATACATGAAACCGATGAAGAGCACGACAAATGGCAGGTCGATGAGCGTGGCCATCGTCGCGGAAGTGAAGAACTCGCGCAGGCTTTCGTAGCCTTTTACTTGGTTGGCGAAGCTGCCGGCGGAAGCGGGCTTGTGCTCCATCTTGATACCGAGCACCCGCTGGAAGATGAAGCTGGAGAGCAATACGTCGGCATTTTTGCCGGCCTTGTCTATGAGGGAGCTGCGCAGGATCTTAAGCAGGAAGTCGAAGCCGTAGACCAGGGTGACGCCGCTGGCGAGGACCCAGAGGGTGTCGATGGCGTTGTTGGGAATGACGCGATCGTAGACGTTCATGACGAACATCGATCCGGCGACGGCGAAGAGGTTGATGAAGACGGCGGCTAGGAGCACGCTTTGGTAGACGCGGCGGTATTTCCAGAGAGTGCCCCAGAACCAGTTCTTGGATTTGACGGCGCTTTCCGACTCGTCGGCGCGGGCGTCGAAGGCGAACTCCGGCTTTACGAAGATGGAGGTACCGATGTATTCGGATTCCAACTTCGACTTTTCCAGCGTCACTTGGCCGGATCCGGTTTCGGGCAAGACGACGGAGAAGGCGTCTTTCTGGCGGCCGACGAGTACGGCGCAGCGGTTGTCCTTGAGCAGGAGGACGCAGGGGAAGACAAGTTGGGGAATTTCCGCGAGCTGGCGCTTAACGAGGCGGGCAGAGAAGTTGGCGCTTTCAGCGGCGCGGATAAAGAGGCGAGGGGTGAGCCGGTTGTCGACGAGGGGCAGCCCTGCGGTAAGCACATCCCCGGAAAGCTGGCGATCGTGCATCTTGCCGATGACGATAAGGCAGTCGAGTAATGGATCGTCGAATACGCGTGGCTCGACGGCCGGCGGAGGCGCCTTAGCCTCTGGCTTTGCGGCGTCGAATCGCGGCTTGGGTGACGGCTTGCGAACCGAAGGCGCGAGCCTCGTGTTCTTTTTGTCGGAGATCATTAGAGATTGCTGGTCAGGTCGATTAGGGATTCGTGGAGTTGCTCCATCTCGCGGAGTTTGCGCTCCATCTCTCTTTGCTCGGTCACGTCTTCGATGGTTCCCTCGAGGTAAACGCTGTCGCTGTTTTCATCTTCGATCGCCCAGACGTTGATAATGGCCTCCATGACGGTGCCGTCCTGCCGGTGGAAGAGGGCTTCGAAGCGGCCTCCTTGCTCGGCTTGGTCGGCGAGGTCTACGGTGGCTGCCTGATGGGTTTGGTGGTCGTAGACTTCAGGAACGAGCGTCTCACGCACGCTGATACAGTCTTGGCGGGATTCGAAACCAAGGGCGCTGGCGAGGAAGTTGTTTACGTCGAGAAGGTTGCTGTTCGCGTCGCAGCGGAAGATGCCGATGGCGGCGTTTTCGAAGAAGCCGCGGTACTGGGCCTCGCTCTCGCGCAGCTTGCTTTCGAGCTGAGTCTTTTCGCGGCGGTTGGCTGCGTCTTTGAGGTGGGACTCGATGGCGGGCAGCAAGCGGGCCGTGTTGCCCTTCATGATGTAGTCCTGAGCGCCCATCTTCATGAGGTCCACGGCGCTTTCCTCCCCAATCTTTCCGGATACCAGAATGAAAGGGATGTCGAGATCGTAGGCTTGGAAGAGCTGCAGGGCCTGCATGCCGTCAAACTCGGGCATTTGGTAGTCGGAAATGACGATGTCCCACTCGTACTCGTCGAGTTGGTGCTTCATGTCCTCCCGGGTTTCCACTCGTTGGCTGGTAACCTCGTATCCGTTCTTCTTGAGAAGATTGGCGGTGAACTTGGCCTCGATCTTGGAGTCCTCTACGATAAGTACGCGTAGTTTACCTTTGGATACTTTATTCTCTGTGTTGGCGCCCATTCTGTTGGATTCTCTGTTTTTTGGGTGAGGTTTATTTAATAGAGGCTGTGAGTTCTCCCATAGCGGAGAGGAGTCGGTAGGCGGCTTGCAAGCGGTTGAGGCGTTCCTCTTCGACGGATGCTCGGGCGGAAGAAAGTTCGTTCTCCACGTCGAGCAGGTTGATGAGCGGGCGCTTGCCGAGCTCGAACTGTTCGTGGTAGGCGGAGACGACCGACTCCATCGCATCGCGGTGCGTCTCCAGAAGGTAGATACGTTCGTTGGTGGATGTGAGCTCGTTCCAAGCATTGGCGAAAGCGGTTTCCGCTTCGATGAGGCTGTCTTGCAGCTTGAAGTCCGCTTCGCTGATTTGGGAATTGGCTCGATTGATTTCAGCCCGTCGCCGTCCACCATCGAAGATATTGTAGGACAAGGTTACGAGAGCCATGGCGTCCTCTTGCAGCTTCTCGTAACGGTCTGACTCGGCGGCGTCGCCCTCGACCACGAAATTCAGTTTAGGGCGGAAGGCGCTCTCCGCGACCTTGCGGCGAGAGTAAGTGGCCTGCAGCTCGGAGTGCGCGGTACGCACGCTGGGGTTGGCTCGGAAGGAAACTTCGTCGATGGACTCGGGAAGGGCCCACTCTGGGAACGCGGGCTCTTGCAGTCGGTCGGGATAGGTTCCGGTAAGCTTTAAGAAGGTGTTGTTGGCGATCTTCAGTTGGCGATTGCGCGCTTCCAGGCTAGCCTTCGCCATGGCGAGACGGGCGTTGACCAAGATGACGTCGGCCTTGGGACCCGCCCCGGCTTCGAACTTTTCCCGTATCTTTTCCAGCGCGTCTTCGTGGAGGTAAACGCTTTGCTCCGCGAGGTTTACCAAGCGGGTGTACTTGATGACGTTGACGTAGGTCAGGGTGAGTTCCAGAGCCAGGTCCTCGCGCACCTTGCGTAGCGATTCCTCGCTGGTACGCAGATTGGCTTGGGCCTCGCTGATGCGATGGCGGGTGTTGCCGCCGTCGAAAAGCAATTGCTTGCCTTGCAGGGAGGCGTTGCCAGTTTCGCCATAGACTTGGAAGCCCTTGTCGTTGCCGAAGCGCTCTTCTCCGCCGCGCATGCTGAGCGACAATTGGGGACGCCGGGCAGCCCGTTCTCCGTCGAGCTTGTTTTGCTCGATAAGCACGCGCGACTCCAAGACGCGGATTTTTGGGTAGCGGGCCAAAGTCGCGTCGAGGGCCTCACTCAAGGTTTGAGCCTGGCTCGCGCTGGCTCCAGCGAACGAGACGAAGGCAATCAGACTGAGCAAGCTCAGTCGGAGCTTACTCGCAGGGCGCACGCGGGAGCGCGAAAGGTAGTTTCGTTTTCGATCTTTCATAGTGCGAGCTTTCTAGGTTCGGCACTCTATGATCGTTCGGTTTTGGTGAAACTTGAGCTTGCTTTGCTCGAGAGGTATAAAACCCAGAGCTCATGGGGAGGATTACCCAGGCAGGCCGCTGCGCGAAATAAACACAAGGTTGTGTAATCTTTGTGCGGCGACTGGGCGAGTGGCCTTGCGGGGGGCTGTTTCCGGGGGGGGGGCTTCGGGGCAGGGGCGGCGTTAGGCCGTGGACGGCTAAATGTGGCTGTCGAGTCTCGAGGATTTATCTCGCAAAAAAAAGCTCCCAGGGGTGGGAGCTTTGATCGTTATCGCCTTAAAGGGCGCTCTATTCTGCTGAGGCGACGACCGCTTTTACCACACTTTCAAAAACGGCGGGCGAGGTGGCGACGATGCCTTTGTTGTTCTTGAGGGTGCGGCCGAGGGAGAAGTCGAGTGGTTGGCCGAAGGTGTCGGCGATTTTTCCGCCCGCTTCCAAAAGCACGATGTAGCCGGCTGCGTGATCCCAGATCTTTTCTTCGTAGCCGGGGCGGGTGGGAAGGCGGAGGTAGACGGAGGCTTGGCCGCGGGAGACGGCCGCGTACTTGCACTGGCTGTCCATGCGGAAAGGCTCGACGGCGGTTCCGAGGGCTTCGGTGATGCTTGCCGAGCGGCCATGGGCGGTGTGACCGGATTCCACGGATTCGCAGAAAACGGCTTGGGCGGGATCGGTTACGGAGTCGGTGGAGATCGATGTCGCAGCGGAGAGGTCGCTGAGTGGCGCTTGGAAGGCGCCTTGGCCCTTGACGGCAAAGAGCAGGCAACCCTTTTCGCCTTCCGGTTTGTTCGGATCTACGGGGAGGTTGGGGCAGCCGAGGACGCCCAGCAGGACTTCGCCGTTTTCGATGAGGGCGAGGGCGACGGCGTATTGTTCGCCTCGCAGGAAACCTTTGGTTCCGTCGATGGGGTCGAGGGTCCAGAAGCGTCCGCTGGAGCCGCCGGAGTGGCTGCCGCGGTCGATGGCAGCCAGCACCGAATCGGCGTCGAGCGAGGCATCGACCTTTTGGGCGTATTCTACGACGCGAGAAAAGAGCTCCGCGTTTTCCGCTTTGCGCAGGTCGCTGGAGTCTTCTTCACCTACGGCGGGGTCGCCCGGGAAAGCGGCGGCGAGGGTGGAGAGCACGAGAGCCTGGGCTCCGTAGTCGGCTACGGTGACGGGCGACTTGTCGGCTTTGTCGTGCTTCTCGGCGTCGACGAGTCCGCGTTGGGCGGCGGAGCAGAGTTGGGACGCTTTGCGGACGGCTTCTTGGGCAACGGCGAGTTCCTTTTCGAATGGCATGGCTTGCAAGATGGAAAGCTGGGGAGCTTCTGCAAGAAAGACTTAACATGGAGCGAAGAGCGCTCCTATATTTCGTCCCGTGTTAAAGACCATCGAACCCTGCCTCTTCTCTTTCGACTTGGAATGGATCCCCGATCCCTTGAGCGCGGAAATGCTCCACGGAGTAGATACGAGCGGCGCCCACGGGGCGGAAGAGGCGATGAAGCGGCTTTGGAAGGAAAGCGGGGCGACGGAGGAGAATCCGCAGCCGTATCTCAAGACGGTGCTCTGCCGCATCGTTTCGGTATCCGGCGTCTTGCGCGAAGTGGTGGCGGAAGAGGTGAAGCTCAAGCTGGTGACCTTGCCCGCGACGGCGGGCGACGACGAGAAGGCCAAGGAGCGTACTATCTTGAAGCAGCTGCTCAAGGCCATCGGCTCCCGCAAGCCGCAGCTTGTCGGCTACAATTCCCACAATGCGGACGTGCCGATCATCGTGCAGCGGGCCATCGTGCACGGGCTTTTCAGCCAAGGCATGGGCGAGCGTCCGAACAAGCCGTGGGAAGGGGTCGATTACTTCGCTACCAGCGGGGACCACAACGTGGACCTGGCTCCCATGGTGGGACGCTGGGGGCAGACTCCTCGCTTGCACGAGATCGCCACGCTTTCGGGGATTCCGGGCAAGGTGGACACGGAAGGCGGCTTCGTATCCGACTTATGGCTACAGGGTAAGCTGCAAGATATTTTGGACTACAACGAGTTTGACGCGATCACCACACATTTGCTGTGGGCGCGCATCGCCCACTTTGCCGGCTTGCTGAGTTCGGAGGCCTACGAGCGGGAGCAGGTTTTGGTGAGGGAGTTGCTCGACGACGAGATCGAGAAGGGGAAGAAGCACTTCATTCGCTACCTGGAGGAGTGGGACCGTTTGTTGGCTTTGACCAAGAAGCGGGATTGAGGTGGCTCTGTTGGAACCGGTCTTGTGTTGTCCGACTGAAAATTGATCCCACCGATGCGGGACGGCGCAAGCGCCGCGCCCTACGTTTTCGATTCGCGATAGCCACGAAAAAGCCCGCTCCTTTGTGGGAAGCGGGCTTTGCGTTGGAAAGTTTGATCGCGGCTAGGCGATGACGGTGGCCTTGACGATTTTTTGCTCTTCGAAGGGCTTGTCCATGCCGTCGCGCTCGACGGACTCGATGGCTTGCACCACGTCGTAGCCTTCTTCCACTTCGCCGAAGATGGTGTGGCGCATGTTGAGCCAGGGAGTCTTGGCGGTGGTGATGAAGAACTGGCTGCCGTTGGTACCGGGGCCAGCGTTGGCCATGGCGAGCAGGCCGGTCTTGTCGAAACGTACGTCAGGGGTGCATTCGTCTTCGAAGGTCTTGCCCCAGATGGACTTTCCGCCGCGGCCGGTGCCGGTCGGGTCGCCGCATTGTACCATGAATTCTGGGATGACGCGGTGGAAGATAATGCCGTCGTAGTAACCGTTCTCCACGTGGGTGGCGAAGTTTTCGCAGGCTTTGGGCGCTACGTCGGGATAAAGCTTCAGGGTGATCGTTCCCTGGTTGGTTTCTAATTTGATCTTGGTCTTAGCCATTTGCTTACGAATTGCGCGCGTTTTCGGATCCGCAAGCAGAAAAGCCGGTTCGCGCGGGAGCGAGGAAGCCGGAATTCTGGCGAGGTCCGCTACTTTCGGTGGCGAGGTCGGAGTCTAGCGCACGCCGTGACGTTGGAAGCTGTCGAGCAGGTTCTGGTAGAATTCCTTGGCCTTCAGGTAGTACTGGTAGTCGTTGGGCGGGTTGCTGGGATCGTCGAGGGCGCGCAGCTTGTTTTCCACCGTGCGGGCGTAGGAGTAGTCCGGCTGTTCCATGCGGTTGACGTAGTCGGGATCGCCGGGGTTGATGACGCGGGTGACGCGTCCGGCGGCGTCAGTCTCGAATTGCGGCAAAGGGAGAAAGGTGGCCATGGTCATGAGCATCTCGCCCTCTCCGAGGTCGGCGGTGGCCTCTTCCCAGGCGGCTTTCACGTTTTCAGGCGTGTTGCTGTTGGGAAAGCGGAAGGTGCGGGCTTCGCCGACTTCGTCGATCCCGTCGCGGTTCTCGTCGATGGTTTCGCCCTTGAGGCGAAGCAGGTTGTTGGCTCCTTCGCTAGAGATGCCGGTCAAGGTAGGGATAGTGTGGGCGAAGCGATGTTGTTCGCCGACGGTCTCCAGCTCGTCGCGGGAGAGGCTGCGCAGGTAATTGAGGGCGGAGCCGCGTTGCTCGTTGGACCAGTATTGATCGGCGATCTCCTCGAAGCTGCGGGCCGGGGCTTGAGCTTGGCTGGCGGCGCGTTGTGAGCTTGCCGTTGATTGGGTGGGGGTTCCGCTTGTCAGTGTTTGGATCATGTATGGTTTCTTAGGGTGGATTTTTTTGCCTGTTGAAGCGGTGCGAGAATTAGGATGGGCTGTTTAGCAACGGCTGCGCCAGATGGGTGTCTGAGCTGGGCTGAGGCGCTTCAGCGCGGGAGTTTTGGCCTCGAATTTTACGAGTGGCGCAGAGGGAGGTGGAAGAGAATCGAGCTCTGTGAGATTTATCTGAATTTTGGTAAAAAGGGGGCGATTTCTCGGTTGTATTTCGTGGGAGCGGGCCTATTCGTTGGCCGCTTATGGGCAAAAACTGGCTAGAAGGAGTAGAGGAGGAGTACGACGTGGTCGTAATCGGCAGCGGCCTGGGTGGACTGACCAGCGCCAACATCCTCGCCAAATGCGGACACAAGGTCCTTTTGCTGGAGCACCACTACCAATTCGGTGGCCTTGCCACTTGGTTCAAGCGTCCGGGCAAGCATATCTTCGACATTTCCCTGCACGGATTCCCGCACGGCATGGTCAAGTCCTGCCGCAAGTACTGGACCAAGGAAATTGCGGATTCCATCCACCAGCTCAAGGACGTGCGCTTCATCAATCCGCAGTTCGACGTGTGGACCACTTTCGATCGTCAGGATTTCACCCGCATCTTGGTCGAGGACTTCAAGCTGGAACGCGAGCAGGTGGAAGGCTTCTACACGCACCTGCGCCAGATGAATTTCTACGACGACGACAAGCGCACCACCCGCGAGCTCTTCGAGGAGTTTTTCCCCGGCCGCAAGGACGTGCACCGCTTGTTGCTGGAGCCGATTGCCTATGCGAACGGCTCCACGCTCGACGAGCCGGCGATCACTTACGGGATCGTCTTTTCCAATTTCATGAGCAAGGGAGTCTTCACCTTCCAAGGTGGCACGGACGTGTTGATCGGCAAGATGGTGGAAGAGCTCGAGCGCAATGGCGCGACCCTCAAGAAGAACGTGTTGGTCCGCCAGATCTTGACGGAAGAGGTGGACGGCAAGCCGCAGGTGACCGGCGTGGTGATCGAAGGCCGTACCCGCGACTCCGAGCCGGACAACGTGATGACGGTTCGCAGCAAGGCGGTGGTTTCCAACGCCAACGTCGTGACCACCGTCAAGAAGATGGTGGGCGAGGAGAAGTTCTCCAAGGAGTATCTCGACGAGCTCAACGCGGTCCGTATCAACAGCAGCTCTTGCCAAGTCTACATGGGCATAAAGGAAGGCGAAACCATCCCGAACATCGGAGACTTGGTCTTTACCTCGGACGCTCCGGTCTTCAGCAGCGAGGAGCTGGTCGACTTGCATACTACCAGCCGCACCTTCTCGGTCTATTACCCGGAGACGCGTCCCGGAACCGGTCGCTATACCGTGGTGGCTTCCTTGAACGCCAAGATGGTGGACTGGGAAAACCTCAGCGACGAGGAGTACGAGCAGCACAAGGAGCGACTCATCGAGGAGTCGCTCGTATCGCTGGAGAAGTATATCCCTGGCGTTCGCGAAAAGATCGACCATCTGGAAGCGGCCACTCCCCGCACCATCAACCACTACACCCGCCACCCGGAGGGCACCTCTTTTGGAACCAAGTTCGAAGGGCTCAAGTCCTCCATGGAGCTGCCCGAGCAAGTTACTGGACTCTATCATGCCGGTTCGGTGGGCATCATCATGTCAGGCTGGCTCGGCTCTATGAACTACGGCGTGATCACTTCCAACAAGGTCGACAAGCAAATCGTGGCTATGAAGGCTGCGGCGACTGGCAAGCCTGTCGCTTAAATTTGAATACAACCCGAATTCCCGTAACGCACGAACCCGATACCCGCTATGGCCACTGAAGAAGTTCTCAACGCGATCCCGCACCGTCCTCCCTTTCTCTTCGTAGACGAAGTGGTGGAGGCTTCGGAAAATTCGCTTACCGCTCGTCGCCACGTACCGGATACGGAGTCGTTTTTCGAAGGGCATTACCCGAACAATCCGATCATGCCAGGCGTGATCATCTCGGAAGCCGTTTTTCAGACGGGCGCCATCTACATGAGTCGCTTGTTCGCGGACAAGATCAAGAACGATCCCAGTTTGGTTCCGGTGCTGTCGAAGATCGAAAATGCCCGCTTTAAAAGCATCGTGCGTCCTAACGACACCTTGCTCATTACGGTGAAGTACAAGGAAAGCGTAGGCGCCTTTTCCTTTCTCGACGGCAGCGTTCAGACCGAAGACGGCCGCAAGGTGATGACCGTTTCCTTCTGCGTAGCTCTCGCCAGCGCCAAAGCTTAATCGCCCATGGGATTTCTCAATCTAGAAGGAAAGAACATCCTCGTGATGGGGGTGGCCAACCGCAAGAGCGTGGCTTGGTTTATCGCCAAGACCTTGGAAGAGGAAGGGGCGAATGTCATTTTCAGCGTGCGCTCCGAAGCTCGCAAGGAAAGCACCGCCAAGTTGCTCAAGGACCGTCCGGTCTACGTTTGCGACGTGGAGAACAAGGATGAAATCGTGAAGCTCGCCGAGGAAGTGGGCCGCGATTTCGGCACGCTGCATGGCATCGTGCACTCCATCGCCTTCGCCAACTACAGCGAAGGCTTCAAGCCCTTCCACGAAACCAATCGGGAGGACTTCTTGCAGGCCACTGCAATTTCCGCCTTTTCGGTGGTCGAGGTTTCGAACGCCTTCAAGCCTTACCTCGACAACGACGCGTCGGTGGTGGCGATCAGCATTTCCTCTCTAACGATAACTGCGGAGAATTATGGATACATGTCGCCTGTGAAGGCGGCTTTGGAGTCTTCGATACGCTTCCTCGCCAAGTCCTTCAGCAAAGACACGAACGTACGCTTCAATACGGTGAACCCTGGCACGCTCAAGACGAGCGCCTCAGCGGGGATTCCTGGTTACGCGGAGAGCTACTTGTTTAGCGAAAAGCTGACCTTCCGTAAGCAAGCATTGAATACGCAAGAAGTTGCGAACGCAGCGGTCTTTCTGCTGAGCGATCGCTCGAGCGGCATCAACGGTTCGGGAATCACGCTCGACGCGGGCATGGGCATCAACTACTTCGACGCGGAAGTGATCAAGCTGGCCATGCGCCCGGAAGAGAAGGGGTCGTGATGGTTTTGCTCTTGCAGGGAGGTCGCTGGCTAAAGCTCAGCGTTACGGTATGAAGGTTCGCTCCGCAGTTATAGATTCGCTTTCCTACGTTTCGCCGCCGACCGCTTGGTCGAGCGAGTTGATCGAGGAAAAGCTGGCGCCGCTTTACCAGCGTTTGAGGCTTCCGGAGGGACGATTGGAGCTGATGACTGGGATCAAGGAACGACGCTTCTGGGACCAAGACGTGCGTCCGTCCGAGATCGCAGCGGAAGCCGGGCGCAAGGCAATTGCCGCCTCCGGCTTGGCGCCCGAGCAGATGGAAGTTTGTATCCACTCTTCGGTGTGTCGCGACATGTTGGAGCCGGCCACGGCATCCTTCGCTCATCGCTTAATGGGCTTGAGTCCGACGGTGCAAGTGTTCGATGTGTCCAATGCGTGCTTGGGATTCCTCAATTCCATCAGCTTGCTCAGCTCCATGATCGACTCGGGGCAGATCAAGGCGGGAGTGGTGGTTTCCGGCGAAAATGGTAAGCCGCTGCTGGAGCGTACCATCCAGATTTTGCTGGAGCGCGAACTGACTCGTAAATCGATTAAGCCGTTTTTCGCCAACTTGACGATAGGAGCCGGAGCGGTGGCGGCGGTGGTTTGCCACGAATCGCTTTCGCCCAACGGACACCGTATCTTGGGTGGTAGTGTGATGGCGGATACGTCGGCCAACGACTTGTGCAAGGGCGACTCCAGCGCTGCGGGTGGCGGTTTGGAAATGCAGACCGATTCCGAGGAGATGCTGCAAGCGGGTGTGGGCTTGGCCAAACGCACTTGGGAAGCCTTCAAGGGCGAGCTCGGCTGGGACGAGTCGACGGCGGACCGCATCGTTTGCCACCAGGTAGGAGCGGCACACCAGCGCTTGCTTTTCGATACGCTCGGCTTGGACCACGCCAAGGATTTTTCCAGCTACCGGACCTTCGGCAACACTGGCTCCGCCGCTTTGCCGATCACCTTGGCCAAGGCTGCGGAAGACGGGGCGGTAAAAGCTGGAGACAAGGTCGCATTGCTGGGCATTGGCAGCGGCTTGAATTGTTTGATGATGGGGGTGGAGTGGTGAGCGTAGTGACGATTCCAGACAGCTTGAAGGAGGAGTATCCTTTCGAGCCCAAGCGATTGAAGCTTAGCTGCGGCTTCGAGATGAGCTATGTGGACGAAGGCGAAGGCTTTCCGGTGCTCATGGTTCATGGCAATCCGACTTGGTCCTTCTACTACCGAAACGTCATCAAGAAGCTGAGCCCGAAGTTTCGCTGTATTGCTGTGGACCACATCGGCTGCGGCTTGAGCGACAAACCCGGTTCAAAGTACTCGTACCGCATCAAGCAGCGTATCCAAGATTTGGGTGAGCTGATCGACCATCTCGCTTTGGAGCGCTTTGACATCGTGGTGCACGATTGGGGTGGGGTAATCGGACTGGGAGCAGCCTTGCAGCGATTCGAAAAGCTGCGTCGTGTCACGATATTGAATACGGCTGCCTTTGTGGACTCCCGCATTCCGGCTCGCATTTCGCTTTGCCGCAACCCCTTGTTCGGCAAGTTCCTGGTGCAAGGCTTGAACGGGTTCGCAGGGCCGGCCGCTTGGATGTCGGTCAAGAAGAAGCCGCTCAGCAAAACGGTGAAGGAAGGCATGCTGCTGCCGTATCGGACTTGGGGAAATCGCCGGGCGGTTTACGAGTTCGTGAAGGATATTCCCATGCACGTTTCCCATCGCAGCTTCAACGACTTGCTGGAGGTGGAGAACAAGCTTCTCAAGTTGCGAGAGCGGGACGTGACGATCCTGTGGGGCGGCAAGGACTTTTGTTTCAACCTGCACTTCTACGAGCGCTGGCGTCGCTTTTTGCCGGATGCCACCGCGTTCCGCTATTTGGAGGCGGGGCATTACGTCCTAGAGGACGAGACCGAGTCCTGTTGCGAGGCGATCTACCAGATGGCCGACTACGACGAAGACTGAGGACCTCGCTTGTAATACAAGTTTGAAAGAGGCGGTGCCTAGTTGCGTTCAGGTTGAAAGCAGCTACCTTGTCTGCACTAATCCAACTTGTCATGGCTTTGCATACGTACTATTCCGACCGTCGCCTGCTCAGAGTGAGTTGGGGTAAACGGATCGATATCGGAGCGGTGCGAATGCATTTTCAGCTATTGAAAGCCAATAGCTCCTATGACCGCAACTTGCGGGTGATCACCTCCACCGACGTGGAGGAGATCGAGATTCCCCTCACTCGAAAAAACATGTTGCTGATCAAGGAGTGGCGAGAGGAAGCTCTCGCCGAATATAACTCGATCCGCAGCGCGATTTACAATCTCCAGCCCGTTCCGTCTGCTTATCTAAATTACTTCAGCGAGTTCTTTGACTGCAAGAAGTCGCACATGCGGCAGTTTTCCACCGAAGGCGCGGCCCTTGCGTGGCTCACCAAGGGTGAGATCGCTATCTGAGCGAGGGGCCTGACGGTAGGGCGCGAGCTCCGCGCCCTACGGAGATGCCTAAATGGTGTTCACAGCAGGCGAGCCGTCTCGGTAGCTGACTTCGGCTTCGTCTCGCAGGTAGGCCGCGGTGTCGCCGCGTAGGGCTTGCAGCTGCTGGGGAAGGTAGCGCCAGGTCCAGTTGCCGATGGCTTCGCCGGGCGTGTTGAAGCGGGCTTCCGAGCCGAGGCTCATCAGGTCTTGCATGGGCACGACTACGAGCTTGGAGACGCTCTTGTAGGCGGTGCGGAGCAGGTCCCAGCCGATTTCGCTGCCGTCCACGCGGAGGTAGCGGCGAATGTGGTCGCGCTCCTTGTCGGACGCTTCGGCGTACCAGCCGAGGGAGGTGTTGTTGTCGTGCGTTCCTGGATACAGGACAGAATTTGACTGGAGGTTGTGCGGAAGGTAGAAATTGTCTCCTTCGCCGCCGAAGGCGAATTGCAGGATGGCCATGCCGGGCAGGCCTGTATCGCGTCGAAGGATACGGACGTCGTCAGTGAGGTCTCCGAGGTCCTCGGCGATCAGCTTGCAGTTCTTGATCTTCTTCTTGATGGACTTGAAGAAGTCGAGGCCAGGGCCTTTTTTCCATTCGCCGGTGCGGGCGGTTTCTGAGCCGTAGGGGATGCTCCAGTAGGAGTCGAAGCCGCGGAAGTGGTCGATGCGGACGACGTCGTAGAGTTCGAAGCAGCGCTTGAGGCGCTTGATCCACCAAGAGTTGCCGTCCTTGGCGAGGGCGTCCCAGTCGTAGAGCGGATTGCCCCAGAGCTGTCCGTCCGCGGAAAAGTAGTCGGGCGGGCAGCCAGCGACTGCGATGGGACGGAAGGTTTTGGGATCGAGTTGGAAGTACTCTGGGTTTTGCCAGACGTCGGCGCTGTCGAGGGCTACGAAGATGGGAATGTCGCCGATTACTTGCACGCCGCGGTTGTTGGCGTACTCGCGAACTTTCTGCCACTGTCCCTCGAAGAGGTACTGGAAGAACATTTCAGCGTCGATCTTGCGTTCCAGCTCCTTGCGTAGCGGGTAGTCTTGCGCGCTGGCGAAGGAGCGGACTTCTTCCGGCCACTCGTACCAGGGCTTGCCGTTGAAGTGAGCCTTGAGGGCCTGGAAGTAGGCGTAGGGCTCGAGCCATGCGGAGTGTTTCTTCTTGAAGGCGGTGAAGGAGCCGTAGGGGCGGATCTTCTTGTTGCCTTGCACGAAGGTTTCGTAGACGGCGTCAAGAACGGGCCATTTGGCGTTGAAGAGGCCGCCGTAGTCGACGAAGCCGTTGGGCAGCGACTTGAGCTCCTCCAGGATATCGCGTTCGATCAGGTTCTTTGCTTCGAGGGCGTTGAGCGAGATGAGGTATGGGTTACCCGCAAAGGAGGAGAAAGACTGGTAGGGCGAGTCGCCGAAGCCGGTGGGACCGAGAGGGCAGATTTGCCAGTACTTGAAGCCAGCTTCTTCGAGGAAGTCGAGGAAGCGGTAGCAATGGTCGTTGAGGGTTCCGATTCCGTATTCGCCGGGAAGGGAGGTTGGATGGAGGAGTACTCCTGCTGCGCGGTGGTCGAGCCAGTTGAAAAGCGGGTCTTTCACAATAGGTGGTTGGTTGTTAGTGAGCGGCAAATAAGCGCTGGGTCGTCAGAATAACAAGCTTCCGCGGGAGGCGGGGCAAAGATTTTTCCCCTGCGTAACCTCTTTGGGAAGCGATGGATGAGTCGCAGCGCTGGACGTGACGCGCGTAGCTTATACCATGCCCCCTAGGTTTACAAAGGAGCCAAAAATGCTTCAGCGAGGTGGCGGGTTTTCCGATTAAAGGAAGCAATCAGACTCAAGGAGTTAACGATAGTAAAAAACGGAATACCGATACTTCAAAAACGGAATTTCCACGAGTCGATTCAGCAGGCCGACGCCCTCGCAAGAGACGTCGGCTTGTCGCGTTTTTGGAGGAGGGTGTGAGTTCCCACAAAGAGGTTTAGACTTCGGCTTCAAGCAGCTCGGTGATCCAGCGGCGGTGCGGCCCGGAGAAAGGGAGATCGGGAATGTCATCGGGAGCAACCCAGACGTGATCGGCTGGCGGGGCTGCCTTCAGTCGGTCGGCGGAAAGGGCGTGGATGCGTTCGGTGATGCGGTACTTGGTGATGCCGCGTTTGCGGGTGAGACGGGGCTTTTTCTTTGGAACGGCGATTTCCAGCAAAGCAAGGTCGGGCAACTCGTGCAGGCCTTTCATGCGTTTTGCGTCGGCTGGGATCTTGTGCAGGAGAATGCCCTTTTCTCCTTTGATCCAGGCTCGGTTGACGGTGACTTCCTCGAATTTTGTCTTGGCGAGGCGAGGCAGGTCTTCGGCGATGCCCTGCGCGTAGCCTTGGCAGAGCGAACGTACGGGGCAGAGCAGGCAGTTGGGCGACTGCTTGTGGCAGACAGTGGCTCCGAGCTCCATCATCGCTTGGTTGTGGTCGCCGGGGCGCTCGAGATTGAGCAGCTCTTGCACGAGGGCGCGGTAGGCTTTGGCGGCGTCGGTGGAATTCTTGTAGTCGGATTGGTCGGCGGTGAGACGAGAGAGGATGCGAACTACGTTGCCATCGACCACGGCGGAGGGGTCGGAAAAGGAGATGCTACAGATGGCGGCTGCCGCGTAGGGGCCGACGCCGGGAAATTGCAGCCAGCTTTTGGCGTCGGTAGGAAGTTTGTCTTCCGGGATGGCGGCGACTTGTTGAGCGAGTTTGTGCAGGTTTCGCGCTCGCGAGTAGTAGCCGAGGCCTTCCCAGCTTTTGAGTACTTGCTCCTCTGAGGCGGCGGCGAGGCTTGCGAAGTCAGGGTAGGCTTCCAGCCAAGCGGCAAAGTAGGGCAGCACCGTTTTTACCTGCGTCTGCTGGAGCATGAATTCGGACACTACGGTCTTGTAGGTCGATGGGGAGCGGCGCCACGGCAGGTCTCGGGCGTTGGCGTCGTACCACTCGATCAAGGCGGAGCGGAAGGTGTCGGCGTTGTCGGACAGGGGCTGGATGGGCATGCGGGAGGCACAGTGGTCGATGGCCAGCGCGAGGGCTAGCTTTTTTGGGGCGTGTCGCGGTGATCGGATCTCCGGCGGGATCCCTTACTTTCCCAAAAGGGAGGGGTGCACGGTTTTGTGGTCGAGCCAGATGAGCGACTCGGTGTCGAAGCCGGCTGCTTCCGCCTTTTCCATCAGGGAATCGATGGTGCTTTGCGGCAGCTGGGGCGTGCGGGCGAGCAGCCACATGTAGCTGTGGTTGTCGCCGCTGACGAGGGCGTATTGGTAACCTTCGTGGTCGAGCTCGAAAATGTGGTATCCGGCGTAGAAGGGCCAGAAGAAGGTGACCTTGAGGGTGCCTTCCTCCGGATCGCCGATCTTGTATCCGCGGCCGTCTATCTCTTTCCACTTTTTCTTCTCCTCGTCCCATCCGCGATTGAAGACGCGGATGCTGTCGTCGTCCTTGAGGGTGTATTCGGCGGTAACGCTATCGAGTCCGCGTTCGAAGCGATTGTCGGTGCGAGCGAGCTCGTACCAGAGGCCGAGGTAGCGTTCCAGCTCGAAATTTTCTACGGGGACGACGCCCTCGGGGGGCGTCTTCGCCTGGATCGCGTGGCCGCCGCAAAGGAAAAGCAAGGGCAGGGCCAGTCCGGTCAGCAGCTTCTGTAAGGGGGTGGTAGGCATCGCAAAGTATACGGGTGGAAGGATTTCCCGATTTCGCGACGGGAGAAGGTGGGGCTACTTTTTGATTTTCAAACCCCGTCGGCTCTGCCTAGCTGTTTCGAAGCAAGATATTGATGGCCAGAGGCAAAAAGAAAGCAGTCGTCGACCCGGACGAACCCAAGAAGAAAACGATGTACACCCACAAGCTCTCTCAGGAGCAGTTGGACAAGCTCCAGCATATCCTAGAGATGAAGATGTGGGAACCCTACGAGGTGGAGTACGCCCAATTCGGCTTCAAGGGAAACAAGGTGAACGTGGTTGGCTACCAGAGCGGCAAGCTCGTGGTGCAGGGCAAGGAAACGGAAGATTTCATCATCAATACCCTCGAGCCTGAAGTGCTGGGGGAAGCCCGCTTTGGCTATGACGAGGTCTACCACCCGGAATGGTTCGAGTCGCATGCCGGCATGGACGAAAGCGGCAAGGGGGACTTGTTTGGCCCGGTTATCACCGCTTGCGTGATCGCCGACAAGGTGCACATCGACGCTTGGATCAAGGCGGGGATTCGCGATTCGAAGACGATCACTGACGGACGTATCCTAAAGTTGGATAAGATTATCCGCGAAACGAAGGGGATCTCCGTGGAAACCTGTTTCTGCGGGATGACCAAGTACAACGAGCTCATGGGCAAGCCGCGGGCGAACCTGAACTTGTTGCTGGCTTGGCAGCATGCGAAGTCGTTGACGGCGGCTCTGGGCAAGAAGCGCGTGCCCTGGGGAATGTTGGACCAATTCAGCAAGCAAAACTTGGTGGGGCGTTATTTCAAGGATCCGAAGTTCGACCTGCGCATGCAGACCAAGGCGGAAGCGGATCCAGTGGTGGCTGCCGCTTCGGTGGTAGCCCGCGCGGAATACGTTCGCTACATGGACGGCTTGTCCAAGAAGTTTGGCGACACCTTGGCCAAGGGAGCCAGCGCCAAAGTGAAGGAGCAAGCGACGGAGATATTGCACAAGTTCGGTCCGGAGCGACTCGGAGAGTTCGCCAAGCTGCACTTCAAAACGTCCTACCAAGTAGTGGAGGCGGCTGGCATGCTCGATCGCTTGCCATTGAAGAAACCCAAGGAGACAGTTTTTAAGCGGTAGTGGTAGATTGGTTACAGTCTAGCTATCGAGGATTGTGCCGGGGGGTGCGTAAATGAAGTCGCATCGCCTCAGGGCCTACGATCGCAAGTTCCTCAAAAAGAAGGTGGGCTTGATCGGAGTGGACGAAGCCGGGCGAGGCGCCTTGGCGGGGCCGGTGGTGGCGGCGGCGGTCGCGGCTCGCAGGGACTTTTACGACAGCGAGTGGTGCAAGCGCAACGCGTCGAGCATCAACGATTCCAAGCTGCTCACTCTGGAGCAGCGTGAGGACCTTTACGCCAAATTGCGCTGGCTGGAGCGGGAAGGCCGCATCTTCATCGGCGTGGGAAGAGGAACCGTTAGCGAGATCGAAGACCACAACATCCTTGGCGCTACCCAAATTGCAATGAAACGAGCGGTGGAGGAGACCTTGGAAGCGGGCAACATCCTGCCGCACGAGCCGGACCCGCTTTTCGAGCAGATGGCGGACGACGAGGATCAGCCCGAAACCCTTTCGCGCTGGAAAATTTTGGTAGACGGCAAGCCGATGAAAAACCTCGGCTACCCGCACCAAGCGGTGGTCAAAGGCGATTCCACAGCCCTCTGCATCGCCATGGCCTCGATCGTCGCCAAGGTGACGCGCGACCGCATCATGATGGCCCTGGACTGCGAGTATCCTCACTACGACTTGGCCTCCTCCAAAGGCTACGCCACCGTTTTGCATCGCACGGCGATTTTGGACAACGGACCGACGAAAATCCACCGCCCGCTCTTCTTGCGCAAGCTGCTCGAGGAACCGAGCGAGGAGTGCCAGGAAGAGTTTGGTTTTTAGAGTTTGTAGAGGCTCAGGTGGAACGGCCGCTCCGCGGGCGTTGACACTGGATGCCACCCGCGGAGCGGCTGGCCCACCAAAGACTAGGAATTCCGCTACTCGTGCCTCAAGGATTCGACAGGGTGCAAGTTGGCGGCCCGCAGGGCGGGGACGAAGCCGAAGCCGATGCCGATGAGCGAGCAGATGCCGACCGCGGCGCCGATCCAGAACCATGGGATGATCATGGTGGCGTTGAATTGAGTGGCGATGATGTTGCCGACGAGAATGCCTATGGAAATGCCGATCGCGGCGCCCACTTCGGAAAGGAAGACGGCCTCCAGCAGAAATTGGGCTAAGATGCTCTTTTTGCGGGCCCCGAGGGATTTGCGCACGCCGATCTCGCGCGTGCGTTCAGTTACGGAAACCAGCATGATATTCATAATTCCGATACCGGCGCACACGAGAGCGATACCGCTGATGAGCAGGCCCCCGGTGCCGACTACCACGGCGATCTCGGCGAAGGCAGCTTGCAGGGCCTCGTTGGAGGTTATCTCAAAATCGTTTTCCTGCTCTGGTTCCAGTCCGCGGGCCATGCGCATCTTGCCGATCACCATGTCCTCGACGTCGGCCAGCTTGTCGACGGAGTCAGCTTGAATCGCTATTTCCATGCTGCGGCGACGGTGCCAATTGTTTTCCACGAATTTCGAATGAGGAATAAGGGCGATGCCGTCCATGGATTGGCCGAAGATTTCTCCTCGTTCGGCGAGGACGCCCACCACGATGTACTTTTCCCCATCCATGTTGATCTGTTTTTCGATGGGGTCCTCGTGGAGGAAAAGCTCGTCTAGGATCTCGCGACCGATGACAACGACGGGACGGTTGAATTCGATGTCGGCGGGCGTGATGTTGCGGCCGAAATCGAGCTCGTATTTGTTGGTGAGGAGGAAGTTTTCGTTTGTCCCGATAATACGGATACGCGGTTGCGTCTTGTAGTCTCGGTAGCTGGCTCGCTCGTTTCCGTCGCTTGCGGAAAGGGTGGTTGGAATGCCGAGGGCGTCCATTTCCTGTTTAAAGAACTCGGCTTGCTGAGGAGAAATGGGCTCGCGACCTCGGGCGCGACGTCTAGGGCCGGGGGCGAGCTGAATGCCGGGATCCTTGGTGATCTGCAGTACGTTCGCGCCGAATACGTTTAGGCTGGTGTCGATGCTGTGGCGAACTGCCGAGAGGGCGGTCATTACGCCGACGACGGAAAAGACGCCGATGGATACTCCGAGAATAGTGAGCGAGGAGCGCAGCATGTTGGCTCCGAGCGAGGCGAATGCCTGCTCGACGAGGTCGCTGAGGAGTATGGATCGACGCTTGGGCTTTCTACTCATGGCGCAGGGCGTTGGCGGGCTCCAAGCGAGAGGCCATCCAGGCGGGGATAAAGCCGGAAAGGATTCCAGTAGTGACGGAAAGGGACACGGCGAGGATCATGAGCTCGATCGAGAAGCTCGCGGGAAAGTTGGGCGCGAAATGATCGAGGACCGCTTTCGAGATGAAGGCGAGGAGTAGCCCGACGAGTCCGCCGAGCAAGCAAATGGACACGGCTTCCATGAGAAACTGCGTCAGGATAGAGCTGCGGCGAGCGCCGATGGCGCGGCGGGTGCCGATCTCCTTGGTGCGTTCCTTCACGCTGACGAAGGTGATGTTCATGATGCCGATGGCGCCCACGAAAAGAGCGAGTCCGGTGATGACGAATCCGGCGACGGCGATACCTGCTTTTACGGGGCCGATGGTGTCCTCTACGGCGTCGGAGGCGTTGACCTCGAAGTCGTTTTCTTCGCCCGGCAAGAGTCCTCGGACCCGACGCATAGCGCCTATAATTTCGTCGCGAGCGAGGTCGCGATCGGTCTCCGGCTTCTTGACGACTCGGATGGAGGTGCCGTTCCAGCGACGACCCCCGACAAAGAATTTGCGGGCGGTACGAAGGGGGATTATGGCTTGGTTGTCGAAGCTCTGCAGGCCAAGGAAGGCTCCTTGTTCCTCGAGGGTGCCAATCACCGTAAACTGGATGTTTGCGATCTTAACCCGCTTGCCGAGCACCTCGTCTTCCTCGTCGGGAAAGAGAGCTTTGACCACGCCGGAGCCAAGGATTGCCACGTTTTGTCCGCTTGATTCCTCGGTCGGGGTGAAGAAGCGTCCGGCGGCGAGATCAGCCGTGTTGACGTATCCAAAATCCGATGTCGTGGCGGTAAACTGGATGTTGTTCGCGGACCGGTCTGCGTGGGAAATGCTACGACGAAAACCGACGGTCGGGACCGCTAGCAGCAAGCCCGAATTGGGGGTGTTGTCGATGATCTCATTCATCTCCTCCGCGTAACGGGTCTCGAAATTCGGGCGGCGGATGTAGGTGCGCCAGTCGTCGCCGACGTCCCTCCAAGGGAATTTTTCGATATAGAAGTGGTCGTCTCCCAGCATGCTGAGGCTGTTCTTGAATCCGGTATCCAGTCCGTTCATACCGACGCCGATGAGAATGACGGCCCAGACGCCAATGATTACCCCCAACGCTGTCAGAAGGGAGCGTACCTTGTGCTCGGAGAGTTGTTCTCCGGCGATACGGGCGGACTCTTCAAAGTCATTGATTAGGCGTCTGGCTTTTGAGCGTTTCAATTCAAGGATGAAGGGTGAGTGATGAGGGGGGAGGAGCGGTTGTTATCTCGGGATAGCGGCGTCGCTCTCCACGATGCCGTCGCGCAGGCGGACTAGGCGCCGGGCGTGTTGGGCGATGTCTTCTTCGTGAGTCACGAGGATGATAGTATTGCCTTTCGAATACAAACCTTCGAAGAGCTCCATTATTTCCTCTCCAGTCTTGGAGTCGAGGTTTCCGGTTGGTTCGTCGGCGAGGATTATGGAAGGTTCGGTGACCAGAGCCCGCGCGATGGCGACACGTTGGCGCTGGCCACCGGAAAGTTCGTTGGGACGGTGTTCGACCCGATTGCCGAGACCGACTTGAGTGAGAGCGTGCTTGGCTCGCTCCGCGCGCTCCTTCTTCGGAATGCCGGCATAGACGAGCGGCAGTTCCACGTTGCGCAGGATGGTGGCTCGGGGAAGGAGGTTGAAGGATTGGAAGACGAAGCCGATGCGGCGGTTGCGGATGTCCGCGAGCGAATCGTCGTCCATCATGGCTACGTCTTCGCCGCCGAAGTAGTACTGGCCTTCGGAGGGCGTATCCAAACACCCCAGCATGTTCATGAGGGTGGACTTGCCGCTGCCGGACGGGCCCATGATGGCGACGTAGTCGTTTTCGTAGATCTTTAGGTCCACACCGTCGAGAGCGTGAACCTTAGCCTTGCCGAGGTCGTAGATCTTTTTGACTCCGGTGATCTGGATGATGGTTTGGCTCACTTGGACGGTTTCTGGAATTTGCTGTCCTTCTTGTTCTCCGCGATCTTGACGGTTTTGCCGTTTTCGAGTTCCCGGGTGAGGACGCGGTAGCCGCCGGTGACGATTTGTTGTCCGTCGGAAACGCCGGACTTGATCTCGATGGAGCGATTGTCGGCGAGACCCGTTTCTACTCGGACGAGGGTGACCGTGTTGTCGTCGTTGTAGAGAAAAACGACGCGTTCGAGGTTATCGCGGCGGCGGGAATTGCTTTCGCCGCCGGGGCCTTTCGTGGAGGTTTCCTCTTTCTCGGCTTCCTGCTCCTCGCCGAGCTGTTTGGCGACTTCGTCCTTGGAGCGTACGGTGACGGCTTGTAGTGGGATTTTGACGACGCCTTTGACCGTTTGCGTTTTGATGTCGGCGGTGGCGGTCATGCCGGGGCGAATCTTGGCGCTGGGATCGAGTAGGCGAACTTTGACCTGAAAGGTAGTGAGCTGGTCGCTGGAGTTTTGTCCGCCGGTTGCAGAGTTGGCGATCTCGGTGACTTCGCCTTTGTATTCCTCGTTAGGCAGGGCTTCAATTTCGATGGTGGCTGGGTCGCCGATCTTGACCTGCACGATGTCGGATTCGCTCACGTCGACGCGAATCTCCATTTGGCTGAGATCGGCTACGCGCATGATTTCGGTGCCTTCGAATTGGCCGGTGCCGACGACGCGGTCTCCGAGCTCGGAGGTGAGGGAGGTTATGGTGCCGCTGATGGGGGCGAAGGTGGAAGCCTTGGCGAGGGAGTCGCGGGCTTCCTTGAGCTGCATCTCCTGTTGTTCGATGCGGGAGAGAGTCGCTTGGTAGGAAGCTTGGCTGATTTCGAGGTTGGTCTCCGCTTCGTCGAGTTGCTCTTGGGTGGCGAAGCCTTTTTCGAAGAGGTTGCGTTGCCGTTTGAGGTCGAGTTCGGCCTGCAGCATGCGAGCTTTCGATTCGGAGGAATTCGACTTGCTGGCCCTCAGCGCTGCTTCTTGCTGTAGCACTTGAGCTTCTAGGCGGTCTGGATTGACGCTAACGAGGAGGTCGCCTTTCTCGACCAGCTGTCCGTCGCTTACGGGCAGTTCTATGATTTCGCCGGCGACTTCGGAGGAGATGGTGACTTCGGTTTCGGGGAATACCTTGCCGGTGGCAGTTACGAGGCTGGTGATGTCGCCGACCTTGGCCTTTTCGACGGTGACTTCAGTCGTTTGGTCTCCCTTCTTGAATTTGCTGGCCCCGGCAATGCCGAGACCGATGAGGACGAGGGCGGATATCCAATATCGTTTTTTCATGGGATAGGGAGGATTCGGGTAGTGGGAAAAGGGATACGGTTACTCTTCGGAGGTGAGGGTGTCGTTCCACTCGATGCCGTGACGATCGAGCAGGCTGCCTTCGACTCGGGCGAGGGTTATTTCGGCTTGCACGGTTGCGAGCTGGGCGTCTAGGAGGCTGAGCTTTGCTTGGTCCAAGTCTCGTTGGGTTTCCAGCAAGGTGCGGATGGTAGACAGTCCTTCCTCGTACTTGCTGGTCTCCTGCTCGTAGGTAGCCTCCTGCAGTTGCACGACGATTTTAGCGGCTGCGAGTTGCTGGCGAGAGGCGTCGAGGTCTCGCCAAGCGGAGCGCACGGAGCGAAGCAAGTCCTGCTTGATCTCGGCGAGGCGAAGTTCCTCCTGGTCGATGCGGTAGAGCGTTTGGCGAAGGTTGGACTTGGCGGCTCGGGCTCCCCACGGGAGGTTGAAACTCAGACGTAATCCCCAGTCGTCGCCGCGACGGTCGAAGGCTTCGCTGAAGGCGTCCTTTCCGCTCTCGGGGGAGAGTCCGTTGTAGGAGCTGGAGAGGCTGAGGTCGACCTGAGGGCGTTCGCTATTGCGGGCGAGGATACGGTCTTGTTCTAGCTGTTCGAGGACTTCCTCCTGAATGTCAGCGTCGAAGTTGCGTTCGATGGCGGTGTCGAGAGTCGTTTGGAAGGAGGGGGGCTCTCCCCGTGATTCCGGAAGCGGGTAAACGGAGAGCTGGGGATCGAGGGCCATGGTTTCGTCGAGCACGCCCATGGCGGCGTAGAGGGCGTCAGTCGCCTCGCGGATGGCTTGCTCGGCGCGGATGATTTGCTCTTTGCGTTGGGCGAGGTTGGCTTCAGCCTGCAAGGTTTCGATTCTGGTCGCGAGGCCGAGCCGTTCGCGTTCGCGGGCTTCTTCCAGCAGCCGCTCGGAAAGTTCTAGGTTCGATTGGCGAAGGTTGCGGCGTTGGTGTGCGTCGGAGAGTTGCCAATAAGCGTTCTCGATTTGCTGCAGCAGGTTGAGCACCGCGTTGCGAGTGCGCAAATCGGCGACTCGAGCTTGGGACTTGGCCCGGCGGACGGGGGCCAGGTTCACCTCGCTGCCGAAGTCGCGTAGCAGCGGCTGGGTGAATTCGAGAGACAGAGAAGCTCGCTCGCTGAGGGATCCGCCGACCAGTTGGCCGAGCTCGGAGTTGAAACTGGAGCCGTCGCTGCGTGACTGGCTGGCGCTGGCGGTGACCTGAGCTCCGGTTTTGATTCGTTTGGTGACGCCCAGCGAATAAGATCGGGAGTCGGAAGTGGTTTGTCGGGTGGCGCCGTTGGAGTCTTCCCAGTCGAGATCGCTTTGGCTGAGGTTGGCTCGCGAAAAGACGGAGGGGTCGAAGCTCGCTTCTTGAGCGATAACCGCCTCCTCGGCTATGTCCGGCGCGAGGGTTTGGATTCGCAGTCCGAGGTTTTGCTCGAGGGCCTTTTCGATGGCGGACCGCAGGGATAGGGGGGGCTCGCTAGACGAGTCGCCGCCCTGCGAAAAAGCTAGTGAGGGGACTGATGCTAGGATCAGCCCAGCGATGAAGTTGCGGGCATTCACGTGAGGGATAGAGAGGGATTTATTAGGCGAACGACTGACAGTACACGACGATTTACATTTGGTTGCGTAAAACTCTACCGTTTTGTCCTTATTTGCCCCCTTAAGCCGAACTTAAAAATCGGACAGTCAAATTCAGGAGATTAATGTCTATTGGGAGCTGGGAAACAGGTGAAAATTTGGGGTGCGCCTCAATATACCGCTGGAAAAGTCGATTTGACGGGAATGACCTGCACAGTTTTCCGTTTTTTAAAAAAGTCCGTTCGCTTGGCCCTTGCCTCAAGCTTGGTTTGCTCGTTCGCGAGTGTTGCGAGCGCGATCAACATGCCTTTCGTCTTGGACAACTCGACGGCGACGCTTTCGGACGTCAATCCGCAGAGCGACTTCTACAAGCTGGACGCGCCGAGCAGCGAAAGCGGTTCGGGAGCTGGCATCTTCGATTTCCTATTCGGGGTGGACAACCAGCTTGGCGAGTTCGTGCAATTGACTTGGGCCGGCAATCCGAAGCCGTTTTTGACAGGCATTGGATTGAAGGCGGGCAGTTCGGGGTCGGCCGCGGGTGGCTTGTTTGCTATGCTTTGGGACGCCAGTGACCTGCAACTTTTCAATAACTCGAGCAGCTACGACGCGATTCGCATTTACCAAGACGGGATCGTCCACAAGCGCAACGGGCAGTTCCTCGGCATTTCACATGTCACGGTGGACGGCGAGCCGGGACAAGCGGACGTGAAGGTTCCAGACTCTGGTTCGGCGTTTGCGATGTTGGGTGTAGGAATCGCAATCATCCTCGTCTTGAGGCGCCGCATGAAGGAAGGCGTATAACCACTTTTTTAGACAGTCTTGGAGGCCGTTTCCCGTTTTGGGTAACGGCCTTTTTTGTGTCTGGTGGGTCTAGGCCTATTGCTGATTGTCCATTGCGGACCGGGTGGCACCGGTCCCTCCAGACGTTTCCTAAGCTACCACTGTTCGCCGGGGTGTCCGGGGACGTGGTAGAGTTCGAAGTTCTTGTAGTGTTCGAGCGGATACTCAGGCGCGTTCACGCCAGCGGGGTAAGGACGCTGGCTGAAGGTGTGAAAGTACGCTAGGCAAGCGTCCTTGTAGAACTTGGCGTCCTCCAGCTGCCGCTTGAGCAGAGCGGCGACCCGGGCGTGGCGCTGGGCGTCGATGCTGCCTTGCAAGCTATCCCATTGCTGGCCCATCTCGGCAACGCGGTCCACGCCGCTCTGATAGGTGAGGCAAAGCTCGTTCCAAAGCGTTTTGCCGGACTTCATTTCGTAGTCCCAGTCGAGGTGGTGAAACCAAAGCAGGTACTTGTCTTCGATGCTTTCTGGCGTGCCCCACTTTTCCACTACCTCGGGAGCGTATTGGCCGAGAGCGTCGCTGCCGGTAGCGGTGCGGTCGAAGCCGATTCCGTCCTCGGAGGCGTTATGGTAGTAGGTGGAGGTCCAGTCGGGCCGTCCTTGGTCGTGCCAGGGGCCTGGGCCGTAGTGGTGGCCAGGATACATGATGTGGTGCAGGCCGAGAGGCATGGAGTAGTCGACGACGGTTTGATGGGATTCAAGCAGCATCTCTTCGATGGTGGCAACGACGTCAGGGGCGTTGCCGAATGTCATGCGAGTCCACTCGTCGGCGATTTCTTGGGAGCTGAGCTGATGGTCCCAAGCGAGGCGTCCGAAGGCGTACCAGTTGGAGG
Organism: Pelagicoccus enzymogenes; assembly: GCF_014803405.1. NCBI lineage: Bacteria > Pseudomonadati > Verrucomicrobiota > Opitutia > Puniceicoccales > Pelagicoccaceae > Pelagicoccus > Pelagicoccus enzymogenes. Next base: position 178,865 of record NZ_JACYFG010000007.1, read on the forward strand.
CTCCCATCGGATGCCCGGTCCAGTTGCGTTCGTTGCCGATGTTGGCGACGCCCGCAATGGCGGTGAGCTCGTGCCCGAACACGCTGCCGTCTACGACCTTTGCCACGGTCGAGCCAGCTCCGCGAGCGAAGGTGTCGGCTTCCAGCGTTTCTTCCCACATGGGAGCGAGGTAGACGAGATGGATGTCACCTCCCATGTATTCTTGGGTGATTTGGAGCTCGAGGGTGTGGGGCGTCTCGGGAGTGGCGCCAAAAAGCGGGTGAAAAGGCTCGCGGGGCATGAAGTCGATGGCCCCGTTTTTCGTTTGGATGGAAACGTTGGGCTCGAACTGTCCGTCCAGCTGCGTGAATTCGGTGTAGGCCTGCTTGTGTCGGTCTTCTTTGATTTCGAAGTCGTAGACGAAGGCCCGCCACATGACGAAACCGCCGTGAGGAGCGAGGGCGCGGGCGAGCAAGTTGGCGCCTTCGGCATGGTCGCGGCCGTAGGACTGAGGACCGGGCTGGCCTTCGGAGTTGGCCTTTACCACGAAGCCGCCAAAGTCGGGTACGTAGGTGTAGATTTCGTTTATCTTGTCGGTCCACCATTCAATGACCGCAGGGTCGAGCGGATCGGCTGTCTCGAGGCCGCCGATTTCGACGGGAGCGCTGAAACGAGCTGTCAGGTAAACTTGGATACCATAAGGGCGGAAGGTATCGGCGAGGGCTGCAACCTTTTCGAGAAATTGGGGACGCAAAACGGTGGCGTTGGAATTGACGTTGGTGAGAACGGTGCCGTTGATGCCCACGGAGGCGCAGGCTCGCGCGTAGTCGTGGTAGTACGGCTCGACGTAGTAGGGCAGGTCGAACCAATTGAAGATGGATGCGCCCGCCATGGAGCGTTCCACGGTGCGGGTGAGGTTGTCCCAGTGGTTGAGCAAGCGGTGGTCGACCTTGGGGCTCGTTTCCACGTGCAGGTTTTCGAGCGGTCGCTGTGTTTGCAATTGTCTTAGGAAAGCGAATACACCGTAGAGTACGCCTTGGTCCGTGTTGGCGGCGATGACTAGGTTTTTCTTGTGACGCGTCAGCAAGTACCCTTCTTCGCCGAGTCCGGAAAGGTCGAGCTTGAGTTTGGCGATGTGCTTGGCGTCGCCGGTGCCGACCAGCAGTGTGGCGCCGGTGCGCTTTAGCTCGCCCCCGAGGAGGCCCTCGAGTCCGCGTTCCAGTTCGGCGAGGGCGATCTTCGCGGTGTCGCTCGTGGCCACGGCCTCGATGGGGCCAATGGAGCTCCGGTAGCTTTTTGCTAGGGAAGCGTCGGCGATGGGCTCGTAACGAAGCCACAAGCGGTAACCGTCCTCTGCAAGAGCGGAGGCGGCTAGGCCGAGGCTGAAGATTAGGAGGGCAATGGGTAGGCGTATAGGTCGCATAGCGAAATGGGGTTAAGCATCTTGGGTACTGTGGCGTAGCTTGAGCTCTTCTTCCATGGTGTGGGCGACCTTTTTGGTGATCGGGTAGAAGAGCATGAAGAGCACGCCGACTCCGAAGAATCCGCCCGAGTAGAAACCGAGCAGCTTGCGGATCCCGAGCTGCACTTCCGGTTGGCTTGCAGTTTCGGGAGTGTATCCATACATGGCGAGGAGCCATCCGGCGAGCGCTCCGCCGATGCCGAGGCCAGCCTTGAGCGCGAAAACCATGCCTGCAAAAACGAAGCCGGTGGAACGACGTCCGTGTTTCCATTCTCCGTAGTCAGCGGTATCCGCGATCATGGCCCACAGGAGCGGAATGGTTGGACCGTAGGACATGCTCGTCAGCAAGGTGAGCAGGAGAATCATTGAGATATCCTCAGGGCCGATGAAAAAGTAGAGGGATTGGAACATCGCAGCGAGTGCGAGGCCAACGGTAAACACCGCTTTTTTGCCGAAGAGGCGGGCCAGCGGCTTGGCGGCAAGTACCCCGATAATGCTCACCAGGCTTCCTATCATGTTGAAGAGGCTGAATCCGACAGACGTAGGGCTTGCCTCGGGCGTGATGATCAAACCGAATAGGTCGAGTATCCAAAATCCAATACCTTGGTTTTGCAGGGCTTCGGGAGTCGCCACCAGTCCAAGGCTATCGATGAAGGCCCGCAGGGCGTCGGGGTCGAGATAATATTTCGCGTGCACGTATCCAGCATTTCCGCGCAAGGCGAGGGTGATGAATACGAAGAGTGTCATGCCGAACATGGCGAGCCAAGGGCGGTTCTTAAGGATGTCGCGGAAGTCTTGCGTGAGGTCCGGCTTTTGGTTCTTGGGTGGCTGGACGCGTTCCTTGACGCTGAAGAAGGAGATGACGAAGAAGATGATGGAGGTGACGGCCATGATCCCGATGGTCAAGGACCAGCCCTTCGCGTCGTCGCCGTCGCCCAACTTGTCGACGAGCGGCAAGGTGAAGCCTTGCACGAAGAATGCGGCTACCATGGCGGCGAAGAAGCGGTAGCTGGAAACGCTGGTGCGTTCGATGCCGTCGCTCGTCATCACTCCGTTGAGGGCCGAGTAGGGCACGTTGTTCATGGTGTAGGCCATCATGAGCACGGTGTAGGTGATGGCGGCGTACCAGAGGCGACCGCTGTCGCTCATTCCCTCAGGCACGGTGAAGGCGACCCAGAAGAGCAGGGCGAAGGGGATGGCGGACCAGAGCAGCCAAGGGCGGAACTTGCCCCAGCGGGTATTGGTGCGGTCCGCGATATAACCCATGATGGGGTCGGTGATGGCGTCGCTGAAGCGGACCAGCAAAAGCATCGTTCCCATGGCGGCGGCGCTGATTCCCATGACGTCGACGTAGAACGCAGTAGGGAAGACGATGAACATCTGGAAAATGAAGTTCGCGGAGGCGTCTCCGAGGCTGTACCCAGCTTTTTCGCGAAAGCTTAGTTTGGTCGAGGCGTTGGTACTCATAGGTTTACAGGGGTGAGCGGAAGGGGCGTTCTGGGGCGAAGTATGAACTGTCCTAGGTTTCTAGGCTTTGTGAGGGACATTGTTGTTAGCCTCTGGGGTGGGAAAGCTGAAACTCGCCACGATCCTAGCTAAGGCTGGTCTTTCTATATGGCAAATTTGCGCCGAAAAAAACGGCGCGGGGTTTGCTTTGGCGGGAGGGCTCCCTCGGGGGTCATTATTTACTATTTTGCCTTTGTGTAGTTCCCTAGAAAGGTCCTAGAAGGAGCCTTTCATTATCAACCACTTTTGAATTGAAAATGAGTACTGTTGCAAAAAAGAAGCCGGCCGCGAAAAAGGCCGCCAAGAAATCCGCAGCTTCCGCCCCGGGCGACATGAAGCAAGCGATCCTCGACCACCTCAAGTACACTCTTGCGCACAATCCGTCGGCTGCGACGAAGCGCGACTGGTGGACCTGTATTTCCCTCGCCGTGCGCGACCGGATCGTGGACAACATGATCCAGACGCAGCAAACCCACTTCCAGAAGAACGTCCGCCGCTGCTACTACCTCTCCATGGAGTACTTGATGGGCCGGATGCTGGTGAACAACATGTACAGCGCCGGCGTCTACGACGAGGCTCGCGCCGCCGTCGAGGAGCTCGGCGTGGATTGGAATGCGATCGTGGAAGAGGAGCTCGACATGGGACTGGGCAACGGTGGTCTCGGTCGACTTGCTGCCTGTTTCCTGGACTCGCTTGCGACCCTCGACTTGCCAGCGATCGGTTACGGGATCTACTACGAATTTGGCCTCTTCAAGCAGGCTTTCCAGAACGGCCACCAAATCGAGAAGCCCGACAGCTGGAAGATGTTCGGCACCCCGTGGGACATCGTTCGTCCTGAGTACACGCAGACGCTCAAGGTCTACGGACGCGTAGAAACCCAGTTCGACGAGAAGGGGGATCCGCGTCCTGTTTGGGTCGATACCAAGACCATCCAAGGCGTGCCTTACGACATTCCCATTGCCGGTTACGACACGAAGACCGTCAATTTCCTGCGTCTTTGGTCGTCGCGTTCCTCCGAGGAATTCGACTTGGACGAGTTCAACAAGGGAGACTACGTGGAGGCGATCCGCGAGAAGGCGATCGGCGAAACGATCTCGAAGGTCCTGTATCCAAACGACAAGACGGAGAACGGGAAGGAGCTGCGCCTCGTGCAGCAGTACTTCTTCGTCTCTTGCTCGCTGCACGACATCATCCGTCGCTACTTCAAGAACAACGAGAGCTGGGACGGATTTGCCGACAAGGTGGCGATCCAGCTCAACGACACGCACCCGGCTATCGGCGTTGCAGAACTCATGCGTATCTTGGTCGACGAGCATCAGCTCTCCTGGGACAAGGCTTGGGAGATCAGCACCAAAACCTTTGCCTACACCAACCACACGCTACTCCCGGAAGCGCTCGAGAAGTGGAGCGTTCCGCTCTTCGAGAAGGTCTTGCCGCGCCACCTCGAAATCATCTTCGAGATCAACCGCCGCTTGATGGAAACCATCGAAGACCGTTGGCCGGGCGACAACTGGATGAAGCGCGATCTCTCCCTCATCGAGGAAGGCCATCCCAAGATGGTGAGAATGGCTCACCTCGCGGTGGTGGGAAGCCATACGGTGAATGGCGTTGCTGCAATTCACTCAGAACTGCTCAAAACCGTGCTTTTCCCGAGCTTCAACGCCCTGTATCCAAATAAATTTACCAACATGACCAACGGTATCACGCCGCGCCGTTGGTTGTTGGCCTGCAATCCGAAGCTCTCCAAGTTGATTGACAGTAAGAAGATCCCCTCGGATTGGCCGAAGAACCTCGATGCGCTGCGTGGGCTGGAAAAATACGCTGACGACGCGGATTTCCAGGACTCGTATATGAAAATCAAATACGAGAACAAGGTCGAGCTCGCTAAGACGATCAAGGAACTGTGCCACGTAGAGGTGGATCCCAACGCCTTGTTCGACGTGCAGATCAAGCGTTTGCACGAATACAAGCGCCAGCACCTCAATCTGCTGCATATCCTCACGCTCTACCGCCGCTTGCTGCACAACCCCGATTTGGACATAGCTCCGCGCGTGTTCGTCTTCGGCGCCAAGGCCGCTCCGGGATACGAGCTGGCCAAGCGAATCATCAAGGCTATCAATTCGGTGGGCAAGGTCATCAACGCGGACGAGCGTATCAAGGGTAAGCTCAAGGTTGTCTTCCTGCCGAACTACCGCGTCTCCCTAGCGGCCAAGATCATTCCAGCCGCCGACCTTTCCGAACAGATCTCCACCGCGGGCAAGGAAGCATCCGGCACGGGCAACATGAAGTTGGCTTTGAACGGGGCCTTGACCATCGGCACGCTCGACGGAGCGAACATCGAGATCGGCGAGGAAGTGGGCGACGACAACATTTTCATCTTCGGCTTGAACGTCGACGAGGTTCAGGCGCTCGACGTGAAAGGCTACGATCCGTTCTCCTACTACCACGCCGACGAAGAACTCAAGGCGGTGGTCGATTGGATTGGTTCTAGCTACTTTACGCCGGACGAACCGGATGTGTTGAAGCCCGTTCGCGACAGCATGCTGGACGGAGGGGACCCCTTCAAGGCGTTGGCCGACTATCGCGCCTACATCGAATGCCAAGACCGCGTGGGCGAGGCATTTAAGGACAAGAAGCTCTGGGCCCGTATGGCGATCCTCAATACCGCTCGCGTTGGCAAGTTCTCTACGGACCGGACCATCGGGCAGTACGCTTCCGAGATCTGGAACCTGCCTCCGGTTGAGGTCAAGTAGCGCATCGCGCCGCTGACACTTTCCGAGCCGCCCCTCGTCCGGGGCGGCTTTTTCGTGGGTAGCGACTGGGAAAGCGGGCTTGCGCGAAAGCGGACCGGGTGGAACCGGTCCCTCCAGAGCCTGCTCAAGCGGAGGCTTCCCGCTTTGTCCTCCTTCGGTATCGGGGAAGCATCGAAGGCCTTGCAAAAGGAGGCTTGGCATGCAGGAGGTTCGGCGCATCGTTTTCACTTGTAGTTACCGAAGGCGACTCAGGTCGCTGACCGCCCCGAAATCAGACTGTATGAACCTAACTAGACGCTTTTTCGCCACGCTCGGCTTCCTCTCTCTCGCAATTGCCAGCACCTTGCCGGCCCAAGACCGCCCGGTCATTTCCCAGCAGCTCGACGGCTTCTTGACGCCTACCGCTGCAGTTTTCAGCCCGGATGGGCGCTACCTTTTCGTGGTCAACCATGCTCAGGGCGAAGCGGGCACGCTTCGCAGCCAGAGCTTCATCAGCAAGCTGGCGGTCGATGCGGACGGCAAAGTGAGCGTGAACAACATGCGATTTATCAGGAACTTAACTGCTCCGATCGATCTCGACTTTTCGCCAATCCGCTTTGGCAGCATCCCCAAGGGTGCCATTTTCTTAGCGGTCGGTACTCCGCTGGTGCAAGACGAGGCCGGACGTCCCATGCGCGATCTCGCCAGAGTTATGGTAGGGCTGATCGTGCTGGATCCAAACACGGGACGGGAAATAAAGTCGATCGACCTAGGCCCCAACAGCAGGATTCGACTCAAGGACGAGCTTTCTTTGCTTTCCCCCTCCAGCATTTGCTTCGACGACGAGGGCAACCTCTACATCGGTGAATCTGGAGTAGGCGGACACATGTTCGAGCGCAAGCAGATCGGCCGCCCGGGAATTTGGCGCATCGAAGCCGCTGAATTGGAGAACCTCCTTTCCGAGCGGGCTCCCAAGAAGGCGGAGCTGATTCGCACCACCAGTCTCCCGACGGACATGACTTTCCGCGCTAAGGAGGACATGCTCTATTTCGTAACCAACCACACCCAAGGGCGACCGAGTGGCTCTGTTTTCCGCATCAGCTCCGGACAGTACCAAGGCATCTCTTCCATGCAGACGATCGTGCGGGATTTGAGCGCCTTGACCGGGATTCAGATCATGCCGAAGGGCAGGGTCCTGTTGGCCGGCAACTCGGGAGAGCTAATGTTTCCCAAGGGCAAGCGCGACACGCGCCCCTTGCGTTTCCGTCCGCGGCACGAGTTTTCCTCTCCCGGAAAGATCGCCCTCATGGAGCTCAAGAGCGGGAACATCGTAATCGCCGTTCCAGAGCAAAGCAGTGAGGAGTCGGGAGGACGCGGCCAGCGAATCAGCATCGTAACCCTTCCTTCCGAGTAGGCTTAGAAAATGCGTGTGGGATGGGGATCTTGGCGTAGCGCGGCGGTATTCGTTTTTCTGTTACTGCAGCTGCCGTTCGCAGTCGATGCGAAGCGGGAGAAGTGGGCGCACGAATTAAGTGAGCTCACTCCGGACGAAAGCATCGTCTGGGGGCACTTGGAAAACGGGTTTCGCTACGCTCTGAAGCCGCACGACGCCAAGCCCGGCTTGGTGAGCATGCGTCTAGTAGTAAAGGTAGGCGCGTTGGACGAAGAAGAGCATGAGCAAGGCCTCTCTCACTTCATCGAACACATGGCGTTCGAGGGGACACGCAACTTCAAGCCCGGCGAGATGATCGCGTTTTTCCAGAAGCTGGGCATGGGCTACGGAGTGGACGTCAACGCCTTTACCTACCACGACAAAACGGTCTACCACTTGGAGTTGCCCCAGAACGACGAGGGCTTGGTTCGCCAAGGCTTGCAGCTGTATCGAGATTATGCGGACGGAATCCTCTTCGATGCGGAGCGAGTCGAGAATGAGCGGGAAGTCATTCTACGTGAAAAGCAGGCCCGTGACACCCCGAGCGCTCGAATTTCAGAGGCCTCGTTCCGCTTTTCCTTTTCCGGAACGGCCTTGGCGGAGCGCAGCCCGATTGGCTTGGAATCGGTGGTAAAGAATACCTCGATCGAGGAATTGAAGGCCTTCTACCGCAAGTGGTACCGTCCGGATTTGATGACCTTGGTGGTGGTGGGCGATGTCGATACGGATTCGTTCGAAAGGCAGATTGCGGAAGCGTTTGCTGACATGGAGACTCCCCGCAAGCGAGTTCCCAAGCGGAAGATCGGGCGTCTGGACCGACCGAAACCATTTCGTACCGGGCAGCTTTCAGTAGAAGGGGTCGAGCGCTACACGCTGGAAGTTTCGCGAGCTTGGATGGAGCGGGACTCCGGCGACAGTTGGGAGCAGCGAAAGGAAGACACGAAGCGCTCCTTCGCCACCTCGATTTTCAACGAGCGTTGCCGCGAGCTGATCGATGGCATGAGCGACGATTTTGCTAACTACAACCGTATCTTTGGGATTCCTTACTGCCAACTGAGCATTAGCTCAGGAGGCGAATTCTGGTGGGATGCCTTCGTTTGGATGGATCAACTGCTGCGGCAAGCTTTGGTCTATGGCTTCACTCAGCAGGAGCTGGATTACGTGAGAAAGACTTGGCTGCAATCGAGTCGCTCTGCTGCGTCGCGTTACGAGACCGCTGAGCCTCGCATGCTGGTGGACGACTTGGTGGAAAGCATCGCTAACGAACGGGTTTACATGTCCACGGATCGCTTTTCCGCTATGATGGACGCGTTTATCGAGTCGCTGACTTTGGAGGAACTGAACGCTGCGTTTCGGGAGGTTTGGGAATTGAAGCGCATGTCTTACTTTATGGCGGGCGACTTGAGCAAGTCGTTCGATGGCGTCGCTTTGAAGCGTCGATTCAAGGAAGACCGCAAGTACACCGTTTTGCCTTTCGTTCCGAGATTGCCCGAGGAATTTGAATACACGAAGTTCGGCAATCCCGGTACCATCGTCGAGTCGAGCGTGATCGAGGAAATCGGAGCCAAGACCTATCGCTTCTCCAACAACGCGAGACTGACCTTCCTGCGTACCGAAAACGAGAAGGACACGGTGCGAGCCTTGGTCAGGGTGGGAGGCGGAATGTTGGCGTTCAACGATTCCAACCCGGGGACGCATGCCTTGGCTATGGGGGCGCTTTTCCGCAGCGGTTTCGGCAACCACGACATCGAGGACGTTTACAAGGAACTTCGCTCCAACGTGAGCTCCTTCATCTTCGGGGTGGAAGATCACGACGCGTTCACTTATCGCGGCGTGGCGCCGGTGGAGGGTCTCGACGAGTTTCTGAAGATCGTATCCGAATTTCTCTGGGACCCTACGATCGACGAAAGCGCTTTCGAGGTGGCCCAGTCGAAGTTCAAGCAAAGCCGCGAACTGGAGCCGGACGGCATGAACGAAGGGTATCGAGACCTCTACCGCATGCTCTACCCCGAAGAGCCTCGTTTCCATGCTCCCTCGCTTTTGGATATCGTGAATGTACGCCGTGATGCGGCTCAGGATTGGCTGGGGAGCGCGTTGAAGGAAGGCTACTTGGAAGTGGCTGTGGTGGGAGACGTCGACGAGGCCGAACTTCTGAAGCTTTTCGGTGAAACCATCGGTTCGTTGCCGGTTCGGCGGGAGTCGAAGGCCGATTTCGCTGCAGTCCGGTCCTTGCGTACGCGCCCAAGCTCCGGCAAGCAGACCATCGAGTACCGAAACGGGATGGGCGATAGCGCGGCCTCTGTGATTGTTTGGACAATCCAGGACAAGCTCACTACGCGCGAGAGCGCAGCTCTCTACGTTTTGAGCAATGTATTTGAATCGAGAATACGTAAGCGTGTTCGGGAGGGAATGGGAGCTAGCTATTCGCCGTCGGTTCGCTATGTCACCTTTTCGGCCTACGATACGCTACGTCACATTCGGGCGGATGTGGATTGCTTGAAAAGCGATGCCGATAGCTTGCTAGACGTGGTTTTGGAAATCGGGGACCAGCTGAGTAGCGCGCCAGCAAGCGAGGAGGAGATTCGGGCTGCGGTTGCACCTCTGGAGGAAGGGCTCAAGCAAGCTTGGCAAGACAATACCTACTTGCTGGAAAACGTGCTTTATGGGGTCCAGGAGTATCCGACGATCGTGGAGCGAGCGATGCAGTACAAGGAAGGCCTGCTGTCCACTATCACGTCGGACGACATTTTGCAGGTCGCCCGTCGGTATTTGAATTCTGAAGACGCCCTCGCCGTGGCAATCGTTCCCTCCGACCCTTCGAAAATTGCCGAGGTGCCGGATTGGGACGACGCTAAGCGGGCGGGAGCAGTCAAGTAGGCAGGTCTCAGTCCAGCGGGCGACTGTTGCTGACGAAGGCGATGTGCGTGCTGTCTGGCGACCAGCTGGGCACGTTGATGCTGCCTTGCCCCCCGTACAGGTAGGCGATGGTTTTAGCGTTCCCTCCCTCGATGGACATGTGGCGGAGGTAGACTTTCTTGTAGAAGGGATGGTCGTTGGGATCGATGTCAGATGGGAAGGCGAGATAGACGAAGGATTTGCCGTCGGGCGCGACGTGCGGGAACCAATTGTTGTAGGAGTCAAAGGTCATTTGAGTCGGCTCGCTGCCGTCCGCCTTCATTCTCCAAATCTGCATGTTGCCGCTGCGCACCGAGTTGAAGAAGATATGGCGACCATCTGGAGAGAACTCCGAACCGTCGTCCAAGCTGGGTAGTTGCGTGAGGGGAGTCTCTTTTTTGCTGTCTATGTCGATGGACCAAATGTCGAACTGGCCATTGCGTTGGCCAGTGAAGATGAGGCTCTTATGGTCTGGCGACCAGCCGTGGAGAAAGGAATGGCCACGCGAGGGGTCGGTGATTTGCCGCGGCGTGTCGCTGCCTGAAACGGGGAGCGTATAGATGACCGAGGTGCCGGCTTCGCCTACATGGTGGCTGATTCCGATTTGCTTTCCGTCGAAGGAGAGGACGTGGTCGTTGTTGTTTTGGTTCGCGAATCCAGTATTCAGTTCGTTGATACTTCCGTCTTCGAGGGTGTAGGTGTAGAGCTTGCCTTCGGAATTGTAGATCAAGGTCTTGCCGTCCGGGGTCCAGTTGGGAGCTTGGATCGAGTTCGGGAAGGTGGCGAGAACCTTGCGGGAACCGGTGGCTACCTCCATGATCTCGAGTCGGCTTCCGATGTAGTCCTGATAGGGGCGAAAGTCGGGAGCGGCGGGGAGAACGATTCGCACGTTGCGAAAGCGAGCGGTTTCGGTGACCTCGGGATTGTGGGAACAGATAAAGAGCCCGACGAAGAGCTCGTCGTTCAAATCGATTTGCTTGCTGACGGACTGGTAGACCTCGCCGAAGGCTGCAGCGGAAAAAGTGAATCGATCGCCTTCGCGTTGCAGTTCAATTTCAGTGGGACCGGTCAAGGGGCTGCCGACTTCGGCGGTTGGGCCACCTTTGACTTCGCGGTACTGCAGCGAGGTGAGTCCGTCTCCGTGCACGCAGGCGTCGGCGTAGGGTGAATCCGCGTCGAGCGTGTTCCGGGCGATGATACCGATTTTTCGATGTGGATCCACGCCTTCTCCCTCGAACTCCACGGTGGCTCGAACGATGAAGTCGCCCTCCAGTTTGCGGTAGGCGAAATGGAATTCGTCTTTCTCGGCCCACATATTTTGGCCGGCCCCGGACAAGGTATAGCTTTGCGTTTCGGGGGAGTAGCTGGCGTTGCCGCTTAGCTTCGGCGCTCCGACGTCGAGGTTGTTTGCGAAGTCTCCGAGTGGGGAGGCTAGAGTGAGAGGGCTTAGGGTTGCCAAGCCGAGAGCTGCATTGATCAGGGTACGAGTTGTCATGGTGGGGTAGCGTGTTACTCTGGGGGTCTTTTCTCTATAGCAGCTAGAAGCGGAAAGACCGGCTATTGCGGCACTCTTACACAATAATTTCCAATCGCTCGCTCCTGTTCGGGGGCTGAGGGATTGACATGGCCTAGCTGGAGTGGAGAAACCTTTTCCGTGAAGGTCGCGATTGTCAGCTCCAGTTTAAATCCGAAAAGCCGCAGCCGGTTGATGGCTGAACACGCTCGACTGCTCTTGGGGAAGCGCAGCGGGGTAGAAGTCGACTTCATTGACCTGCAAGAAATGGAGTTGCCGCTCTGCGACGGTGGAGCGGCTTATGGCGACCCCTACGCAATCGAGCTGAACAAGCGCATGGAAGCGGCGGATGTTTATGTCCTCGCGTCTCCAATTTATAACTACGACGTAAACGCGTCGCTGAAGAACGCGGTGGAGCTGGCTGGTCGGAAGATGGAAAACAAGCTTGTTGGCTTTCTCTGCGCGGCGGGTGGAGCCATGAGCTACATGTCTGTTATGCCGCTTGCGAACAGCTTGATGTTGGATTTCCGGACCTTGGTATTGCCTCGCTTCGTCTATGCGGCTCCAAACGACTGGAAGGATGAGGCGATGAGCGAGAGCGTGGGTGGCCGTATTGCCCAGTTTTGCGACGCTCTGCTTGATCTTGGCGAGAGGATCAGCAGCTAGTTTTCCCGCAAGGCGACCTCTTGTTGGTGGGTGGGAGAGACGGGATGCGCTGCTTAGACGAGTTCGAAGTCCGATTCGTCTTCGAGGTTGAGCGAAACCCTGGCGCTGCCCAGATTGACGGCGATTTCTAGGAATCCGCCGGATCCGAGATAGGCGACCGGCTTGCCTTTGGGGACGCTATGGAAGGAGAGTCCGAAGGGGATCTTGTCTCCATTTTTCAATACGACGGCTTCCGGTTTGGGACTGGTACGTGTGATGCGTAAGCTGGTAATCGCGTTGCCGAACTGGTCGAAGTAGAGGGTGCTCCCTTTCATGGGAAGCTCCGTCACCTCGGGAAAATCCATTCCTTCGTGGGCGAACTTGGGCAGGGCCGTACAAAAGTTGCTGGGTGGCACTCCATTGGCCAAGAAGGCTGCGGCAGGCGCGAAGATATCGCGGCCGTGAAAGGTGTTGCTCTCGCGCACTTGGGCGTCGAAGCGATGGGGTTCGATCTCGTAGGTGCGGCACATGCCGGATTCGAGCAGGGAGAGCAGTCCATTGTCGGGCGCCACGAAATGGTAGTCGCCGTCGAAGTGGATGATTGGCTTGCGGGAGGATCCCACTCCGGGATCTACGACGCAAAGGAAGACGGTTCCGCGAGGAAAGTCGTGGTAGCACTGGGAGAGGATGAAGGCCCCTGATCGGATGTTGCCCGGCTCGACTTGGTGGGTGATGTCGATGAGCTTTGCCTCGGGGCAGAGACGCGCCAACACGGCCTTGACGGAGGCGACGTACCAGTCGCTCTCGCCGAAGTCGGTGAGGATGGCAACGATGGGAGGAGTTGGAACCATGGGCTATGAGTATCGTCGAAGATACGTTTGAAGTTTAGCCGATCGGCAGAGTTGGCGTGAGGAGGTCGTTATGCTAGAGTGCGGACTATGAGTTTCAACGTGAATATTGGGGCGCTGGCGCTGTGCTTGGCCGTCTTGGCGCCGTGGGCTTCCGGGCAAGAGGAGGAGGTCAGCTTTCGCGAGCCTCTTTTCTTTTCCGAAGTGGACAAGGAGATGCGCACGCCTCAGGCGGTGCGGGTCGGTGGCGTGGTTTTCGTCGCCGCCATGAGCTCGCCCGGCGAAACCTTGGAGCAGCAGCTGCGCACCATCTACATCAGGCTTCAGTCGGTCCTGGGCAACTACGGTTTGCGCATGCAGGACGTGGTGCAGGAACGCGTCTACCTCAAGCAGGGGAGCGACTACGAGAAGGCCAAGGCGGCGCGCTTGCTGGTCTATCGCGAGGGCGGTGGTCCGGCTTTGAGCTTGGTGGAGGTCGCCGGTTTCGAAGACGGGGAAACATTGGTTGAGATCGAGCTCGTGGCGGTCGCCAATCCGGAGGAAGGATAGAAGCGAGCCCATGCAGTTGAGCGAGCTTCGGTGACCTTGCTTTTTTCTCCGAAACACTAAGTCTCTTGCCATATGAGTTATCAGCCTTCTGAGGAGATTCTGGAAAAGTACGCGGACGTTATGATTAACTTCGCCCTCAACAGCGGAGAGGGCGTAAAGCCCGGCGAAGTCGTGCAGCTGCGAGTGCCGGAGGTCGCGAAACCCTTCTTGGTCGCCCTGCGTAGAGCGGTGCTGAAGGCGGGCGCTCACCCTTTGGTGTTTTTCACTCCGGACGACATGGCTCGCGAGTTCTTCGAATTGGCCAACGAAGAGCAGCTCAGCTTCTTCGCGGAAAAGTTTCACCGGGGCACGGTAGACCAGATCGACCACACGGTTGCGATCTTGGCGGAGACGAACAAAAAGGAGCTCGATGGCATCGACTCGAAGAAGATCATGACAGCCCAGAAGGCCCTCAAGCCGTACATGGATTGGCGGCGGGCCAAGGAGTCTGCGGGCAATTATACTTGGACCTTGGCCATGTGGGGGACCCAGCAAATGGCTGACGAGGTTGGCATGAGCCTTGAGGAGTACTGGGAGCAGATCATCGAAGCCTGCTATCTAAGGGAAGCGAAGCCGGCTGAAAAGTGGAAGGAACTCTACGAGAAGCTGTACTCCTACAAGGACAAGCTCGATGCCCTGAAGATCGAGAAGCTGCACATCGAAGCTGAAAACACCGATCTCTGGGTAAAACTGGGGGACAATCGCAAGTGGCTGGGAGGATCGGGACGCAATATCCCGAGCTTCGAGCTGTTTGTATCGCCAGATTGGCGTGGCACGGAAGGGCGTATCCAGTTTACGGAACCGCTCTACCGATACGGAGCTTTGATCGAGAAGGCGTATTTGGAATTTAAGGACGGCGTGGTGGTCAAGGCGACCGCGAGCAAGGGCGAGGACCTGCTCAAGGAAATGATCGCAGTCGAAAATGCGGACAAGGCCGGCGAGTTTTCCCTTACCGATCGCCGTTTCTCTCGCATCACCAAGTTCATGGGAGAGACGCTCTACGACGAGAATGTAGGCGGCGAGTACGGCAACACGCACATTGCGGTGGGCTCGGCCTATCGCGACTCCTATACCGGTGACCCGTCGAGCGTTTCCGAGAAGGAATGGGCGGAAATGGGCTACAACAATTCGGTGGTGCACACGGATATTGTGGCGACTTCGAACAGAACCGTAACAGCGTACTTGAAAGACGGCTCAAGTCAGGTGATATACAGGGACGGTCAATTCACCGTTTAACCCGCACCATCGCCCCCCCCTATGTACCCCGCGTTGCCAAGGAATCTGCTGCTTGTCCTGTTTGGAGTCCTCCTCGCGGGGACCTCCGTTTCCGCGAAGCGCTTCAATATTATCGTCAACGCGGAGGCGGAGGTGGAGTACATGGAGCGGGCGGAGAAGCTCGAGTACCAGACCTACCACCTCATCAAAGGCAAGTTTCACGGGGGCACGACGCGGGACCGTGGCCTGGAAACCCTCGGATTCGAAGACTTGTTCGAATCCTTGGCGGAGACTTTGAAAAAGCGTAAGATGTATCCCGAGGTGGATCGCAACTTGGGCGACTTGCTGATCATGGTTTCTTGGGGACGGACCTCCTTGGATCCGGATTGGGGGGAATTGCAGGGCATTTCCGGGGCTAGCGACATGATGAGCGCCGAGGCCATGGACGAAGCGAGCAGCGGGGGGAATCTCGTGCCCGCGGGGGGAGGCCAAAATGCCATCATGGTGCAGTCAGCTCCTACGAGCGCTGGAGCGAGCGCCGGAGGCGGCCAAAGTTTGGGTACGGGAAACAACTCCCAGCGGTCCAAGAACATGGCCCTTCTTGGCTTGCAAGGGAAGTTGAGAAGCAGGGGTCCGTTTGGCTACACGCCGGACGAGGAGCTGTGGGATGCCCTCGAGGAGGAGCGTTACTTCGTGATATTGAACGCTTTCGACTATCAGCATCTCCTGAAGGAAAAGGAGCTCAAGCAAGTTTGGCGGGTGCGGTATAACACGCGGGCCGTCGGCGTCGGTTTTGAAACGGCCTTCGAGTCGATGAATGAGGCGATAGCGGGGGTGATCGGCCTGCAAATGGACAAGATCGCTACCGTGAAAGGCGACACCAGCGGCAAGATCTCAATGGGAGAGGTCGAAATGATCGACATGAGCGAATCGGAAAAGAAAGAGCACGGAGAATAGGCTCTTGCTGGCGGTATTGCTGTGATGCGTTACTGGCTACTTATTTGTATTCTGACCTGCGGCGCTTGTCCTTCGGGCCTCGCCGGGACGAGGCAGGAAATATTGTCCGAACTGGAAGCGTCCTTCCAGCGCGACCTCGTCAACGCTTGGTATCCGCGCTCCGTGGACGAGCGGCACGGCGGATACGTGACTGGCTTCGACAACGCTTGGCAAGCAAACGAGGAGACGAACAAGTACCTCGTCGGCCAATCGCGTCACATATGGGTATTGTCGCAGCTCGCGCTTTTCGAAGGGGATACCGGCTACTCCGCGCAGGCCCGGCATGGGGTGCGGTTCTTGATCGAGCAGATGTGGGATCACGACCGCGGCGGCTTTTACGAAGCGGTTACCCAGGCAGGGGTCCCGATCGAGCGAGAAAAAAAGTCAGCTTACGGGATGTCGTTTTCGATCTATGCGCTCTCAGCCTTCCACGCGGCGACTGGAGACGAGGAAGCACTCGAATACGCTAGGAAAGCCTTTCTCTGGTTGGACCGATTCGCTTGGGACTCCGAAGCTGGAGGCTATGTCGACGATTTGTCCTTAGATGGAGACTGGACGCGAAAACGTATTGGAAATGGGGATACGTTAGCGTCTGGCTCCAAGGACTACAATTCTTCCATCCACATTCTGGAGAGCTATACGTCGCTATATACGGTTTGGCCGGACGAACATTTACGGCAGCGCTTGCAGCAAATGCTGGAGATCGTACGCGACCGCTTCGTGCAGGAGCCCGGCTATCTCCATCTCATTTTCGAGCGGGATTGGCAGCCGCTGAGTTTTCGTGACAAGGGGAGGGACGCGGTGCTCGGCAAACTGGCGTATGACCACGTTTCCTGGGGGCACGATGTGGAGACGGCTTTTCTTATGTTGGAGGCTGTGGAAGCGCTGCATGGCGAGGTGGATGCGAAAACTGCCGAAACGGCCAAGGCTTTGGTGGACCATGCATTGGCGACCGGTTGGGACGAGCGACTGGGATCCCTGTACGAAGGGGGATACTACTTCGAGGAAAGTGGCCCTTTGGAAGTGGTGATGCCCAACAAGATTTGGTGGATCGCGGCGGAGTCTCTAAACGCTTTGCTTTTGATGTCCCAGCTGTACCCGGAGGAGCCAAAGTACTGGCAAGCCTTTGCCGATCAATGGGCTTACATCAAGGAATACCAAATCGACCCCGTGAACGGGGGGTGGATGTCCGTCGGATTAGACAGCGATCCGCTCGCCGCTTCGCGAGCGAAGGCCTATCGCTGGAAAGCGAATTACCATGACGCTCGGGCTTACATGAATTGCATTCGCATGTTGCGGGGAGAGTTTCATCTGACGCGGCATTGAGCAGGGGCTAGGATCGGTACGTATCCCGTTACGATTTCTAAACGGGCTTGACATCGCGCAGTCCGGAAACCTTTTTCGCTTCAACCTTCGTCGATCTTGTCCGATGAAGGTCGAGTCAACCTCACAAGATGAAACCATCCGCAATCAAGTCCAGCAACCTTCTCAACCTCGTGCTAGTGAACGTGGTCGTGGTGGTCGTGGTCGGATGGACCGCGTCAGCGAGAGGTTGATCGAAGCAAACAGCTTTTAACGAAACAACCCCGCCGGCGCGAAACCGGCGGGGTTGTTCGTTTTCGGATGCCTTCGTCGGAATCGGTCGGTGATAAAAAAATCAAAATCAACTGAATCCGAAAATGAACTACACAGGCGCAGAAATACTCATCGCATTGCTCGAACGACAGGGCATCGAACGCATAGCCGGCATCCCCGGCGGAGCGAACCTCCCCATGTACGACGCCTTGTCGCGCAGCGGAAAGATTCGGCACATCCTCGCTCGCCACGAGCAAGGAGCCGGCTTTATTGCCCAGGGCCAAGCCCGAGTAACGGGGGAGGCGGCGGTCTTCTTCGCGACCTCGGGTCCGGGCGCGACCAACACCATTACCGCTTTGGCAGATGCGAAGCTGGACTCGATACCCGTGATTTGCATCACGGGACAGGTTCCCAAGAGCTTGATCGGCACGGACGCGTTCCAGGAGATCGATACCTTCGGCTTGAGTCTTCCCGTCACCAAGCACAGCTACTTCGCCCAATCTGCTGAAGAGCTGCTCCAAATCATTCCGGAAGCCTTTCGCGTAGCGAACTCCGGCCGTCCGGGGCCGGTTTTGATCGATATCCCGAAGGATGTGCAAATGGAGCGTATCCAAGTTGAGCGTTGGCCTGAACCGGGACGACGAGAGCTCGAGTCGGCGATCGAAGCCAAAGCCATCAGAGAAGCGGCAGCTATGATCGACGAAGCGGAACGCCCGATTATCTATCTCGGCGGCGGAGCTATTCACAGCGGAGCGGAAGCCCGCACCTTGGAGTTTGCGGAGCGTATCCATGCTCCCGTTACGACTACGTTGATGGGATTAGGTGCTTTTCCTGCCAGCCATCCGCAGTCTATCGGCATGCTCGGGATGCATGCGGCGCGGTACACCAACAAAGCTTTGGAAGAGTGCGACCTCTTGATCGCATTAGGCGCCCGTTTCGACGATCGAGCGACTGGCAAGGTCGCCCAGTTTTGTCCCAACGCCAAGATCGTCCACATCGACATCGACAACGCCGAGCTGCATAAGATCAAGACGGCCCATGTCGGGATCCAGGCAGACTTGAACGCCGCCTTGCAGGAACTGGCTCCCGCGACGCGAGCTCGTCGCCGGGAAGCTTGGATGGAACGAATCGCGGAGCTCAAACGTGACTTTCCCATGGAAATGCCGGATCGGGAGTCGCCGACCTCCGCCTACGGGATCATTCGGCAGACGCAGCGTATTTGCCCGCAGGATACGATTGTCACGACGGACGTCGGGCAGCACCAGATGCGGGCCGCCCAGGCCTTCGCGTTCGAGCAGCCGCGTCGTTGGTTGACCTCAGGCGGCTTGGGAACCATGGGCTTTGGACTGCCAGCGGCCATTGGCGCAGCCTTGGAGGCTCCGAAGCAGCGGGTCGTTTGCTTCTCCGGTGACGGCAGTTTGATGATGAATATCCAGGAGTTGGCTACGGCAGCTGAGGAAGGCGCGGACTTGAAGGTTGTTCTCTGCAACAACAACTCCTTGGGCTTGGTTCACCAACAGCAGACGTTGTTCTATGGGAAGAATATCTTCGCTTCGAACTTCAGTAGCCACCTCGACTTCTGCATGATCGCCCGCGGGTTTGGCGTTGGCGCTTACGACTTGGCGAAGACGGAAGACCCGCAAGCCCTCTTGGAAGAAGCCTTGAACGCGAAGGGGACTGTTTTGATCAACGTGCCCATCGACGTTACTCACAAGGTTTTCCCAATGGTTCCTCCAGGTGGAGCGAATTCGGAGGCCATTCACGAGCAGGTGGAACAAGAAGTCGCTATTTAAGATCGACGATTCCTGCAGCGCGGAACGCGCAGTTCGCGACCGCGTTGCAGGTTCGTTCGGGTGGACGTGCTGCAAAGCCTTTTCAGAATCGATTCATCAAAGGATTCAAAAATGTATCAAGAATGGAAGTACGACGAATACCGTCAGGTTGGAAAGGATTACACGCTGGCGGATGAGGTGGCGGTTTACGACTCCTCGCACGCTCAGTTTCGCAATGTTGACGCTGAAAACCGAGCCCTGCTAAAGAAGCTCGAATTGCCGTCGGGCGCTTCAATTGCTGACATCGGATGCGGCACCGGCGAGTTCGCCCTCGCCGCCGCGGGAGAAGGGCATTCGGTGGTCGCGGTAGACGTCTCGGCGAGCATGCTGGGACGCGCCAAGGAGAAAGCTGTAGAGAGAGGTGTCGAGCTGCGCTTTCAGCACGCGGGTTACCTCGATTTTCAGTTGCCAGCCAGAAGTCTGGATGCGGTGACGAGCAGCTTTTCCTTGCATCACCTGCCCGACTATTGGAAGGGCGTCGCGCTCGAGCGTGTGAGGCAATCCTTGAAACAAGGCGGTCGCTTTTTTCTGCGGGATGTGGTGATGTCGGATACGGGAGCGGCTGCATGTGTATCGCGATTTGTCGCCCAGCAGGAGGCCTTGGGAGGCGCCTTTTTGCGTGAGGACGCGATTGGTCATTTCCGCGAGGAGTTTTCCACCTACGACTGGATCATGCGAGGATTGCTCGAGCGCAGCGGGTTCAAGATAAGGGCTGTGGAAACGGTTTCCGGTATTGTCTCCGAATACCTTTGCGAGGTTTAGGTTTTTGCACGGTCGCCTCCTGATTATCGCGCCGCCAAGAGGCGAGGGTGGAGCATTTTCATTTTTATTGAATTTCGATCCTAAGCTTCACTGCGTAGTGAAGCGCTCGATTCGTTCTTCTAATTTAATAACGTAATGCGATATAAATATTGGCACGCGAAGAGGGACTGTTAGTCTTAGCCCCAGTATGGAAAGCGATGACAGGTCGAACCGATTGCGAACGCGTTGCTCCCACCTCGGTGGGCGCCCTGAAGGGAACGAGCCCTACGTGCCGCCGATTGTGCAGAGCACGCTTTTCAATTTGGGAAGCGCCGCCGATGCGGAGTCGATCTTCTCAGGGGAGCGTCCTGGCCATGCCTACACGCGTTTTGGGAATCCGACGGTGGAGAAGCTTGCGGAGGCGATAAGTTCCTTGGAAGGCGGTGGTGGAGCCCTAGTGACGAGCTCGGGCAATGCGGCGACGCTGTGCGCCGTCACGATTGCGATGTCGGGGCGTAGTGGAAAGTTGGTGACGCATCCGGACATCTATGGTGGTAGCCATGAATTGCTGGCCATCTTGTCGGAAACCTATGGCTTGCAAGTAGCGGTCGTGGATCCGAGCGAAGAAGCCAGCTGGTTGGATGCGGTGAGGAATGCAGGCGCAGTGCTGCTAGAAACGCCATCGAATCCGCTCATGCGTTTAATCGACTTGAAGGCCACCATCGAGGCTGCCCGCTCTAAGGCGGCACCAGTGATCGTGGACAATACGGTGGCGACACCTTTCAACCAGCAGCCTTTCCAGTTCGGTGCCGATTGGGTGGTACAATCAACGACAAAGTACCTCAATGGGCACTCTGACGTGGTGGGAGGTTGTCTGGTAAAGCGAGAAAAGCTGACGCCGCAAGATCGAAGGGTTCACAAGAACTTGGGTGGAACCGTGAATGCGATGGAGGCATGGCTGGTTCTGCGAGGGATGAGAACCTTTGCCTTGCGCATGGAGGCCCATAACCGAAACGGTCGGGCTATTGCTGACTGGCTTAGGGGACACCCAGCTGTATCCAAAGTGCATTACCCTGGCAACGGAGGGAAGAGACAAGCGGAGATTTTTGGCCGGCAGATGTCCGGCGGAAGCGGCTTTCTAGCTTTTGAGCTTTCAGGAGGCGGCGAAGCTGCAGACCGCTTCCTTGATCGCATGCAACTGATAACGCATGCGGTAAGCCTTGGTGGTATGGAAAGTTTGGCGACGCGGCCTGCCATGTCCAGTCATCGCGGAATGGATCCGGAGGCGAGGCGCTTGGCTGGCATTACCGATGGCTTGATTCGCCTCTCGGTGGGAACGGAAGCGCCCGAAGATTTGATCGCGGATTTGCAGCGTGCGTTGCCCGGCGGTACGGGGGCCTACCAGGCGAACGGGGGTAAATTCGAGGGAACCTGAAGTAGTTGATGCGTATTGAGCGTTGAGGGGAGGAAAGAGGATGGAATCGGAAATGGGAAATTCTGGGAAGAGAAGCGGTTCGTTGAACCGGAGAATCGCGAAGCGAGTCGAGGAGATTGAAGCCTTGTTGGCTGTCGAGTCATGGCTGCCTTTTAGTTTGAGGGGATTGTTGGCGACGGAGTTGCCTCAAATTCTGAAAACGGTAAGGGCTGGCGGTTCGATCTGGCGTCAGCGCGTTTCGAAGCAGTTGCTCGTGATATCTCTGGCTAGCTGGGTTTATGGGCCCAGCGCCCTTGAGTCGAAGACGATTTCGGGGATACAGGCTCTTGAGCTGGAGGTGAACGGCTCCGCTGCGCAGGAACGCGAACAGGACCCCTTCGGCGACGACAATTCGGAAAGAGACTAGGATCGCTGCCCTCCCTTAAAATTCGCTTTTGTGTTAAGCCTCTCCAATCACCGATTGAAATTTTTGTCGGGTGAGGCGGTTGGCCACCCTTGGATCATTTGTTAGCTCCTCGCTGGCGCTTATCCGCCGTGAGTCTGCCGTCAGCTTAGCGAGCTGCGTTCTCGGGTTTCAGTCTCACTTGCGTCAGCAGGCAAGCTATCGAAAAGGCGGATATCGCTGCGGATGCAGCAAGGATAGTTGGCGATTGCGGGAAGGTTGGCCACTGGGAGAGGGTGGCTAGTGGGACATAGAACAGCGAGAGTTCCCCGATCGCAAAGCTCAGAAGGTAGAGGACGAGCGCGACAGTGGTAAGTCCTGAACGACGTATCCACTTGTTGGAAACTCCCCATGCGAAAAGCGCTGGGGTAACGACTCCGAGAAAGACTAGGTGCAAAAAACCGATAGCGGCGTGTCGGTGGCTGGTCAAGGCGTCAAGCCCTGGAAGACTGCCTGCGAACTGGAATCCGAACTTCAGTATAAGACAGGCAAGAGCGATTCGAAGGAGCGCTCTTTCTTGTCTTGGAAAACGAGCGATGAAAGATGAATCCGATTTGTGGATACGAGAAAGAATAATGGCGCAGCCGACCAGCTGCAGGATCGCTCCAGTGAGAGAAGCTAGGTTCACTAGGTAGGAGAATTCAGTCCAGATCGCTGCCTGGGCAAGGGAAAGCAGGCAGCCTGCTGTGAGGTAGGGGTAAGCGGTGGCAAACGCGCTTTCCACCTTTCTGGAGCGTAGGAGGCTTACAACGGAAGCAAGCAGGAAGAAGACAAACCAGCCATTGTACTGGAAGTGCATGTAGAAGTAGATGGAAAGCGTGTACCAGGGCGAATCGCGCAGCTCAAAAGCTCCAAGGGGGCCCAAGGAAAGGGGCCCGACGCTGGAGAGGGCCATGAACAACAAGGCGGTTCGAAGGAATTTCTTCCCGAGCGTCGGCAGCTTGTTATCGTGAAAGATCTTCCACGCGAATACGAAACTGGTCGCCATGTGGAGAGTGGAGAAAGTGATGCTCCAGAGGGCGTATCCTTGGAAGGGGAAGCTGCAGAGCATTCCGAGGTTCGCGACTTGCAGCAGGTAGAAGATGATGCGGAAGCTGGCGATTTGCCTGTCGGTCGCGAGGTGCCGGATGGTAACGGCAAGGAGAGCGTTGAAGACCCAAGCAAGAAATGCGGTGTGGGAGTGGGCGTGCAGGAGGTAGCGATAGTCGATCTGAGCGATCGGATCCAGAATTTGCAGGCGAAGCACCACTCCGAGGCAGGCAGCGACAAGCAGGAATGTGAAACCGGTGGCGAAAGTGATACGGGCGAGGCTCTCGCGATCGAATGCTACGCTCATGGGGATTTTCAGAAGCGAGGAGCTTCCGACGCGGAATGAGGCGTGGGCGTGGAGAGGAAACGGAGATCGTCTCCTGTAGGTGATTCGTGGATACGCAAACCGAACTCGGGGAGGACAGCGAAGATGTGGTCGAAGATGTCTGATTGTATGTCCTCGTACTCGCCCCATTTGGTAGTGGCGGTGAAGGCGTAGACTTGCAGGGGGAGCCCATGGCTCGAAGGTTCAAGCTGCCTGACGAGGATGAGCATGTCTTGGGCGATTCGTGGATGGCTCTTGAGGTAGGATTTTAGGTAGCCGCGGAAGGTGCCGACATTAGTGAGTCGGCGTCCGTTCAAGGGGGAGGAAAGGTCAAGCGCGGCATCGGCGTTGGACTTTTCTAGCTCTGCGATCTTCTCCTCAAGGTAGGGGGCCAACAACTTCGCTTTGCGCAGTTGGAGCAGGTCCTCCTCGTTCAGAAACTTGATGCTGGTGGTGTTTATATGGATGCTGCGCTTGATGCGGCGTCCGCCCGACTCCGACATGCCGCGCCAGTTCTTGAAGGAATCGGAGATGAGGGCGTAGGTGGGAATGGTGGTGATGGTCTTGTCCCAGTTCTGCACTTTCACCGTGGTCAGACCGATGTCGATCACGTCTCCATCCGCTCCGTACTTTGGCATTTCGAGCCAGTCTCCCACCGAGAGCATATTGTTGGCGGAGAGCTGTATGCCGGCGACCAGGCCAAGTATCGGGTCTTTGAATACGAGCATGAGGACCGCGGAGAGGGCACCGAGGCCGCTGAGGAGAATGATCGGAGATTCCCCCATGAGGATCGATATTCCAACGATGACGATGATCACGCTGGCTACGATTTTCAGGGTCTGGGTGATGCCGCGCAGGGGGAAGTGTATGCGTTTGCCGCTCCTCTGAATAAAGCTCTCCAGAGCGTCGAGCAGGGCGTAGAAAGCGAGCAAGCCAAAGAGGAGCATCCAAAGCTGGAGGGCGGTGGTAAGGGCGTTTCCGACGAGAGAGGTCGGCGAAAGCCAGAGGCTGGCCTGGATGTGGGCCACGGCTCCTTGCAGCACGAACGCGATGCGGGAGAGTACGCCGTGTCCGTAGAGGGTTTTGCGCCAGGATTTGCGCTCGCGCGCCTTGGTCCGGTCGATGAGTTTCAGGGCGAAATGGTGCAGGAGCAGGTGCAGAACGACGGCTACGGTAGCGATCCAAGCGAGCGCGATGCCGTTGTAGAACACCCGTGCGTACTCGGGAGACTGGATATGCAGCCAGTTCAAAAGGGATTCTCGTATTTCAGTTCTGAAGGTATCCATTGGCTGATTGCTAGTGCAGCAGATGGAGGAAGAGCCTTGCGAGCAGAAAAGGAAATGGGTTTCGAGTGTTGCTGCCCGGTGAGCTTGCTGGGGCGTCTCGGGTCACTTACTGCTTGTTGCTTTGCAGGGTCGCTTCCTTGATCAAGCCGATCAGCTTGGGTCCGACAAGGCCGAGTTCGTCTTGGTGTACGCGGATGAGTTTGTTGAGGACGTTGAGGCCGCTCTCGGTCAAACGGATTTGCATGACGCGTCGGTCGTCCGGAGACACTTCTTTTTTCACCAGTCCGACGCTTTGCATGCGCCGCACCAAGCCGCCTGCCGAGTGGTGCTCGATTTGCATCCTCTCCGCGAGTTCCCCCACCGTGACCCAATCGCGCCCGGGAAAGCCGTGAATGGAGAGCATGGACTGGTATTGCTGAGGCGTGACGCCGTGCTCGATGGCAGCGTTTTCGCTGAAGCCGAGGAATCGCCGCAGCCGGTAGCGAAACTCCGACAGGAGTTCGTAGTCCTCTTTTATCAGTTGGGCGGCTTGTTTACGTTTCGGCATGTTGGAACGGAAGTTTTACGTGATGAAAGCGCTTTGTCTAAGCGAAAACGGAGCGAGGGCCGATGCGTTCCAGATGGGAACCTGTCTGATCTTGAAACAGCGTATTCGGATAATTGAGACATCCGCCCATCCGTTTGGGCTGGAGAGATTGTGATCCTGGCGATTAATTCAGGTTATAATGGAGCGGGGGCGGCGGGCTTTGCTTGTTTGATCGATGTCTTTCGCTAGCCTCCGGCAATTCTATATCGGAAGCGAATCATGGCAGATGTTAATAGGGCTAAGAAGCTGGTGTTGGGCGTGCAGCACGTGTTTGCGATGTTTGGCGCCACGGTGTTGATGCCGGCCCTGACGGGGATGGATCCGGGGGTGGCTTTGTTGGCAGCGGGCATCGGGACTTTTGTTTTTCATGGGGTGACTGGGGGGATCGTCCCGGTGTTCCTGGGGTCGAGTTTTGCGTTTATCGGAGCGATCAAGACGGTTGTGGGGGAGGACGGCAGCGGCTTGCCGAAAGCCTTGGGCGGGGTGATCTGCGCGGGGCTCTTTTACTTGCTCTTCTCCTTGGTAGTGAAGTTTGGCGGGGCAAAGCTGATGAAGCGCCTGTTCCCAGCAGTCGTGACGGGACCGGTGATCATGGTGATCGGTCTCTCGCTGGCTCCCATCGGGGTGGAAATGGCATCTTCCGACTGGCTGCTGTCGCTGGTGGCGATTTTCACCATCATCGCGGTGTCATGCTTCATGAAAGGCTTTTTCAAGCTGGTGCCAATTTTGATCGGAATACTGACGGGCTATTTGGTGGCGGCCATTCTGGGACGAGTCGACTACAGCGCGCTGCAGGCTTCCGGTGGCGTATTCATCGGGGCGGACAGCTTCGTGTTTCCAGTGTTTGACTGGACGGCGATTCTGGCGATCGCGCCCTTGGCGATCGTGACCTCGATGGAGCACATCGGTGACATCACCACGAATGGCGCTGTAGTGGGGAAGGATTTTTTCAAGAAGCCTGGATTGCATCGAACGCTGTTGGGGGACGGGCTTGCTACGGTGGCGTCGGGTTTGATTGGCGGCCCGCCGAATACGACCTATTCCGAGAATACGGGAGTCCTGGCCGTGACGAAGAACTACGACCCGGCGGTGTTGCGCCTGGCGGCGGCGATGGCGATTGGGCTAGGATTGTTCAGTCCAGTGGGGGCCTTTTTGAGAACGATACCGGTGCCGGTGATGGGAGGGGTGAGCTTCATTCTTTTTGGGATGATCGCTTCGGTCGGAATCCGAACCATCGCGAATGCTCAGCTGAACTTCAATCGCAGCCGAAACCTCATCATTGTCGCCTTGATTCTGGTTTGCGGTCTGGGTGGCGTGAAATTGCCGCTAGGCGAACTCGTGATCGAAGGCATAGGCTTGGCCGCGATGGTCGGGATGCTGGCGAACCTTGTCCTGCACCTTATTCTGCCGGACGATCCGAACGACGATTGATCTGAAGCATTTTCAATAGGAGACTCTGTCCATGAAGCGATTTCCCACACTTACGGTTTCCAACCATCCGCTAATCCAGCACAAGCTGAGCTACATTCGGGACAAGAGGACGTCCAAAAAAGTGTTCAAGGAACTGGTGGACGAAGTCGGGACTCTGCTTGCTTACGAAATCACCAAGAACCTGCCGGTACGAGCGGTGCGGGTCGAAACGCCCTTGGAGACGACGACTTGCAACGTGATCGATAGCGAGAATGTAGTGCTTGTTCCACTACTTAGAGCCGGATTAGGCATGGTGGATGGAGTGCGCAATCTGATACCGAACTGCGCGATCTGCCATCTAGGCTTGTATCGAGATCATGAAACGCACGAGCCGGTGACGTACTATTTTAAACCGATGCAGCGTCCCGAAAACCGCATGTTTATCATGGTAGATCCCATGTTGGCGACAGGAGGCTCCGCTATCGCGTCGGCTGACATGCTCAAGCAGAGCGGCGCGAAGGATATCAAGTTTATGTGCCTGGTGGCGGCTCCTGAAGGGGTCGAGGCTTTCCAGCATGCCCATCCGGATATCGAGATCTTTGCGGCGGCCTTGGACGACCGCTTGAACGACGACGCCTACATTCTGCCGGGATTGGGCGATGCGGGGGATCGCCTTTTTGGCACGACCTAAGTCGCTGCTAAGGACTCAAGCTAAAGAATGCAAAATCGATGAAAGACCTATTCAAGCTCAGGGAAAACAACACGACTGTCCGCACCGAGGTGATCGGGGGCGTCACGACTTTTTTGACGATGGCGTACATCATCATCGTCAATCCGCTGATACTGAGCGAGGCAGGCATGGACAAGCCGGCTCTGATCACGGCCACTTGCCTAGCGGCCTGTATCGGGACTTTGCTGGCTGGATTTTGGGCTAGGGTGCCGTTTGCCATGGCTCCTGGCATGGGCTTGAACGCGTTTTTTACCTACACTTTGGTGATGGGGCAGGGGCTCAATTGGCAGACGGCCCTCGGCGTGGTTTTCGTTTCCGGGGTGGCTTTTTTGATTCTAACCCTAGCGGGAATTCGCGAAAAGGTGGTGACGGCGATTCCCTTGGCCCTGCGTATCGCGACGGCGGCCGGTATCGGATTATTCATTACGTTTATTGGACTGAAGAACTTGGGGCTCGTGGTGGACAATCCTGCGACCTTGGTTTCGATCGGTGCTTTGACGCGTCCAGTTTTGATCGGCCTAGGAGCTTTGCTTTTGATCACGATCCTTGAGATAAAGAAAGTGAAGGGGTCGATCCTGATCGGCATCTTTTCCGCGACTGCGGCGGGGGCGCTTTTTGGCGACGTCCAACTAGATGCAGTATGGTCGGCTCCGCCGAGTTTGGCTCCGCTCGCCTTCCAGCTCGATATTCTGGGGGCCCTGCAGTGGGGATTGGCAGGGGCCATTTTCTCTTTCATGTTTGTGGACCTGTTCGATTCGATCGGCACGATCGTGGCCTGCTCCTATGAGGCGGGGCACGTCGAGAAGGACGGTTCGATCAAGCGGATCGACAAGGTGCTGGAAGCTGACTCGGTAGCGACAATCGTCGGCTCCCTCCTGGGAACGAGCACCACTACGACTTACATCGAATCTGCCTCGGGAATCGCCGACGGAGCCCGCACCGGGCTAGCTTCGGTGGTGACTGGCTTGCTGTTTCTCGTCGGACTCTTCTTTGCGCCTTTGATTGGTGCGGTCCCCGCGTTCGCGACCGCTCCTGCTTTGATCATCGTAGGTGTATTCATGTTTCGGAACATAAAGGAGATCCAGTTCTCGGAATTGAAGACTGCAGTTCCGGCGTTTTTGACCATGATCCTTATGCCCTTGACCTTCAGCATCGCGACGGGCCTGACGGTGGGGTTTCTCTCCTACATCCTGATAGCGGTCTTTTGCGGCGACTTGAAAAAGATATCCCCTGTGATGTGGGTGGTCGGAGCTCTGTCGGCAGTCAATATGGTGATCACGGTGGCCCACTAAGAAGCAATTAAACGCATCACTGCTTATGCCAGAACAAGGACTGACAAGAACGCTTCTCTCCAAGGAAGAAATTGCAAGTATCGTGGCCCGGCTCGGGCGCGAAATTACGGAGCACTACAAAGACTCTGACAATGAGCTGATCGTGGTTGGCTTGCTGCGCGGGTCGTTCGTTTTTATGGCGGACTTGGTGCGACAGATCAAGCGGCCCATGATCACGGACTTCATGACGATCTCCAGCTATGGGGATTCAACAACCAGTTCGGGCGACGTGAAAGTGGTGATGGATCTGGACGAGTCGATCACGGGGCGAGACGTTTTGCTGGTGGAGGACATCATCGATACGGGGAACACCTTCAGTAAGGTGGTCCGTATGTTGAAGGGGCGCAAACCGGCTTCGCTGCGTATCTGCACTCTCCTCAACAAGCCGTCGCGTCGTCAGGTCAAGGTGAAGATCGACTTTTGCGGGATCGATATACCCGACGAGTTCGTATGCGGCTACGGGCTAGATTATGCCCAAAAGTATCGAAACGTTCCCTACGTGGGGATCTACGGAGGACCGGTCGACTGAGACAACTTTCCATCAGTTAAGAAATGAAACGAACACTACTCACAGCGAGCGCTACAACTTTATTTGCGACCGTTGCCCTTGCGGGCGATGCGCTGCTTTGGCAGGACAACAGCCTCAGCCTTCTGGTTGGCGGCGGTTTCGAACTCGATCCTGATACGCAGCAAACGGTGACCGTCGAGCATGTTAGCGGTTGGTCTAAAGGAGATCTGTTTATCTTCGTGGATGGGATCAACTTCGACGGCGACGAGGATATCGGCGGCAAGGATACGGCCTACTATGGGGAGGTCTCGCCACGCTTCAACATAGGCAAAATTGTTGGGCAGGATTTTTCCGGCTCTCTGGTAAACGACCTCTATGTCGCTACGACTTGGGAGTTTGGCCAGAATTCGGACGACAATTTACTTGTCGGGCTCGGAGTCGACCTGAACCTGCCCGGGTTCGATTTTTTCCAATTGAACGGGTATCGAAGGTTCAATGACACTTCCAGCGATCTGGAGTCTTACCAGATCACGCCAGTTTGGAAGATAACCATTCCCGTGGGGGAGACGGAGCTTGTGTGCGACGGTTTTATTGACTGGGTCATTGGCGAAGGAACGGACCACTTGCACGTTTGCCCTCAGGTCAAATTGGATGTGGGAATGATGACCGGAATGGAGAAAGGCAAGTTGTACGCCGGAATCGAATACGACTACTGGAAGAACAAGTATGCCGTTCCAGATGGTGCCTTCGGTCTCGACTCGAATCAGTCGACTTTCAGCGGACTGCTGAAATTCCATTTCTAGCCCGGGGCCGGAAAAATTGCTTCCCTGCGAGGTTGCCGAGGAGTTTGCAGGGAAGCGGCATTGCGTGGCGGCTTTGGACGTAAGGCTCGCTACGCTAAGTTGCCCCGCTGCGATGGGCGCAAGTTTCCTTGGAGAGGCGGGGCTCCGCCTCGGTCCTAGCGAAGTTAGGCCAAGCGACACAGCGGCTATCTCCTCAGTAGTGAAATACGGAGTAGATAGGAATTTCAGGGAGCCTTTGCCGACCCTTGAGTTCGTCGAGTTCGATGAGAAAAAGTATTTCTTCGATGGATACGGAGAAGTTCTCTTTGATAAGCTTTAGGGTCGCTCCTAGGGTCCCGCCTGTGGCGAGCACGTCGTCAACGACGAGGATCTTCTGTCCCTTTTCGAAGGCGTCGCGGCTGATTTCCAGAACGCTTGAGCCGTATTCCAGTTCGTATTCCTGAGAGTGGGTTGCATGTGGAAGCTTGCCTTCCTTTCTCACGAGCACGGTTCCCGCTCCCAGGGCGTAGGCGAGGGCGGACGCGAGCACGAATCCACGCGCTTCGATGCCGACCACGACGTCGATCTTTTTGTTGGAGAAGCGTTCCTTGAGCTGATCGATAAGAGCCTTGAAGGCTTCTCCGTTTGCCAGAAGCGGAGTGAAGTCTCGGAATATGACCCCCGGCTTGGGAAAGTCCTTGGTGCTGCGAATGTATGATTCGATATTCATAGTAGGTGGCTGGGAAAACTCCGCATTCAGCGGAGCTTTCGAGAGTGTTCCAGCTTGCTCGCAATGTAAACGAGAAGCGTGCACCAGTTGTCCTCCCTAGTGCGAAATGGGACAAATCGAGCGAGCTTGCCAAGTTAGAGGCTTCGAATGGCTGCAGCGGAGATCTTAGCGGGAGGAGCGATAGGTGATCGTGCTGCGTATTCTGTCTTAAATGACTTATTGGCGAAACGCGGCTACGTCTCTCGATTTGTTAGGCGCGGGATTACGCTAGCTCGCCGCGATTTGCTGATGTATCGATCGCCAGTCGTCCAAGTTGTTGAGCATGATCGAATCATAAATGGGGGTTGCCTCGTCGAGCCTGTTTTTCCTGAGCATTTTGGCGCGAGACTCGGGTCCTTTCTGACGGGTTTCGATCATCTCGTTAACCTTCGCCAGATTCTCCTCGCTCAGGTTTACATTTGGCTGCCGGCGTATCCATTCTTCAAATTGGAGGTAGGTGGGCCGGTGGCTCGATTCGAGAGAAGAGTTTCCTGCGGAACCAGAACGCGAGGTTGACCAGGGCAATCATGACGGGAACTTCCACCAGCGGGCCGATGACTGCCGCAAAGGCGACGCCGGATCCAATGCCGAAGACTGCGACTGCGACCGCGATGGCGAGTTCGAAGTTGTTGCTGGCGGCGGTGAAGCTCAACGCAACGCTTTGGCGGCATTCGGCGCCGACCGCTTTGCCCATGAGAAAGCTGACCACGAACATAATCAGGAAGTAGATCGCCAACGGGACCGCGATGCGCAGCACGTCGAAAGGCAGTTCAAGGATGGTGTCCCCCTTGAAGGTAAACATCAGCACGATGGTGAAGACATGCGCTTGATTCGTTGTTTAAATTTACTGCTGCGAAGCTTCGTCGACGCGTTTTCCGGACGTCTCCGAAGCTCTACTCCCGGACTCGGGTGGGATGAATTCTGTGTTCTGGTAGGGCGGACTGGCCCAGTCCGCCGCGGAGGAATGATCCTGCAACGCGGCTGTCTGAGCCAGACAGCCCTACCATCGCGAATCCTGGATGCAGTTTTAAATACACTTCCCGGACTCTGTTTCTGTTCGCACTGCAAAGGTTTAAGATCAGGCAGCCAACTGAATATTTTAAAAAGAGAATATGCGAAGATTTGGATTAGATCTGGGCCCGTTGTGCGGAAGGAGTCGGTGGGAGTCGGCTTTGAAGGTGTCCGATTGCAGGTTAGGATCTCACCTGATGCTTTTTTCTTGCAGGCATGCTCTTGTGCTCGGGTCTTTCTCACCTCGGATCCGGGGGCGTTTCCTGAGATCTGGACATAAAAAGACCGAAGGCGTCTGTTTTCCTTCGGTTAAAATGGTGGGAGATCCGAGATTGGTTCTTCGCTTCGCTCATCAGGACTTCGTCCCAATGCTGCGCATTGCCCATCTGCGCTTCGCTTCGTCGTTCACGAGTGAAACGAGAAGGCCTGACACTTGGGTCGTTCTCACCTCGGATCCGGGGCGTTTCATAAGATAGGGGCATAAAAAGACCGAAGGCGTTTGTTTCCTTCGGTTAAAATGGTGGGAGATCCGAGATTCGAACTAAGGTTTGATAAACAACGATTTAAATAGATAACAGGTGTTGAGAGGTGTAAAACGTTCTCTGGCCAGCAAGAGGACTAGTCCGCGGGTTTGTAGGCGACTGCGGCGTTTAGGGTATCATTCAGGTAATGATACTGTTCAGAGATGTTAGCGGTCAGCGAGTAGCGATGCCAGAAGACTGAGCTTGAGCTTGGTTCAATTTGAAAATTACTGGTCACTGGAGCTGACCGTAATAGGCCCACCGCCAGTCTTTTTCGGATCATTTGGTCAGAGCGAAAGGACTCGAACCTTCGACCTTTCCATTTTATGCCCGAAGGCAGGTACCGTTAGCTTGTGGCTTACTGGTTCATTCGAGCTGGGGAGGACAGGGAAATCAGCTGTCCGTGCACGACTGTTCCCGAGCTCTGGTAGAATCTTTGAAGTTTGGATCAAGAGATTCTAAATGGGGGTGTCCGTTTTATGGATTCACTGAACGGACGGCAAAGTCCCCGTTCAGGTGGATGCTACCACGGAATTGGCGGGGTTGAAACGAGTGTCCCTTGACTGTTCGGACTTGGTAGATAGGAGCGACCAGTTCGATTGATGGGAGGAATAAGCCTCGTTGAGCCGGTGGGCGTTGCGGAGGGCGAGTGCAAGGTTCTGGCGTCGCGTGAGCTGCGGCAAGGGATAGGGAGTTGTCGCGCCTCGCTCGCGTTTATAGGGTAGTATTCGGTTTCGCCTCTCTGTCAGGCCTTTTCGTAGTGGAATCCTCGGATACCTTGGGTACGGTGGAGAATGCTGGTTGCCGTAGCTTTGTTGGTTAATCTTTGATCGTTAGCCGGTTGGGAAGGATTGAGAGTTCTCTTGCTCCTTCTTCATTCGCTTGGCCTCCTTCTTTTCCTTGGCGGTCTTTTGCGGAGCCTTTTTGCTCTCTCTCTTGTTGTCTTTGGATTTTGGCATATTCGATTGGGCTTAATGTAGTTGAATATAGGATACTGAAATATCGGGTTCGGTTGATTCGTCGGTGGATCGAGTGGCGTGACTGTTGAAGGAGTCACTGAGGGCCTGGGGCACCGGTGGAGTCGGCCGTTTTTTCTGCGGGCTCTTTATCGACTTTCAGCGTCGAGGAGTTTCCCCGGAATCGCGATGACAAGCGTTTGATGCGGTCGCTAAGGTAGTGTAGCGCTGACGTTGCAAGGTTTGGTTGCTTTTGTTTTGTGTCGTTGCTTGTGCTTTTCGTTTCTCGGGTCTGCATGGCGAAAGAGTTTTAGGAAGGTACTGTCGACCATCTAGGAGACGGACTGTGTTTACTTGTCCGGGTATGATACGCTGTTTGCGAAGCGGCGCCTATGGGGTACAACCCGCTGTCTGGGAGTTCTGGTCGAGAGGGTGGGTAAGACTCCATAGGCGGGAGCGAGGTATTCGGATAGAATATCTCGGAATGGATAGAAACGTAGACCATCAAACGGCTCCCGATCTTCGTGAACCGGCAAAAGATCCCCATGCCTGGAAACGTGTGGTGGCCAAGTTTCAGCGGCCTGCGCCTTTGCGGGCGAATTGGCAGCTGGCCAATACGCTGACGCCATATGCGGCGCTTTGGCTGCTCATGTACTTGACGCTCGGGGTATCGATTTGGCTAACGTTGGGTCTGGCCCTTATGGCAGCGGGGTTCCTGGTGCGCGTTTTCATCATCTTCCACGACTGTACGCACGGATCGTTTTTCGCGTCGAAACGTGCCAATTCCGTAGTGGGCTTCGCTACCGGAGTCCTTACCTTCACTCCGTTTGCCCATTGGCGTTGGGAGCATGCCCGGCACCATGCCTCCTCGGGGGACCTTGACCGGAGAGGTGTTGGCGATGTCAGCACGATGACAGTCGATGAATACGTGAGGGCGTCGATCTGGGAGCGTATCCGCTATCGAACGATGCGTAATCCGATCACGTTGTTTGTCTTCGCCCCGTTGCTGCTTTTTTTGGTCAGGCAGCGTTTTTCATCGATGGGGGCGGGCCAGCCTGAGCGGCGCTCCGTACTGTGGACGAACCTTTGCTTGTTGTCGACGGCCGTCATTTTGAGTGGGGTTTATGGCTGGCAGGCGTATCTCTTTATTCAGCTTGTGATCCTCGGGGTGAGTGGAGCGGCGGGCGTGTGGCTATTCTATGTGCAGCATCAATTTGAGGACGTTTATTGGGAACGCGGAGGCGATTGGGACTTTGTCGAAGCTGCCTTGAAGGGAAGCTCCTTCTATCGCCTGCCGAAGGTACTGCAATGGCTGTCGGGAAATATCGGATACCATCACGTTCATCATTTGAGCGCTCGCATCCCCAACTATCGGCTTGAAACCTGTCACCGTTCCGATCCGCTCTTTAGCTCGGTGAAGCCGGTGACCTTGCGGTCGAGCCTGCGCTCGTTACGCCTGCGCCTTTGGGACGAAGACGCCCAGCGTTTGGTCGGGTTTCGTGAAGTTCGAGACAGCCGCCGCACGGGAAGCTGACAAGCGCGATCAAGGAAGTGGCCCTGCCCGCGTCCTACGGTTCTTGTTCATTTGGATTCGACCCGGCTGCGGTTCAGCTGTCGAGGAGGGCCTGCAGGAGGCGGTCTAGAGGGATGGTGGCGAAGTCGATGCTTCGGGTTTCAGTGATCCCGTGGGAAACGATGGGTGGTGTTTGGTTTGGCATAGTTTAGGTTGCGAATGCGGTCTTTTATAATGGGGACCAGTGGCGGGGCGACGCTCAGCGAGCGCAAGCCGCAGCGAAGGATTTCCTCGGTATGGCGGCTTCTGCCCGCCAGCTCTCCGCAGAGGGAAAGTGGCAGGTCAGGAGCATCCGATCGTGCGATTTCCATTAAGCGGAAAATAGCTCGCTGGGAGTCCCGGAAATAGGAGTCCACGGCAGCGTTTTCGCGGTCGGCTGCGAATGTGTATTGGGTGAGGTCGTTAGTGCCGAAGCTGGCGAAATCGCAGTGGCTCGCGAATTCCTGGAGGGACAGGGCGGCGGCTGGGGTTTCGATCATGATTCCCAGTGGGGGAATTTTGCCGCTGCCAAGTTGGCGGGACAGGACGGATAAACGTTCTCGGGTGGCGGTGATATCCTCGGCAAGCGTTGCCATGGGGATGAGAATTCGGGTATCCGACTCCTTCGAGAGCCTTAGGATGGCTCGGAGCTGCGTATCCAAAAGTTCAGGATACTCGAGGAGGAGGCGAATGCCGCGCCTGCCGAGGGCGGGATTGGACTCGGCGAGGAATCCTGTAAAGGGAAGTGGTTTGTCCGCTCCGATGTCGAGGAGCCGGATGTTGACGGGCTTGCCTTCAAAAGGCGCTAGAGTGTGTTGCATCTCTTCCAGCAGTTCGTTTTCGCTGGGCGGCGCGTTCATCCCCAAGTAGGCGAGCTCGGTGCGGTAGAGGCCGACTCCGTCGGCTCCATTAACGATGGCGCGGTCGGCGTCAGCGCGCGACGCGATATTGGCGAGGACTAGAATGTTGACCCCATCGAGGGTGATGGCCGGTTTGTGCGCCTTTTGGGAGATCTTCGAGGCCGCCGCTTTTCTTCCGGAAATTTTCTTTTGGAAGGCGGCTTTGCTCTTCTCGCCGGGGTGGAGGACGACGGTTCCCGATTCGGCATCGACCAGAAGGGTATCGTTCGAATGGATACGCTGGAGGATATTGGGAATTTGAGCGATGCAGGGGAGGCCCATTTCGCGGGCGAAGAGCGCGGCGTGGGAGCTGGTTCCGCCGTACTCGAGAAGTACGGCTGCGGCGGACTGCTTTGCGAGGAAGACGGTGTCGGAGGGGAGGAGCCGCTTTGCGACCAGGATGCTGCCGGACGGTAGGTCTTCGAGCCGGTTGACCTTGATGCCGCTGAGGGCGTTGGAGAGTCGGTTGGAAAGATCCTTCATGTCGTCTCCCTTTTGACGCGAGATTTGGGACTCCATGAGCAGGAATCGCCTCTCCCAGCGCAGGAAGACGGACCGTACGGCGCTGCTGGCATTGACGAGGTTGTCTCGTATCTCCGATTGGAGCTCTTTCTTTAGCGACGGGTCGTTGACCATCATCTTGTGGGCTTCGAAGACGGCGCCGAGGCGCGAGTCCATTTCCTTCTCCACCTTGGTGGCGAGGGAGGCGAGGTCCTCGGAAATGACGTTTGTCGCTTCCTCGAGAAAACTGTATTCCTGTTCGACGTCCGAAGCAACGATGGGTGTGGGAGCGTCCAGGGACCGTAGTTCGTCGTGGTACACGAAGGCGCATCCTTCGGCAAGTCCTGTGGAAACCGGCTTGCCATTGATCGTTTGTTCTTTCCCGCGCGTGCTCATGGCTGCGGAGGAGCCGGGGAGTGGGGGGACGTCGTCGCCTTTGTGTGCGGCGTGTCGGCTTGTTCTTGCTGAGCGCTCGCGGAGTGGATGAGGATCATTTCTGCGACGTGTTCTCGGGTGAGAATTCCGACCAGCTTCTCACCGTTCATCACCGAAAAGGTTGAGCAGCGCTGTCGCGTCATCGACTCCACGGCTTCCTGCAGTGAGGCGCTCTCTTGGACTTTGGGGCTGTCAGTTAGCATGAATGCCTCGACCCGCCGATCGTGTTGCCCGGTCTTGAGGGCTCTTATGAGGTCCTTGTGAACGAGCATGCCTAGGGTCTCGCCGTTTTCGACGACGGGGAAATCCTGTTGCGAGCCAGCCAGGATTTGTTCGGCAGCTTGGTCGAGGGTGTCGCTCGGTGAAAGGGTTCTGAATTGCGATTGGGTGCCGTCGCGAACTTGGAGTCCCTTTAGGGCGAATTCCATTTCGACGATTCCGGCTTCGGCTTGGGCGCCGAGGAATACGAAGACGGCGATGAAGATGAGGATGGGGTTGTAGAAGAAGCCAACGATGCCGAAAAGGATGGCGAACGCTTGCCCGAAGTTAGCGGCGACGGCGGTGGCTCGCCGGTGGCCGATCCTCAGGGAAAGAAGCGCTCTGAGGATCCTTCCGCCGTCCATCGGGAAGGCGGGCAGCAGGTTGAAGCCCACGATGGCCAGGTTGATGGCGAGGAGCTTCCGGTAAGCGTTTCCGGCGCTTAAGCTGAAATCCGTGGCTGCGGATGCGCCTTCGGCTATGAAGATCCAAGCGAATAGAGCGATGGCGATGGCGAGGCTGGCGGCGGGGCCGGCGAGGGCGATCCAGAATTCCTGCATCGGTCGGAGGCTTGCGCTTTCCAACCGGGCGACGCCGCCGATCGGGAGCAGGGTGATGTCGCGGGTCTTGACGCCGTACTCTCGTGCCATGAGGGCGTGCGCCAGCTCGTGGATGAGGACGCAGCAGAAAACGACCACGATGAACGTGACTGTGCTCAGGGCGCTGTCGAGGCTGCCCGTTGTTCTCCACGTCACCGATCCCAAAAAGGCCAGCAAGAGGAGGAAGGTGAAGTGCAAGTAAAGGTCGATGCCAAAGATGCGACCGATTTTAAGGGACCATTTCATAAGCGGTCTTCAAGCAGTTCCTGCTTTGTCTGGAAGCGGTTCCAGGCTTTGTTCTAAGTGAGGGATATGGGCCTCGCGTACCTCGCTCCGAGAGAGCTTGGTAAGGAGTGTACGGTTTTCCCGGTCGATGCTCTCGACGAAACGGGCGGGAAGCCCGACTCGCCACTGCCTGAACCATTGCTTCGACTCGATCAGGAACTCGGTTGCCGCCCACTGCTGGATATCGAGGGCCACGGATTGGAGTTTGCCCGCCGCGCCGTCATTGGTTTCTAAGCGATAACCGGTTGCGGACTTCAAGCTGTGAAGCCCATTGCGGTGAAATGAACTGGGTGGAAGGAGTGCGGGGCCATGGGAGCGGTTTCCCTGGCCTGAGGTTTCCCAATGGCTGGGCAGGAAATGGGATGTATCAAGGTCTAGCGAAGAGGGCGGGGCGCTTGCGTTGTCACAGTCTACGGTTGGGAGGTGGGCGATCCGCTCGCGTGCGCGCTTGATCATTGTCCAGCCAGGGTGGCCAAGGAGACTTGGCTGGACGCACGGCGCCGCGACGAGTGCCAGCCTGCCGTCGAACCACGCATGTGTCTTGACGACGATGTAGCAGATTTTCCAATACGATGGATCGACGTAAAAGTCTGTAACGTAGCCGAACGCTCCGTCGGTAGCGAGGGCGGGCATGCCAAATAGCGTGTGGGAATCGCGCATCATAAGTCCTAGCTGCCGAACGGTATCAGAAAGGCGGGTCCTCTCAGTGTGCTCTACCGGAGGAGCAGAATGAGCGCGAGTATCGCGAGCAGGGTTCCGCTTGGGTAGTAGCCCCAGTCGCGGCTGTGCGACCAGCGCGGAAGGGCGCCCACAATGAGGAATAATAGGACTGCGACGAATGCGGAGTGGGTCATGGTGTTGCTAGGCCGTTTCCATTGTGAAGTCAGCTTTTACCAGTTCGATTGTACCTGAAGCGCGACGCCAGCGCTACGGGGTCTAGACCTACCACTCCCTCGTTTGATTCTCGGTTTAAAGGAGAGGGAACGCAATGCTATCAGGCGACAGGTCGTCTTATTCTGAAGGTTGTTTGCCGACTTCGTCGCGCAGATGGTCTATTTCGTTCATCAACGAGCAGACGAGTTTTACGGCAGCTGTGTTGAGCTGATAGGTCCGCTTGAGATGCCTGATGCGTTGCAGCGCTACGATAGAGCTTGGGTCGAAGCGCCAACCGTCGCGCTGAGGCTCGGACAAGGTGGAAATGAATCCGTAGCGACAGTACACGGCAATCTGAAATCGGGGCACATGGGTGATACGCACGACTTCTTCGATCGAATATGAGTCGTCCACGGAATAGATCTCGGGGATAAGGGTGATGGTTTGCGAGGGAGTTGGGTTTGATTTTCTCATAGTACGGTTTCGGTTGTTCGCTCGCTTACGGGGTGTGTGGAAGCTTCGCGAAGCTGTTTCCAAAGTGCTTCTTCACTGGAGGTGAGAGTCTTAGGTATTGAAATATCAACGACGACGATGAGGTCGCATCGGGTTTGCTTGGGACCGTTCGGTAGGCCGTGTTTGCGAACGCGATGTCGAGTTCCATTTTAGGTGGAGGCGGGTATGTTGACTTTGATGGCACTCTCCAAACTCGGGACTTTGGCTTTCAATCCGAGCATTGTGTCCCAAGGCGCTAGTTCGAGCTCGAAAAGCAGGTCTGAGCCATTGACTTGAAATTCTGGATGGGCTCCGTAGCGAATACGTGGATACAAGTAGCCAGAGAGGCCGGAACCGGAGCCGGGGCTTCCTTTGCCCGGGACGCGAATAGGGCGAGCTTGCTGTGCCCCTGCTGGTATGCGTACCTTTAAGGAGCGTGGCTCGATCTTGCCAGACAGAGGGTCCGCACGTTTCACAGAGACGTCCCGCACTGTGCCTCTTAGGACTTCGCCGAGCGTAATTGGAATTTCGCCTTCGAAATCCAAGCCTTTCCGAATGGAAGAATAGCCTTCCGCTGTATCTCCATGGCGGGTCTCGAAGCTGGGGGTGAAGTATTGCTCGAAAAAGTCGCTGAAGCCGGTACCCGAAAAATGGAATTCGGGGCGTCCGGTTTTACTCGAGGTCCCAGCCTGCCATCGCGGCTGCTGGGCGCAAAGGCGAGCGGGTTCGTTGTGTTCAGATGCTAGAGTGTCGTACTTGAAGCGTTTTGCGGAGTCGCTAAGTACTTCGTTTGCCTCGTTGATGGCGGCGAACTTATCTGCGGCGCCGTCCCTCTCCTTGGTGACGTCCGGATGGTAACGGCGGGCGAGCGCTTGGAATGCTTTCTTGATATCAGCCTGGGTCGCCGTTCGCTCGACTCCGAGTGTCTGGTAATAATCCTTGAAATCGACTGACATGGGAA
Organism: Pelagicoccus enzymogenes; assembly: GCF_014803405.1. Lineage (NCBI taxonomy): Bacteria > Pseudomonadati > Verrucomicrobiota > Opitutia > Puniceicoccales > Pelagicoccaceae > Pelagicoccus > Pelagicoccus enzymogenes. Next base: position 218,800 of record NZ_JACYFG010000007.1, read on the forward strand.
GGCTCTCGATTAGTGAATCGGCCTATCGATTATAAGGTAGTTGAAACGAGAAAGCGATGGGGTGTTGCCCGCCTGTTTCCAGGTGGCTTGTTCGCTTGAGGGCGGGTTACGCCCCATACCCAGTTTGATGCCAATTGGGTAATCTATCCCCTTTGTAGTCTGCTGGGTTTTTTCGGTACAAGAGCCTTGGTTTTTCTTCCTCCATAACCTGATTGGTTAATTAACATTATGAAAACTTTCTTTATTATAAGCAGGTTCGCAATTGCGTTTGCGTTGGTTGCTTATGGGCTGAGCCGGGCGAATTCATTCGATACGATTATTACTCGATTTTTCTTTGATTTGCCGCGAGACGAGTCTTTGTTTGTTCTATGTGGGGGGATCGTAATGGCAGCGTACTCGACTTGGCGGCTAATAGCAGCTGATTAGAATAGATCGGCGTGAGCTGCGATAGTTGGGTAAGAGCATACTGATCAGGACCATTTCGCTTGCATCAGGGTTACACCCCATGGATCCGGACATGAAATAAGAGTATGTTGAGTGTCGTGCCTCAAGGTATCATTTCGAATAAACGGCCATTGGAGTCTTGTGGAATCTATTTTATATGAAAGACGAACTGATCAAGGCAGCACGTAAAATTGTTTCCGATCCCTATGTTCTGGTAAATGTTGTATCGCGGCGCGTGAAACAGTTGCGGCAAGGCAGCAAGCCAATGGTGGAGTCGTTGGAGAAGCTGGCGCTTGAGGACGTCGCCCTCCGAGAAATAATCGAAGGAAAGATCAGCTACGAGCTAAGTTCTGGAAAAGTACCGTATTGATAATACCGGTGACGAAAAGTCCTCAAATTTTGAGAGCAGGTGTGAGGAGAAATCCCATTGGGTATGTGAATAAGAAAAGCCCATTGAGGAGGGACCAATCGGTTCTACTGCAATTGGGGGGATCAATTTTTATAAAGATAAATTTATGGCATCGAAACAACTTATGTTCGACGAGGCAGCGCGTCGCAAAATACTACGCGGCGTCGAGCTGCTGACACGTTCGGTCAAGGTTACCTTAGGTCCGAAAGGGCGTAGCGTGGTGATTGATCGTTCTTACGGAACTCCCATTGTGACCAAGGATGGTGTAACCGTGGCGAAGGAGATCACGCTTTCAGATCCCTACGAGAACATGGGGGCCCAGATGGTCAAGGAGGCGGCGTCCCATACCTCGGACATCGCAGGTGATGGCACCACGACCGCGACAGTGCTGGCCGAGTCCATCTACCGGGAAGGGATCAAGCATGTTGCGGCTGGGGCAAACCCGATTTTTCTCAAGCGCGGCATCGACCGGGCGGTAGAGGCTGCCGTTCTGGAGCTCGCTCGCATTTCTAAGCCAGTGTGGACAGTTGAGGAGATTCGGCAGGTCGCGACCGTCTCCGCCAATTGGGAAAGCGGAATCGGAGAGATCATCGCAAATGCCATGAACCAGGTCGGCAAGGATGGCAGCATCACGATCGAAGAAGGCAAGTCGGTTGAGACGACGCTGGAAGTGGTCGAAGGGATGCAGTTCGATCGCGGCTACCTGTCCTCCTATTTCGTGACCAATAGTGAAACGATGGATACGGACTTGGAAGACGCCTATGTATTGCTCCACGAAAAGAAGGTGGCTCGTTTGCAAGATATCCTGCCGCTACTGCAGTCGATCTCGGAGTCGGGCAAGCCGCTCTTGGTGATCGCGGAAGACATCACCGGCGAAGCCTTGGCCACGTTGGTTGTGAACCGCTTGCGCGGCAGCTTGAATACATGCGCGGTGAGGGCTCCTGGCTTTGGGGAGCGCCGCAGGGACTTCATGGAAGATATCGCAAGCTTTACCGGCGGGCGCTTTGTCACCGAGGACCTTGGCCTGACTTTGGAAGGACTTACGCTTGAGGATTTAGGCCGGGTCAAGCGCGTCCGGGTCGATAAAGACTCTACGATTCTGTACTCGGACGGGCAGCATGCGGCAGGAATCGCCGCTCGGGTGAAGAAAATCCGCCGGCAGCTGGAGGAAACCACATCGGACTTTGATAGGGAGAATCTGCAGGCACGTCTGGCCAAGCTGGCCGGCGGGGTGGCGGTTATCTACGTGGGGGCGGCTACTGAGTTCGAAATGAAGGAGAAGAAGGCTCGTGTGGAGGATGCCTTGCATGCGACACGGGCTGCCGTAGAAGAGGGAATCGTGCCGGGCGGGGGAGTGGCGTTGCTGCGTTGCCGCGCGGCAGTGGAGGCCTTGAGGTATTCAGGGGACGAGCAGCTCGGGATAGAGATCGTGCGCCGTGCCTTGTCCTCGCCCATTCAAGCGCTGTGCGAGAATGCCGGCGTTGAAGGATCCGTGGTCGTAGTGGAGGTCGCAAGGGCAGTAGGGAACAATGGATACAACGTAGCGACTGGAGCTTATGAAGACTTGTTGCTCAGCGGTGTCGTCGATCCCACGAAAGTGACGCGAGTCGCGTTGCAGAATGCGGCTTCGATTGCTGGGCTATTGCTGACTACCGAGTGCATGATCGTGGATTTCGAGGAAACGAAGCATGCCGCCCAAAGGCGTGGGTCTGCAGGAGCCTTGAGCTGAGTCGCGGCGTGGTCCATGGCGCCCGTGCTGCAGGGTTTGTTCTCGAACTGGCGAGCGAGTTCGAGCTATTCGTTGCTGCGGTGCAGAGGCCATTGCGTCTTAAAACGCGAGCTCGCAGTAGGGTGCGGCACTCGTACCGTCCCGCAGAGTATATATCAATCCATCGCGGGACGGGGCGAGCGCCGCGCCCTACGTTAGGTGTAACCTAGCAGATTACGACTAAGGCGCGGCCTTTCTGACCGCGCCTTAGAAGCGAGTTTGCGCATTAGATCTGAACGGTGTTTCGTTCGTTTCTTGCGCTTGATATTCTTTGGTCCGTGCCAGTCGGTATGGACTAGGTCTCGTTCTTTGGTTGAATTGCGTCGCTTAGCCATTGGCGCGACTCGTCGACGTTATGTTTGAGGGCGTCGTAGGCCTTTTGCGAGTCGGCTTTCATGCCATCCCAGGTAGTGGGGGTGGCATCGGCGATGGCTGCGATCTGTTTTTTCAGCGAGGTCGCCCGTTCCTTCAGCTCCGCGAGCTTAGGCTGCCCCGCAGCCTTTACAGAATCGGAGGCGTTTTTCATCTTTGCTTCGAGGGATTGTATTTCGGATTCAATGACAACGAGCTGCTTGCTCATCGCTTCGGAGAAAGCCTGCTTTTGCTCGAACGAGAATGCCTTCATTTTGGATAAGGAAGTGTCAATAGACGCTTCCGTTTTTACGACCGGGTCTTTGGCCGTCTTCTCTGCCGCCATGGATTTTTCTGATGGTTGCGAGCATCCAGCGGCTAGAATCCCGATAATGAGTGAGGTTGAAAGAATTATAGTTTTCATAGTGATTTTGTGTTTGTTGCCTCTCCCACCACCGAGCGAATTGCGCGAGAGTGGAGAGGAGGGACATTTTTGATAAAAGTAGAGAAGCGAATTACTCGTTACCGAGCAGTATCAGCTACCGATGAGGAGGATTCCATTTCCATACCGAGATTGCGGAAGTCCGCAGAGAGGTTCGTGAGCGAATCGCGAATGCGGGCACCCTCGCGAGTTGACTTTTTCAGGACGCCTTCGACGGATTTCAGACCCTTTTCCGTGAGGTCGGTGCCTAGGGCGGTGCGGATGTCGGTAAGGTCCGACATGAAGGGGGTAAGCGATTTGTTGAGCGAAACATATTTTTCGCTCAGGGCGCTGAACTTTTTGGATACAAGTGTCTTGCGATCACGACTGTCTGTTGCGATCTCATAGTTCTGAATCTTGGCAAGCTCGCCCTCCCAGTTGAGAAAATAGGCGTCTCCAAGTAGCTGCATGTCCTGAGCCCTTGAATTTATCGTTCCAATAGAAGACCCTAGGTTGGCCAATGCGGATCTGTAGCTTTGATATTGGTCGATCAGGTTTTGGTTTGGAGTTTTCACGAGGTTGTCGAGAGCCACCAAGACGGCATCAAGGGGCGGTATGCTATCGTCGATGCTTTGCGCGGTTTCGCGTAGTGAGGACGAAGTGTCTTGGGCTTTTTTGTAGCCTAGGGTAGAGCAACCGATTAGCAGGGCAGCAACAGCTGCGAGCAGGATAAGTGATGTATGTGTTTTCATATTTTATTTTGGTTGGTAACCGAACGGAAATAGTCAGAAGTATGTATTAAACAACTACGATTCGCAGGGCTGCTTCGTTGGTTCGCGTTTCTTGAATTTCGTTTGGGTCGACCTGCCTTGGCCGCCATCCGTTGGAAGACGGAATCACCTTGCGGCGTTTTGTTTGATGCCGCTGCGCCTGTCCCTGATCTATTTAGTTGGTTGGGAGTTTAACGGTTCTTTGCTTTTGCCGCTACGGGGTCTTCGCCTACTGGGGGGAGCTCGCGCGCTAGTTAACGGGCACTTGCATTACGAGGTGCTGTGGACCGTTCCTGAAGAGGTGTATCAAGCCCTCTCTAGCTCTCGATGCGGGTTAGGCCCCATAGTGGGAGCTACGATTCTCGAGTATGCTGGTTGCCCTGGAAAAGTAGCCCGATTCCATGACCTATGCTTATGAATAGAATTTTTTCAATTGGCCTCTCGATCTGTGGTGGCGCTCTTATTGTCTATGGCTTGAGTGCCGCCGACTCGATTAGCTCCACATTTTCGAACTTCTTTACCGGATCGCCGACGGACGAAGCAATTTGGATGCTGGCGGGCGGTGCCACTCTTCTTGCGATAGGCCTTGCTGGCCTGTTTCGCGGCTCGTCGAATTAAACCAAGCCCACGCGTTTCTCTGGAACAGGTAGATCGAAAGCGTGAATGCACGCGTCGGAGCGGAGCTGTAGAGGCAACGGATGCGAACGAGTAGGATGATCCGCGGCATTTCGCATGCAACCGCGCTTCCCCAACGATGTGTGTGTTAGAGTTGTATATTATTACGTTCCAAACATCGGGTCCCTACAGAGCCGTCGTTTCCGGGCTTGGTGGCGGCGGATCGGTGCGGTGACCCTTTTCTTCCCTTAGCTTTCGGAGGGTCCTTTTGACCAATTGAGCGAGCTTCTCAGTGGCACCGTTGACCACTTGGTGTATGTTTGCTGCTTCATGGGAGATGGCGAGGGGCTGGTGGTGTTCAAGTCGAGCTTCCATGGTGCAGCGCATTTCCTTCGAGCCGTCATGGGCGCCGTTCTCGTCGGCCAAATGAACCTCTACGCGGGTGATGTGTTCGCTTTGGTGACTGAGTGAGTGCGCTACGACTTTTCGGATGTACGCAAACAAGGCTTCGCGGCCTTCGAGGCTTCGGTCGGTGTTAATCTGAATCTGCATTGCAGAGGGAGTATGGCCGGTCCGAGAGAATGCGTCTATGGGGCCTAGACCTGCCTCTCTTCCATTCGCGGCTTGGGGGCGGGTATGACCCTATTGGGGCATTGGGCTTTTCTGTGCATCATAGGTGATCCTTGTTCAAAACCGAAACCGATGGTCAGGGTCGCCGCAGGGTCGCCGATTTCACATGAGCGTCGACTTGCAACTCTGTTATGTCCGTCACTACATCCTCCCGAGAAATTCCGCAGCCCGCGTCTGCCAGTGCTGTGCCGACGATTCTGAAGCTTGTTTGCGAGCTCACTGGCATGCGGTTGGCCTTGGTGGCTCGCTTGATGGATGGGAAATGGACGGCGTGTGGCGTCCATGACTGCATGGACTACGGCCTCGCTGTAGACGACCGGCTTGAGATGGGTGAAACCATTCTCGTACGCTCTGGCGACTCGGCTTTTTTGCCTTTCGCGGAATCGGTGGGAGCCGAGCGGTTTCCTCGAAAGCACGGAACCCCGCCATCTGCTGGCCCGGGTAGGTGCATCTGGCTTCCGATCTCCGGTTGCGAAGGGCAGCTTTTTGGATGGCTTTGCGTCTTTGACGGGAGGCCGAACGCATTCAAGCCCGATATGGTAGGGGTGCTGACGCTGCTGGGAGAGCTCCTGCGACAGCAGTTGTGCACGAAGTGTCCTCGGCAGGAGCTCGAGGAGCAACTTTTAGCGGAACGGGAGGCAAGCCGAGCTCGCGAGGAGTTTATCGCGGTGCTAGGCCACGATCTACGAAACCCTTTGACTAGCATAATCTGGGCAGCGGACCTGATGCGGATTCAGAATGACGGGCCAGACCGCGACGAACTGTATCAGATCCTCCGCAGCTGTGGCCTTCAGATCGGGAATCTGATCGAGGATCTGCTTGACTTTGCCCGCGGTCGTCTAGGCAAGGGGATTCCATTGGAACGCCGATGCCAGTTGGACTTGACTGTACTTGCGAGCGAAGCGATCAGCGAACTCTGTTTGTCTCGTCCAGGGCGGGTTATTCGCTTGCTACATTCGGATCCAGTGGTGGCGTGCGTCGATGAGGTCCGCTTCCGCCAACTGCTTTCCAACTTGTTGGGAAACGCGCTGCAGCACAGCCCGCCTTCGGAGCCTGTGAACATCGGGCTCGACTATCGGGGGGATATGGTGCGGATCGCAATAACGAATGGCGGGCCGCCGCTATCCGAGGAAAACCGGGCATCCTTGTTTTCGCCGTTTGCGTTGCGGTCGAGCCATGGAAGTCGACCAGGCCTTGGCCTCGGCCTATTCATCGCGTCGGAGATCGCACGCGCCCACGGTGGCGCAATCGAGGTTAGCGCTGGCGACGATGGCACGACGCTCACGACTCTACTACCGCGGGAATCCTCCGAATAGCGGGCCGAGTCGTGGTTTTAGCGCCTCCACTTGATTCGGCTCGGGTGAAACTAGAGGCGATTTCGGAAACCGCCTAGGAAATATATAACTAAGCAGACGAGTAGGACCAGTCCGAGTCCGCCGCCACCAAAGGCGGGGCCACCGTAATAGAAACCACCGCCTCCGAATAGAATGACAGCCAACAAAACGAGAAGTAAGATATTCATGTCGGCAGTGTAAGCGATTTGTAGGCGTGAGTTCTATGGGGCCTTGTCCTAAGCGCGCGAGGCGCAAGCGAGGCGTTTCCATTGTCCGCACGTAGCGGGTAACGCCCCATGGCGAAAGGAGATTGAGTACGGTATTATATAATCAAGTCTATCTTCGCGACTCGCGCAGATAATATAATTATTATGAAAACAATATGAAAACAAAATATCTATCAGTGCTCCTCGCTTTGATCGCGAGCCCCGCCTTGTTGTCTGCCTCGCCTCAGAGCGATCGCAAGATCGAGGAAGCGGCCAAGTCGTCCTACAACTTTAGCACGGTATTGTCCGGCAATGTAATCGCCAAATCAATTGATGGAAATATCACTTTATCCGGTAAGGTTCAGGACCAAGGCGAAAAGGATCTGGCAGCCGATACCGTCAAGCAGATACCTGGCGTGGATAAGGTGCAAAACAACCTCGAGATCGAGTCGAAGTACAAAGAACATTCCGATGCGTGGATGGCTTTCAAGGTCCGCAGCATGCTGCTTGTAAAGGCCAACGTGAGCGCCGCTTCTACGGATGTCTCGGTTGAAGATGGCGTAGTGACATTGAGGGGCACCGCTCGCAACGAAGCGCAAAAGGAGCTGACGGGGATCTATGCCAAGGAGATCGACTGGGTGAAGTCGGTGACCAACAACATTGAAATCGAAGTGCCTTCTGATGGCGAGGAGTCGGTTGCAGAGTTGGTCGACGACGCCTCAATCACGGCCCAGGTCAAGTTTGCGCTGCTGAACAGCAAATCGACGCATGCGCTCAAGACTTCGGTTTCCACTATCGACGGCGTGGTGGTTTTGGGCGGTGTTGCCGCGTCGGATGCGGCCCGCTCGCTCGCTGGGAAACTTGCCAAGGATGTTCGCGGCGTTAAGTCCGTGACGAACAACATGACCGTCAAAGGGTAATGGACTGTTCTATCTCGTTTTGAGGATCAGAGGGAAAACCGCGCGGTCGCCGAAAAGGTGGCCGCGCTTTTTTTGGTCTGGCAGTATTCCGCCGACTCAAGTAGCTTCCCTGTCGGTGGGTGAGGGAGTAGAAAACCTGTTATCTGCATCCTCGGGTTTTACCTTTCTCAGAGCCTAAATGCTTCAAGTATCGCCAGTGTCTATATCAAATAGAAGAAGTTGGGAGATTGTAATGTGAAGTGGATACATAATACATTATCCTTTTCAATTGACGAAGAAAAAGATTGAACAGAAGTGGCTAGCGCTTCCGGCGATGACGAAAAGGTGCCAGATGCCGTGGAAGTGACGGACTCGATTGGCGAAGAGGTAGAAGACTACGCCGACGGTGTACAGCGAGCCGCCTAGGACCAGCCACAACAGTCCGAAGCGGGGCAGGGAATCTAGCAGGGGATTGATGGCGACGAGGATCAGCCAGCCCATGCCTAGGTAAATCGATACCGACGGGACGCGGCTGGCGGACTTAGGGCGAAGCTCCAGTATGGAGCCGACCAGGGCGAGGAGCCACACGACGCCGAAGAGCGACCAGCCCCAGCCTCCGCGCAGGGTCACCAAGGTAAAGGGCGTGTAGGTGCCGGCGATAAGAAGGTAGATCGAGATATGGTCGAAGGTCTGGAACAGGGCTTTGGCGCGTCCTGCGTGCAGGCTGTGGTAGAGGGCTGAGGCTGCGTAGAGCAGGAGCAAGCTGACGCCGTACACGCTGAAGCTGACGATCTTCCAAGGGTCGCCTTGCAACGACGCGAAGGTAACCAGAACGGCGGCTCCGCAAAGGGCTAAGACCGCTCCGGCGATGTGCGTTATGCTATTGAATCGTTCCCCTTTTTCCATGCGAGATTGGATTTCGATAACACTCTCGGGGCGGTTACTTGAAAAGTCCATCCCTTCCCGTTTGGCGTTAGCTTGGGAGGATTGGATTTGAGTCCTACTTTTCGGGGGGAGCTATTGCCCAAGCCTATTTAGGTCGCTTCTTCGTCACTGCATATAGGATACAGATAACGACGATGGCGCCGAGAAGGGTCCAGACGCCCATTCCTAACTCTAATAATTGATCCATCATAAGGTCTGTGTCCGGGTTGCACGGAGCAATCGACGCCCTAACTTAGTGCGTGGCGTCCTGCTCGTTTGTAGTTGAATCTAACCTACGGAACCTTCCATTTCCAGTTCGATGAGGCGCTTTAGCTCGACGCTGTATTCCATGGGGAATTGTCGGGTGAGGTCGTTCACGAAGCCGTTAACGCTGAGGCTCATAGCCTGGGCGTTGCTCAGTCCGCGTTGCTGCATGTAGAATAGTTGGTCTGTGGATACGCGGCTTACAGAGGCTTCGTGTTGGGCGACGTTTCGCTGTCCTTGAATGGTTATCGCGGGATAGGTGTCGGTCCGCGAGGAGGCGTTGATGAGGAGGGCGTCACACTCGGTGTTGTTCTTGCAGCCTTTTAAGCGCTTGGGCATGTGGACGCGACCACGATAGGTGGATCGGCCGTGACCGACGCTTATGGATTTGGCGATGATGTTACTGGAGGTGTTGTCGGCGGCATGGATCATCTTGGCTCCGGTGTCCTGATGTTGGCCGTCGTTCGCGAGAGCGATGCTGAGGACTTCTCCGCGGGCACCGCGGCCTTTGAGGATGACGCCGGGGTATTTCATGGTGAGGCGGGAGCCGATGTTGCAGTCGATCCACTTGACGATGGCGTTTTCGTGGGCGAGGGCTCGTTTGGTGACGAGGTTGTAGACGTTGGATGACCAGTTCTGCACAGTGATATATTCGATCTTAGCTCCGGGCAGGGCGACGAGTTCGACGACGGCGCTGTGCAGGGTGGCAGTGTCGAATTTTGGGGCGGTGCAGCCTTCCATGTAGGTGACTTCGGATCCTTCGTCAGCGATGATCAGGGTGCGCTCGAACTGTCCGAAGTTTTCCGCGTTGATGCGGAAGTAGGCTTGCAGCGGGTGGCTGACCTTGACCCCGGGCGGGATGTAGATGAAGGAGCCGCCGGAAAAGACGGCGCTGTTGAGCGCGGAGAATTTGTTGTCCGCAGTAGGGATGACTTTTCCGAACCATTTGCGGAAAATCTCCGGGTGCTGCATCAGTGCTTCGGTACTGCCCATGAACAGCACGCCCTGTTTACACACGCTGTCTTTGATGTTTGAATACGCGGATTCGCTGTCGAACTGGGCTTCGACGCCTGCGAGGAAGCGACGTTCGTTTTCCGGAATGCCGAGGCGCTCGAAGGTTTGCTTCACGTCGTCGGGCACTTCGTCCCAGCTTTTCTTAGTCTTTCGGTCTCCGGAGAGGTAGTAGCGGATCTTGTCGAAGTGGATGTTTGCCAGGTCGGTGGTGGCCCAATGGGTGGGAAGCGGTTTTTTGAGAAAGGTGGCGAGGGCCCTTTTGCGGAAGGCGCGGATCCAGTCCGCTTCCCCTTTGACGTCGGAGATATAGTCGATGGTCTGCTCGCTCAGGCCGGTGCCAGCGTCGTAGGTGTGGTGTTCTGTGAAGCGGAAGTTTCCGCGCTCCCTGTCGACTTCGATATTGGTGTCTGCCTTCATGTTTTGTGCTCTTGTTCTAAGGGAACGGGGGCGTTCGATGTTTCGGAATAGATCCTTGTTTGGGACCGGAGCGAAAAGTAATGGCCCATCTTCGATGGGCCATTGGTGGGTGTGAGTTGGGTGGTTGCCCTGGACCGCTTTATTGCTTGCCTGAAGATCTATTTTTGGCTCGGAAACGTCCGAGTGTTCCGATCAGAAATAGTGCAATTCCGGACAGAGCAAGTGTGGACGATTGGTCAGGTACTGCATGCGATTTCGGCGAGTAGGTGGGACCTTGGCTTGCTGAATTGGTTTCCGCTATTCCACTGTCAGCGCGATCACGCGTTCCGTACGAGCGGATTACTTCTTCCCCATACATGCTGCGCGCCCCGAACATCAATGTCGATGAGTCCAAGGTGGGACCCGAGATTCCAGTAAAGTTCCAGATTAGGTTGGGAATACTTAAGTCGGTGTGGGAAGGCACCGCCAATTGAGCTGCATCGGATAAAAGTGCTGGGCCAGTTGGGGCGGTCGTGAATGTCCAGCCAAAGGGGGTGACTTCAAAGCCGGGCACGTATCCCTCGAAATCGAAAATGGTAATCCGTGATTCATTTTTTTGGGTATAGCTGTTGATAAACGTTGTATCGTAGGACCAGTCAAAGAACCCGCCTGCTGCAGGAGTGACTGTTGGGGAGAGTTCGACGGATATGGTCGCTCGAGACGTTGAAGCCATTGCAATGACTGAAAAAGCCGATGCTGCGATAAGGATTCGCTTGAAGTATTTAGAATTTATAAGCATATTATTTGATGTTTGTTTTTAATGTTGAAATGAAGGGGTGAGTTTCCGTTCCTATTTAAAATATAGTAATCAATTGTCTCCGTTAAACGCTGATTAGAGAGTGGTCACAGATATCGATAATCTACTCTTCGAAACCTCGTAAAACGTTAGGTCACGATTCTGGGTTTTATTTGATAGCGGATTGCGTCGAGAAAGGGGATATTGGGGTTGAGCAAGCTCCCCTGTGTCTGCGGTTTTTGAAACGAATAGGGTGCCTCTCTTTGTCGGCTGACACGGTGGATCGCAGTGTTTTAGGCAAGGTAAGGTTATTTGGTCCGGGCAACAGTTGTTAGGCAAAGACATTGCAGTGTTGGATTCCAAGGTAACAGAAACTTCTGTTTATCGCTATTGGGTGATTGCCTACCGGGCCTGTTTAATAGCATTTTGAACTTCGAAGGTTCGTATTGGGAGTTTATATATCACCGTAGCAGGGTGAGGTTGTTTGGCTATTGTGGAAACGAGGGGATACTGAGTATGATGTATCGTTTTTGAGGCCAATTGGGCGGTAGGTTCGTGCCCTATTGCGGAAATGGTGTTTCTATAATAAAATCTTGGAATCCATTATGAATCGAAGTTTTTTATCGAAAACACTGTCTACAATAGAAACGGGAGCGAGCGGCGCTGGTCGCGCGAGAGTGAACGAGCGGGCTCATGAGCTGGCTCGTCTTTCAGGGCGGACGTCGGCGAGCGTTACACAATCCGATTACGAGCAGGCAAAGATCGATGTGACGGGTGAGTCGGACCGCGATATGCAGAATAGGGCCTTAGACGGATGTGCCATTACTATTCGAAAAATCGGAAGGAAAGAGCTTGAGGACTAGGTTGCAGCCGCATCTGGGAGATTCGCTCCTCAGGCTTCAGGCTCTTGTTTCGTGTCCCAGAGGCTTTTAACCCCCTTGATGGGCTCGCTTGGCAGCTGGGGAGCAGCTGGGGAGCTATTGGTTTTCTAGCTCCCTCTCTTGTGTTCTTTACGCTCGTATTTCGGGCTGTTGTAGAACGCGTAGAGAAAGGTGACGACAATCGAGGCTAGCATAAAAAACAATGCTCCGATGCCAATTACGATTACCTCTTTCACACTGCTACTGTTGCGTGTCGTCGCTCGCTGCCGAACACAGTTGATGGAAATGTGAGTTGATGATGGCGGTTCTCGGCAAGCAAGAGTCTATACTATACTAAACATTACTCTGGTGATATGGGGCGTTGTACCACCTACAGATGGGATCTGCAGAGGTATGAGCGTGTTGGTTTAGCCTCGTCCCGTGCGCAAGCTTGCAGTGGCCTACGGAGTGGCGGCCCCGAACCTATCTGGCCTTGCAGAGCAGGTTCCGGCCTGCCTCCTTGCGACTAGAAACTTGGAAAATGCTCTAGGTTGTAGTGGCTTGTATCCTGTTTTCGATGACACCGTTTGCGATGGCGTAGCGGGTGAGGCCGGCGGTGTCGTGGATGTCGAGCTTGTCCATAAGTTTTTGGCGGTGCTTTTCGACGGTCTTGATGCTGATGCCCAGCTCAGCGGCGACTTGCTTGTTGGCCGCTCCTTCGGCGACGAGTTGAAGCACCTCTGCTTCACGAGCGGTGAGGGAACGCTTTGCCTTGCCGGAGCGGATCCCGTCCTGCCTGTCTTTGTGTTCGGCTCTGCTGAGGCGTTGTTGGATGGCTGGGCTGAAATAGGAGCGTCCGGCTGCGATTTCGTTGATGGCGCAGGTCAGGGCTTCGCCGGAGCTTTGCTTGAGAAGAAATCCGGCGGCGCCCAATTCCCTCATGTGGTAAACGTATTCGTCGTCACCGTGCGCGGAAAGGGCGAGGATCCGAGCATCGGGTGCGGCCTGGAGGATTTGGCGCGTCGCTTCGAAGCCGTTGAGTCCGGGCATGGCGATATCCATGACGATGACGTCGGGGGCCAGCTTGTGGGCGAGTGCGATCGCTGTCCTTCCGTCGGGGGCTTCTCCGACTACCTCGAAGCTTTCTTCGAGTTCGAGCAAGTTACGGAAGCCCTCCCTCACGATTGCGTGGTCCTCTACGAGAAGTATTCTAGTGTGAGTCATTGATCGGTTCTTTCGTCGTCGAGGGTTGTGGGTATTTCGACAATAATTTCGGTGCCTTCGCCGGCTTTTGATTCAATGGCGAAGGATCCGCCCAGCATTTCCACTCGCTCCCGCATACCGATGAGGCCGAGCCGATTATTTGTATGGGAAGTGAGGATACGTCCGACACTAAAGGACTTGCCGTCGTCGCTGATGGTGAGATGGACTTTGCCGTCTGCCTCGTGGATCCGCACTGTGGCGTTTTTAGCATTCGCGTGGCGCACGACATTGGTCAAAGCCTCTTGCGTTACGCGGTAAAGAACGGTGCGGCTGCGGTTGTCGAGCGTTTCGATGGTCGGGAAAGCTTCGAGCTGGATGTCGAGGGTTACGGTTTCTGAGACGTCCTTTATCAACGTGCGCAGGGACGGGAGGAGTCCGAGATCGTCCAGCATGGCGGGCCGCAGCCTGCGGGCGTAGCTGTGTATGAGTTTGACGGATTGCTCCACGAGAAGCTGGGTTTTTGTAATGCGCTTTTCGAGGCTTTGCTGGTCGATGCTGGATGTCTTTTTGAGTGTGGAGAGCCGGACGTTGATGCCAGCGAGTATCTGGGCGACCTGATCGTGCAGTTCTCGGCTGATCTCCTTGCGCTCCGCTTCCTGAGCGAGGAGGAACTGGCGGTTGGTGAGCTTTGCCCGCTCCTGGTCCCGCGTGGCTTTTTTGAGCAAGTCTTGGTAGCGGGAATTTTCCTTTGTCAATTGGCTATGAGTGCTTCGGAGTTCAGATCGGAGTGATTTGAGCTCCTGGCGGGTCGACTTTTCAAGCGGGGCGAGGCTGTTAGATAGGAAACGGTTGGCTTTCCTCAGCTTCCTGGTTGAAAGGTCAGGCTGCAAGCCAGCATTGGGCAAGGCGAGCCACTGTTTCTCGAGCTCGGAAAAATGGAGGGAAAGCAGTTTGTTGACGGGCATGCCCCTCTCTGCGGCTCGCTTGCCGAGGTCTGTTGCGGATTGCGTTGCGGATTTGCTCGATCGCTGAGTGCCAAGGCACTCGCTCAGCTCGCTTCGGTAGTCGCTCGCGAAGGATTCGCTGGTGATTTCTGCCTTCGTTTTCATTGGACGGGGGCTGGAAGGCAGGGCTGCTGTGGTAGGGCTGTGGCGGGCGTAACGGGCATGTAGTGATTCTTATATTTTAGGGTATGCTTCTTTGCGAGCTTTTGGCGCTAGGGTCTTGTCCTACCATTGCCGGGGCTAGCCATTCGCCTCGTTTGCTCTTCTTCGGTTCGGGCACGCGGTACAGGTCGTGCTTTCTCGGTGGGGCGATGCGGGCAATAAAATTCGGGCTCGTTGTGCGAGTCGGAAGCGAGTTGGAAGAGAAAGGACTCCAATATTAGCAGAAATAGGTGTCGACAGGTGTTGTCGTGACACATGAAAGCAAATTCCTTAATTGCTTACCGATACGATATAAGTCGTTCTTAAACAATGGCCTAGGTGGTGGGAGATCCGAGATTGGTTCTTCGCTTCGCTCATCAGGACTTCGTCCCAATGCTGCGCATTGCCCATCTGCGCTTCGCTCCGTCGTTCACGAGTGAAACGAGAAGGCCTGACACTCGGGTCGTTCTCACCTCGGATCCGGGGCGTTTCCTGAGATCTGGACATAAAAAGACCGAAGGCGTCTGTTTTCCTTCGGTTAAAATGGTGGGAGATCCGAGATTCGAACTCGGGACCTCTACCATGTCAAGGTAGCGCTCTAACCAACTGAGCTAATCCCCCATTTCGTTTCCATTTCCGAATCCGCGCTTGGCGGTCCGAAATTTGAAGGCCAGAAGTTGGTATCGATCGAATTCTTGGGCAAGAACAAATTTCGCTAAATTTCAGGCGTGATTTTCAGGGGTAGGACAGCCAATTTCTGAGGTGTCCCACTATAGTGCCGCCATGCTACAATACCTGAAAATCGCCAATCTTGCTTTGCTGGAGTCTGCTTCGATCGATTTCGAGTCGGGATTCACTGTCGTTACGGGTGAAACGGGAGCGGGTAAAAGCGTTCTGCTGGGCGCCTTGAGTCTGCTTTCCGGAGCGCGTACGGACAAGTCGGTGATCCGCTCGGGCACGGAGCAATGCGACGTGGAAGCTGCCCTCTGGTTCGAGGATTCCCGAGCGATAGATGACATGTTGCGTGGCATGGACTTGCCGGCCTGCGAGGAGGGCATGCTGGTGCTGAAGCGTTCCCTGCACATTTCCAAGCCGTCTCGCATTTCCATCAACGGCAGCTTCGCGACGCTCACGAACTTGCAGGAGCTGGGCGAGACCTGGATCGATTTTCATGGCCCGGGCGAGCCGCAGCGGCTCTTGAAGAGCGAGTGCCAGCTGGAGTTGATCGACTTGTTCGGAGGTCTTGAGAAGGAGGCCGAGGAGTACGGGAAGCGATATCGCGTTTGGCGGGCGATCCTAGGGGAAATCGAGGAGCTGCAGGGAGCGTCCCAGTTGGCTCCCGACCAAATCGATTTTATCAAGGCCCAGTTGCAGGTCATCGATTCTTTGGAGCTGTCGCACGAGTCCATCGAGCAATTGGAGCAGGACTTCAATCGAGTGTCTGGCGCCCAGGAGCTCTTGGAACTGACTGCGGAGTTGAGCAATGGCCTGAGCGGGGACGAGGGGGCTTTGAACTTGATCTCGCAGCTTTCGCGGGCTGCGGAGCAGGCGGCGGAGCTGGATCCGAGCCTGTCCGATCTGGCGGAGCGGCTCAACAGCTTGATTATCGAAACTCAAGAGCTGGGAGCGGAGTATGAGCAGCTGGGGTCTTCATTGGAATTCGAGCCCGAATTCGCTCAGGAGGTGACTCAGAAGATGAACGACTGGCAGGACCTGCGCCGCAAGTACGGTCGCGACGTGGAAGCGGTTTTGTCGGCTCGCGAGGAGATGGCCAAGCGTTTGGAGTCTCAGGGCGACATTCAGGGAAGCTTGCAACGCTTGCATGCGGAGGCGGACAAGGTCGAAGGCGAGCTGAAAGCTTTAGCTTCACGCTTGACGCAGAAGCGACTGACCGCGGGCAAGAGCTTGGCGAAGAAGGCTGAAAAAATGCTTCTGGAGCTCGGATTCAAGAAGGGGCGTTTCGGTATCCAGATGTTGGATCAGACCAGTCTCAAGTCCCACGGTGACAGCCTGCCTGACTTGCTTTTTTCGCCGAACGTGGGCGAGCCGATGAAGTCGCTCAGCGACGTGGCTTCCAGCGGCGAACTCGCTCGGGTGATGCTGGCTCTGAAGACGATCTTAGCTGACGTCGACAGCGTGCCGGTGCTGGTGTTTGACGAGGTCGATGCTAACGTCGGAGGCGAGATTGGTCGCATCGTTGGACAAAAGCTCAAGGGGATCGGCGACAACCATCAGGTGATTTGCATCACGCACTTGCCTCAAGTCGCAGCTCTCGGGAAGCAGCATTTCCTTGTGGAAAAGGACCAGAGCGGAAATAGAGCTGCGGTGAAGATCCGCAGGATGGATACGGAATCGGAAAGCCGGGTGGAAGAGCTCGCTCGCATGTTGGGAGACCGTCAAGCCAAGTCGGCGCTTTCGCACGCCCGGGAATTGTTGGCGCTTTAGGTTAGATGCGGCTTGCGGGAAAAAAGGCGTTGGTGACGGGGGCAAGTCGTGGAATCGGCCGCGCCATCGCTGAAGCCTTGGCGGCCGCTGGCATGCAGGTTTTTGGAACCTCTCGAAATCCGGGCGAAGTCGAGTGGCCGCAGAGTATCAGTCCTTTGCGCTTGGATTTGTCCAGCTCCGCGTCGGTCGAGGCAGCTTGGGGCGAAGGACGGATATCGGAAATTGGATGCGACGTCTTGGTGAACAACGCGGGGGCAGGGGTCTTCGGCGGATTTGGCGAAAGCGGCTTCGAGCAATGGGAGGGGCAGGTCCAATCCATGTTGTTGGGAAGCATGAAGCTGGCCCACCTCGCAATGAAGCAGTGGACGGAAGAGCGTCCCGGAGTATTGGTGAACGTAGGCTCGCTCGCGGTCGAGTACCCGATCCCCTACATGAGTGGGTACAACGCTGCGAAGGCGGGGTTGGCAGCGTTTTGCGAGTCGCTGCGCTTGGAGCGTGATCCGCGACTGGCTCGTGTCCTGGAGCTGCGTCTTGGCGATGTGAATACGCGTTTCAACGACTACATGCAGGTTGATTTGAAGGGCACCCGCCAAGAACGGGTTTGGGCTGCTATGTGTCGGCACGTGGCGAATGGTCCCAGCGCCGAACACGTTGCGAAGCAACTCGTGAAATACATTGGCTCAGACAAGCAAGGGGTGGTGCGTGTAGGCGGCTTTTTTCAGGCGTTTGTTGCCTCTTTGTTTCATAGAATGGTCTCGCAAAAGACGAAACAGGCCGCAAACCTTCGGTATTACAACGTAGGAAACGATCGATAGTGGAGGCGTTACGGATACTGGTTTTGACTTCGAGCACGGGCGGCGGACACGACGCCCGGGCGACGGCATTCCGTCGCTGGGTCCGCGAGCTCTACGGTTGGGAGGTGGACGTGCGGGTTGAAAGCATGTTGGAAGATTCCTCGCGAGTGGCTCGATTCGGGGTGAACTTCTACAACTTTATCCAGCGCCACGCTCCTTGGTTTCACCATCCTTACTACTTGCTGGTGGAGGGCTTGAGTTTCCTGAACAAGAACGAGGTTTCGCTTGGGCGGCCGTATTACGATCAAGTGCTGCGCAGCTACCGTCCGCATCTGGTATTTAGCGTGCATGACTGCCTGAATCGGGGCTATTTCCAGCACGCTCGCAAGGTGCTCGGGAAGCACGTTCGTTGCGCGACTTATTGTTCGGAGTTCTCCGGCGGGTACGGATACAGCCGCAATTGGGTCGAGCCCTCGGTTGATTTGTACATATCGCGAACGGAAACGGCGAAGAATTACGCGATCAAAGCCCTGAAGCTGGCTGAGGAGAAGATCGTAGTACGCGGACAGTTCTTGATGCCCCGCATTTATCGCGAAGCGCTAACGCCGATCGAACGCCATCGCTTCATAACGGAACGTTTGGGGCTAAGGTCGGATCGCCGTATCGTATTCCTAACTACAGGCGGAGCTGGGGCGAACAATCACATCGCGCTGTTGGAAGTTTTGAAGCGGCATTCCGACAAGTACCAAGCGGTGGTCGTTTGCGGGCGAAACCAGAAAGTCTTTTTGGAAGCTTCGCGCTGGAAAGAGCGCAATCCTGACTTCAGCTGTAACATTACCGGGTTCACCAACGAAATCCACCTCTACATGCAGGCCGCTGATTTCGTGGTGACCAGAGGGGGAACGACCACCTGCGCGGAGGCTTTGCACTTCGAGTGTCCAATCGTCTTCAATGGATTTGGCGGTGTCATGCCGCAGGAAAAGCTGACGGTAAAGTACTTCATGCAGGACGATGCTGCGGTAAAGATCAGCAAGGCAGAAGATTTCGAGGCCTTGCTGGCGGACTGGTTCCGCTCATCCGGGAAGTTTAGCGAACTGAAACGGCGGTTTTCCAAGATGCGTTTCAAGGACGATCCGCGCGATACGATCCGTTTGCTAGTGGATTTGGCTCGGGATGCGGCGCGAGGGGAGAATCGTCCTGCTTTAAAGGTTGTGGGAGCGTAGCCTTCGCCTAGTTTCGCGGTTTTGCGAAAGCCTCCATGCGAATCCTATACGTCACCACAAGCTTCCCTGTCTACTCTGAGACTTTTTTGCAGCGGGAAGCTCGGGCTATGATGAAGGCCGGCGTGACACTGGAAATCGTCTCTCTGCATGCCGGTCAAGGAGACTTCGAGGGGCATCCGGTGCATCGTTTCTCCAAATGGCAGCTCCTGAGGCTGTTCTATCGTCTCCCGGCGGCGTTGTGGCGGCGAGGAACCGAGCTCATGCCGCTAGTGCGTGAGATGAACGCCAGAAGACCTGCGTCGGCATTGAACCTTTTCGAGAACCTTCTTGGATTGGGAGCGGCGATTGTATTGGAAAACCGTATACGCGAGTTTTCTCCTGACGTGGTTCACTGCGTTTGGTCGAGCGCACCTGCAGCTTTCGGCTTGATGGCGCAAGCCTTATCGGGCGCTCCTTATTCGTCGGGCGCTCACGCCTACGATATTTTTGAACATGGAGGAGATTGGTTGCTGGAGATGAAATGCCAGCGATCTGCTTTGGTTCACGTCTCGACCAAGGTAGCGGAAAATCGGATACGAGCATTGTGCCCAGAGGCGAAGGTGCAGCTCATTCGTAGAGGCCTGAGTTCGTTGCCAGCCTCGCGAGAGCCGCGGGCCAAGTGCGATCCTTTGAGGATCGTTTGCGTGGCGCGGCTGGTGGAGAAGAAAGGTTTTCCTTATCAGCTGGAAATCTATCGTCAGTTGAAGGTCGCAGGTCTGAGTTTCGAAGCCAAGATCATTGGCGACGGACCGATGGAGGAGCAGATCCGGGCGGAGATCGGCGAGCTAGGCTTGCAAGCGGAGGTACGTTTGACTGGAAGGCTTTCCGAGGATGCAGTGCTGGACGAACTCGCTTGGGCCGACCTTTTGTTTCATACGGGAATCGTCGCGTCGAGCGGGGATCGCGACGGGCTGCCGAACGTGGTGCCGGAAGCGATGGCGAGCGGAGCTGTCGTTCTTGGGTCTCCCGTATCAGGGGTGGTCGAAGCGGTTGAAGAGGGCGTTACCGGGTATCTTTGCCCCCCTTGGGAGCCTCTGGTATGGGTACAGCGCTGTCGGGCCCTGCAAGAGGACTATGACTTACGGCTTCGCCTCGCTCAGGCGGCTCGCCAGTGGGTAGAGCGTGAATTCGTGGCTGATAGGAATACCGGCTACCTGCTTCGGTGTTTGGAGACGGCCCGTGGAGGATGACGCGGAGCTTTTGTCGGGATAAACTGGGGAAGTAGCTCAAATTAGCTTGGGGTTGCTTAGGGGAACGGCTTGCTGCCGAAGGGCAGTGCATTGTGCGCTCCTTCATCCTTCTCTCTTTCATGGCACTTCTTGTTTCGTGTCCAACTCGCTCCTTAGCCGACGACTTGAGGGCTTTGAGCGACGAGTTCGACAACGCGTCCTCCCTAGCGGCTTGGAGTCGTATCTTCGAGGTGGAAGGTTGGGGGGCGGACCAGATGGAGTCGCTTGACATCAACGCTTCGCGCAGCGGCTACCTGACGATGGTCCCAAAGACGAGCTCTTGGTATCGGGACTGGAGGGGGATCCTTATGTTCAAGCGGGTTACCGGCGACTTCGTTGTCACCATGGAGGTAGAGCCGCGAGGCCGAAACCTTGAGGGAGCTCCCAATTCTTCCTACTCGCTGGCAGGAATCATGGCCCGCGCTCCGCGTGATACTCTGACGCAACCATCTGAGTGGACGGCCAACGGCGAGAACTATATTTTTCTGTCCCTCGGCACCGCCAACAATCCGGGGCACTACCAATTTGAGGTGAAGTCCACTGTTAACAGCTCTTCCCATTTGGAGATCGACGAGGGGGCTCAGCGAGCGATCATACAGGTGGCGCGCATAGGGGAGGTCTTTCTCGTGCTTCGGAAGCTGGAGGGGAGGGATTGGGAAGTGCATCGTCGCTACCGGCGTAGTGACATGCCGGATACTTTGCAGGTGGGAATCACGGCCTACACGGATTGGAGTCCGATTGAGTTGATGGATCCATTCGAGCACAACCGAAGCTCGATCGATGGACACAACCCAGACTTGAATGCGGCGGTTGACTACTTTCGGTTCCGCCGCCCACGCGTGCCGTCAGCCTTGGCGGAGGCAGACTTTTCGGATCGGTTCGAGGTGTCGGACGCGCAGGTTTTGGATTTGTTCGGGGATCGAGCCAATCGGGATCCCGCCGCAGCTGCAGTTGTGGAACTGGAAATCACAGGCAAGGCTTACGCTCCTGGGATCGGCCTGGAAGTGGAGTTCGAGTCGATACCAGGCGTCTTCTACCGGGTTGAGAAGAGTGAGGACCTCCGCTCTTGGACTTTCGTGGAAAGCGCGGAGGCGGTTGCTGAGCGTTCTAGCTTTAGGGTTCCTGAGACGCAGGGGAAGGCTTCCCTTTACCTGCGGATCGCCGAAGATTAGGCGGCCTGTCCAGCATCGGTTTTCGCTAGACGAAGTCGCCTTGGGATTCGGGCCTGACGTGGAAAAAAGGATAACAAATGAGGCTCGAGACTTGAGAGATTGCGGCTGGCTCTCATGTTAGGGAAACGGAAGCTTCAATTTTGCAAGTACCCCCATGTCAGGACGCCTCTTATTCGACGTAACCAAAGCATCCAAGCAGTCCCATTATTCAGGAGTGTTACGGGTTTCGAACTGCCTCAAAATGGAGCTGTTGAAAGCTCTTGGGGATGATTTGGTGGAAGTCGTTTGGAGCGAGCGGAAGCAGAGCTTTCGGTCGCCGGTCCTAGGCCGCGCTTTCAGCATCGAACCCGAAGACGTCCTCTTGACGGCTGAGTTGTTCAACAATTTCGAACGTCCCGGAATCGAAGCCTTTCTCAAGTCGTCGACCTGCCGGGCTTATGCGATCTTCCACGATGCCATTCCTTTGCGCCATCCGGAGTTTACTTGGCCGCACAGCGTGCAGCGCCACCCTAGCTACATGAAGATGCTGAGCCTTTTCGATGGAGTGTTTGGGGTTTCCCAGCACAGTTCCATCGTCTTGGAGGAGTACTGGGAATGGCTGGGCTACGAGTACTCGCCCTCGGTAAAGTCTATCCAGCTGGGAGCGGACGGACTTTTCAGCGAACCGATGATTCCGAGGGCTACGCGCGGAGAAAGTTTCGACGTTCTCATGTTGGGAATCATCGAAAAGCGCAAGGGGCAGGATTTGGCGCTGGACGCGTGCAGTCGGCTCTGGGACGACGGTCTCGAGTTTAATTTGCATATCGTCGGCCGCGCCAATCCGTATTTCGGCAAGGACATCGAACGCCGCATCAAGCGCATGGTCAAGTCGGGGCGTACGATCAAATTGCATGGCCATATCGAGGACGAGGAACTGAAGCGCTTGATTCCTTCCATGGACCTGATGCTTTTCACGTCCCGTTCGGAGGGCTGCGGTTTGCCGGTGCTGGAGTCGCTTTGGAGCGGGCTGCCGGTGCTCAGCTCGAAGCTGCAGCCGGTGCGGGAGACTTCGCGCTTCGGCGGGGTGAGTTTCTTCAAGCCAGAGGATTCGGAGGATCTTGCCTCGCAATTGCGTCGTTTGATCGAGAACCGCCATTTGGTCGACGATTTGAAGAACGGGATTCAGTCCTCGATATTGCCGACTTGGCAGATGACCGCCAAGGAAGTGCTGGATACCATCAAGCCGCGGGTCGAAGTGGAGGCTTGAACCACGCGCTCGCTGGTATGGGGCGTGCTTAGAGGGGACTCAGAGCTTCTTCTTCGCGTAGCGTAGGGCCGCTTCGATGCGTTCGAAGTCTTCGTCGGTATGCCGCGCGGAAATGGCGGTGCGCACGAGATCCTTGCCAGGGGGAACGCCTGGAGCCGTTGAGATGACGGTGAAAACGCCCTTCTCGCGGAGATGTTTCCAAAAGTAGTAGGCCCGCTCGCGGTCGCCGAGCACGATCGGCACGGCTGGGGTTTCGCTCTGCCAGGTATCGAGCTCCAGTTCCTCGAGCAGTTGCTTGTAGCGTTTCGTGTTGGACCACAGCTTCTCGTTCCATTCGGGCTCGTCTTGCATGACTCCCAGGGCGGCGCGGGCGCAGGCCGCTTGCGAAGGGCTGATCGCGGCGCTGAATATCGACTGCTTGCAATGGGTTCGCAAATATTCGATGGAGCTGGCGTCGCCAGCTACGAATCCGCCGGTGCTGGCGAGGGACTTGGAGAGGCTGCCAGCGATTATGTCGACTTCTTCGGTTAGGCTGAAGTAGTTAGCGGTGCCGCGTCCTTGATTTCCCAATACGCCTATTCCGTGTGCGTCGTCGAGGGAGAGGAAGCATTGGAATTCCTTGGCGATTTCCACGAATTCGGGAAGGGCGGCGATATGGCCCTCCATGGAGTAGATTCCCTCGATGGAAAGGAGCTTGGGCGCTTGGGGGTCGAGCTGTTCTAGCAAGTCCCGCAAGCGTTGCGGGTTGTTGTGGCTGAAGCGCTCGACCTCTGCCATGGAGAGTCGGATGCCGTCCCAGAGGCTTGAATGCAGGTTTTTGTCGGCGAGTATGATATCGCCCCGCTGGGCGAACCCGGTGATGGATGCCATGCAGGCGAGGTAGCCTGCGGCAAAGACGTGGCAGGACTCTTTTCCGAGGAAGCTTGCCAGTTCCTCCTCGAGTTCTCGATGGAAGCCGCGGCCGCCGTTGGCCGAGCGTGCCCCCATGGTCCCGCTGCCCCATTTTTCAAGAGCGGCCTTACCGGCTTTCAAGACCTTCGGGTGTTGGGAGAGTCCTAGGTATTCGTTGCTGGCGAGCATGACCAGTTCTTGGCCGTCGATGGTGACACGAGTTCCGTTTTGAGCCTCCGCGATGGGGTAGTAGAGCTCGTACTTTTGTCGCAGGGTGGTGAGCTTGTCGTCCTCGCAGCGACGGGCGATTGGGCTGCGTGCCTTGGTTTTGAGGAACTTGCGGATCATCGTGAATTTAGGAAAAGGCCGGTCTGCTTGTGGATGGGGGCGGAGCTTGCGCGCTTGAAGCGGGAATTGAAGGCAAAAGCGAACTAGTGTCGTAGGCCGGCGCGCATGAGCAAGGCTTTGGCGGCGAGCTTGGGGTTCATACGCCACCAGTAGCGGGCGTAGCGCCGGAAGTATTCACGCGGCCACTCTTTCTCTCCGAGTTGCCTGGAGTAGGAAGACCAGCGCCGGCGAAAGGTTTCCGTGTTGCGGTCGTTGTGCCGGTTTCTGCCGGGAGAGATGCTGATGTGGTGCCGAATCACGCTGTCGAGGGCGACGTAGAGGCGGTAGCCGGCCTTTTTCAGTTTCATGCAGAGGTCCACGTCCTCGCAGCCGTTGCGGTAGGATTCGTCAAAGCCGCCTACGCTCCGGAAGGTTTCGGCGCGGATGGCGAGGCAAGCGGCTGTGACGGCGTTGCGTTCCAGCAGTTTTCCGCGAGGAGGCTGGCGGCGGTTTTTGTGGGCATGGGTTGGCAGGCCGTCCAAGTCGAAGAAAATGCCGGCATGGTCGACCAGTCCTGTCGCGAAATTTCGCTGCACGTTTCCCACGGCTCCGGCTTGGGGGGCGTGGGAAAGGGCCTCTAGCATGGGAGCCAGCCAGCCCTCGGAAAACTCGAGATCGTTATTGATGAACACGAGAATGGGATGGCGAGCGGCGGCAGCGGCTTTGTTGTTGGAAGCGGCGAACCCAAGGTTTTCCGAGTTTCGCAGGATGGTGATTTCCGGCCGGTTTTCCAGAGAGTCGAGAAAGTCGGAGGTGCCGTCGCTTGAGGCGTCGTCGATGAGGACGAGCTGGTGGCGGGCGAGGTCGACGCTCGCCTCCAAGCTGCGCAGCATGGCCTGAGTGTAGCTCAAGCAATCGTGCAGCGAGGAAACGAAGGTGACTTGCGGGGACGACATCTTTGGGGGCTCGAAATGCGGATGGGCACCGTGCAAGTTGCGGCGTATCGCAAGCGATAGCCCTACTGATGGGTGCGGGCTTAGTGGAGACGGTTTTCGAGGTAGTTGGCGAGGCCGACTAGGAACTGGGTATCGCCTGGCAAGGTGCTGCAGATGCGGATGGCTTCCTGCGTGCGGGCGTGGGCGAACTCGCGGGACTTTTCCAGACCGTGCAGCTTGACGTAGGTGGTTTTGTCGAGCTCGGCGTCGGAACCGATGCTCTTGCCCATGGTTTCTTCGTCGCTGGTGGCGTCGAGAATGTCGTCAATGATCTGGAAGGCGATCCCGATCTCGCGCCCGTAGGAGCGCAGCAAGTCGATTTGAGCCTCGCTGGCGCCTCCGATAATGCCTCCCATGACGAGGCAGCACTCGATGAGGGCGGAGGTTTTGTTGAGGTGGATGAAATTTAGGGTGTCCTCGGAGAGCGGGGCGCCCTCGCCGAGAATGTCCTCCATTTGGCCGCCGATCAGGCGCTCGCTGCCGGCGGTTTCGGCGAGCTCGGCAACCAGTTTGGCGCAGATTTGAGGGGAGTCTCCGTAATGGCGGGCCAGCAGCTGGAATGCATAGGTCAGGAGGGCGTCGCCGGCGAGAACGGCGGTGGCTTCGTCGAATTGCTTGTGGCTGGTGGGCTTGCCGCGGCGCAGATCGGCGTTGTCGATAGAAGGAAGGTCGTCGTGGATAAGGGAGTAGGTATGCAGGCTTTCTACCGCGATGGCGGCGGGCATGGCGTTCAAGTCCCCACCGAAAAGCTGCTTGGCTGCCAGCACGAGGACGGGGCGTAAGCGCTTCCCGCCGGCCCGCATGCTGTAGAGCATGGCTTGGTGGATGCGGCTGGGGCGTGTTACCTCTGCGGGTAGGTATTGCTCTACAGCGGATTCAACTTCGCTTTGGTAGGCTCGTAATTTCTCTTTGAACTCCATCTTAAATGTGCGTATTACAGGCAGTTAAAGAACCAAAGCATCCGGAATGCCCACAATCGAGCAAGTATCTAAACGAGTCTTTTCAGACAATAATTGGCTAAAGAAGTGCGCCCTAGGCGGGGTACTCAGCCTGATCCCGATTGTGAACATCGTCGCCCTCGGTTATCTCTACCAGATTTTCCAGCAAGGTCGCAGCGAGAAGGGCATCTCGCTACCTGAATGGGAAGACTTCAAGGGCCTGTTTCTGGACGGCTTGCGCTTTTTGGTGATCGGCTTGATTTTTGCGGTGCTCCCTATCGCGGTGGTGACGCTCTGCGCGGAGTTTGCCTTCGATGGCATGATCGCGAGCATTCCATTGATACCTGTGCTCTTCATGGCGGGTCCGCTTATGAGCGCCGCTCTTTACTTGTATTCAGTGAAGCAGGACATCTCGGACTGCTTCAACGCCGAAGCCCTCAGCATTATGCTCAAGAAGGGCGCGATCAGCTACACGGTGCCGACCTTAGCCTATCTCGGTCTTTGCATGTTGGGCCTCGTTTTGCTTCCGTTTCCCTTCTTTTTTGGTGGGGTCTTTTATTTCTACTTAATGGCTTGCGCGTTTAAAGATCTCGAAAAGCGCGTCCGTTCTTAGCCTCGTTATCCTTTAACCTCTCGTATGAAAAAACTGAAGTCCAAGGAGCCCAAGCTCTCTACTCTGATTTTCACGGCGTGCTCCGGAATTGCGCTCGGAATAGCTCTCGGTGCGTTCCTCTTGCTCTCCAAGAATGTGAGCGTCGCTTCTAGCGTGCCGGATCCGGCTCTGTTGTCCAAGCCTGGCAACTACAACACTTATTACTTGGCGGGTCGCGTGGATGGAGGCGAGTCGCCAAACCTGAGGAGCGGCAAAGGACGGATCCAACGTCGCTCTCCGGGGCCTGTTTCCTTCTCCGAGGGGGAAGTGAACTACTTTTTCAAGAGCTTGGATTTCGGGGAGCCAGTCGATGGGGAAGGGGCTCCGGTCAAGGTCAGTCCGTTCAACGTACGGATCGAGGGGGATCAAATCTACACCTCGCTCAAGATCGTGGTCGATCAAAGCGGGAGCCCGGTCGAGTTCATGGTGATGGCTAATGTGGGGTTCGACAACACGGATGAAGGGCCGGAATTCAAGGTGAAGTCCTTGCGCATCAATTCGCTCCCTATCCCAGGCATGGCAGGCTTGGTCAGCTCTATGATCGAGTCGAAGATCGCGGAAACCCCGTGGCCGGAAGAAGTGCTGGAGATGTGGCAAAACATCCGAGCGATCGAGGTCGAGTCGGGCAAGCTCATCACGGAAGTCGGCCTGCGCCGCGCCTAGAGTTTGAATCGCAGCGAATCTCGGTTTGCCGCAACGGTTCGCTGACAAAAGCTGATGGCTGCTCTCGCTAAACGTATCGGGCTGGTTTCGGCGTTTACCATGCTTTCTCGTGTGGTGGGGCTGCTGCGTGACATGACGACCAGCTACATGCTGGGCGCGTCCGTCTGGAACTCCGCCTTCATCACCGCTTTCACGCTGCCGAATCTCTTCAGGCGTTTGCTGGGAGAAGGGGCGTTGACGGCGGCGTTGATGCCAAACCTGAGCGAGGAGTTGGAAGAGCGAGGGCGCGCGGCGGTTCATGACTTGGTCAACAAGACGCTTAGCTGGCTAGTGCTCGTTTGCCTCGCAATCACCTTCGTCGTGCTGGGCGGTTTGGAATTATTGCTGCGGTCCGATGTATCGGAAAAGTGGGGACTTGCCGCCAAGCTTGGGCAGATCGTATTTCCGTATATCCTGCTGATATGCGTAGCAGCTATTTTGTCGGCCGCCCTGAACCTGTTTTCCCGCTTCGGAATACCGGCTCTTACTGCTGTTTGGTTGAATACGAGCATCGTTCTCTCGCTGGGAATCGCGGGCTGGTATCTTGGTGGCGACTTGGAGACGAAGACCTATTGGCTCTGTGGCGGGGCTATGGTGGGCGGCTCCTTGCAAATGTTGGTCCCAGCCTTCGCCCTGATGAAGGAGGGGTGGAGACCGACGTTTGACTTGGGAATATCGCCGCGGGTGAAAGAAGTGGCGATCTTGACAATTCCAGGAATCTTCGGAGCGGCCGTATTCCAAATCAATATCATGGTGAGTCGCGGACTCGCCTTTTCCGTCAGCGATTCCGCGGCGGCCTTGCTGTACTACGCGAATCGATTGGTGGAGTTGCCGGTCGGGGTTTTCGCGATCGCAATCTCCACCGTGGTATTTCCAAGCCTGACCGCCGCGGTCGCGGGAAAGCGGATGGGTGACTTTTCTCAGACCTACCGTCGTGGCATTTTGTTGTGCTTGCTCATGGCAGTGCCCTCCGCGGTGGGACTTTGCGCCTTGGCTCCGGATATCGTGGGATTGCTGTTCGAGCGTGGGCTTTTTTCGGAGAACGACACGGGCGCGACGGTGCCGCTGGTTTGGGTCTTTGCGGTGGGGATGCCGTTTTACTCTTTCGTATCGGTGGAGACGCGGGCGTTCTATTCTTTGAAAGACACCAAAACGCCGGTTGTTGCGGCTGGGGTGGCCTTTGGTGTGAACGTTGTGTTGAGTTTGCTTTTGATGGGTCCTTACGGGGCGGTTGGCCTTGCAGTGGCTACTAATTTCGCCGCGATCGTGCAAACGGTGATGCTTCACATGCAGCTAGGTCGCAAGAATTTGGATACGAGTCTGAAGTCGCTTGCTGGGGACGTAGCCCGCATCGCGATGGCGGCGGCTCTAATGGGCTTTATTGTGGTGGCAGTGTCTGGGTGGTTGTCCACTCGCTGCGAGGATGGCTTAGTCGGAAATCTAATCATGGTAATGGCGCCGATTTTAGCAGGCATTTCCGTGTATTTCCTAGGATTGCAGCTTATGGGCGCGAAGCTGAAGCGGCTGTTGAACTAGACGATTGCGATTCTTCGTGGGTCTGCTCTAGTGCTGCGGGTTATGGCACGGATTTCTAAGAAACGTCAGCAGGCAACAGAAAAGCTTCTGGAGGCTTTGGGCACTAGGAAGGTGAAGCTTGAAGGCGATGCCAAGTACATGGCATCGTTTGATAGCCTCAAGCTCGCCTTCGCGTACGATGCTTTGGTGATCGCTCGCAGCGAAAAGGATGTAGGCGCTACCTTGCAACTTGCTAACGAATTCAGGGTGCCGGTTACGACGCGCGGAGCTGGCACGTCTCTTACTGGATCAGCGGCTCCAGCCAAAGGAGGCTGGGTTTTGGACGTATCGAACCTGAATCGAATCAAGATAGAAAAGACGAAGTCGATGGCCATCGTGGGGCCGGGCGCAGTTGTTGGTCAGATTCAAGCGGCTGCCGAGGAGTTAGGGCTCTTTTATCCACCTGATCCGTCGTCTCTTAAATACAGTACAATTGGCGGCAATATCGCTTGCAATGCGGGAGGCATGCGGTGCGCGAAGTATGGTGTAACCCGTGATTTCGTCTTGGCGTTGGAAGGGTTTCTTCCGACTGGAGAAAAGGTGTCATGGGGCGGCGAATACAAGAAATTCGCTACCGGGTACAATATTCGAGATTTGTGGATCGGCAGCGAGGGAACCTTGGGAGTCGTGACGAAAGCGGTGCTGCGTTTGCTTCCGAAGCCTGAGAAGAAGTGGACGATCCTCGTGGCTTTCGATTCCGATCTCAAGGCCCTGCAAGCGGTGCAGAAGCTCCTGGGAGACGGGCACAATCCGTCGATTTTAGAGTTTCTCGACAGCAATTCGGTATACTGCGCGGAAGAAATAGCTGGAGTTAAGTTATTCAAGGGTCTGTCGCTCAAGCCGCTGCTCCTCGTGGAGTTCGATGGCAATGCGGCGCAGTTGCGCGCTGACAAGAAGAAGGCTATCGAGTGGGCGAAAGCGACCGGTCTAGCCTATCGCGAGGCGAGGACGGAAAAGGAGACGGAGGTGCTTTGGTCTGCGCGTCGCGCCTGTTCGCCGGCCATGTTTTCCATGGGCGATTCCAAGATCAACGAGGACATCGTCGTCCCCTTGGAGAGTCAGGCCAAGTTTGCCCGTTTCCTCAAGCAGATGCAAAAGAAGTGGAAGATCAACGCTCCGACTTTCGGCCACGCGGCGGACGGAAATTTCCACGTCAACATCATGTATACGCGCAGCGACAAGGAAGAGTGCAAGCGGGCCAAGGGAGCGGTAGCGGATCTCATGAAGAAGGTTTGCGAGCTTGGAGGCACTATTTCTGGAGAGCATGGCATTGGTTTGGCGAAGACTCCATTCATGACGGTGGCTCGCAACGAGGCGGAGATCGGTGCCATGAAGGCGATCAAGAAAGCGCTTGATCCGAAGGGGATCCTCAATCCCGGCAAGATTTTCGAGCCCTATGAAGTTTGGGACAAGGCGCTTGAGAAGGTGAAGCTTCCTTGGGACAAGAAACCGATTGCGAAGAAAGAGTCCTAGGCGATGCATCAAGTACCACCGCGCTACGTGCTGCTCGGCGGTTGCATATTAGCTTTCGGTGCGGCCTTCGTTAATGTCGGTTTCTTGCTGAATACCGGGGCCTCTGCCAGCCACCTGACGGGAGATATCTCTCGGTTGGCTGCGGATTTTGCAAGCGTCGACGCTGTCCATCGACACAGCTTTTATTTGGTGTGCATGGCGACTTTGGGATTCGTGCTCGGCGCTTTGGTCTCGGGCATGCTGCTGCATCATCCGCAATTGGAGTTGGCGAAGCCTTATGGCCGAATCGTATCGGGAATTGGGATACTTCTGGTCGCGGCGTATCTCGTTGCGTCGGCGAGTGAGGTGTTTGCGATTGGAATCGCGGGGTTTGCTTGCGGTTTGCAAAACGCTCTGGCGACGAAGTATCGCGGTTTGGTTCTTCGAACCACTCATATGACAGGGCTTCTCACTGACTTGGGGGTTATGACTGGAATGTGGATCAGGGGGCATCGTCTAGAGATTTGGAGGATGATGGTGCCGCTTTTTCTCTGCCTGTCATTCTTCGTAGGATCGTTGATAGGCGCATTTGCCGTCCTGAAATATGACTTGCCGTGGTTGGCCGTGGCAGGTGGAGCTTATTTCTTTGGCGGACTGGTTTGGAGTGTTGTTAAGCGTCGGCTTAAGGAGGCATAAAAAAACGGCCACTCGAGCGAGTGACCGTTTTGTTGATTTAAAGCGACTTTGTGGCCTCCCTTGAGGTTAGGCGCCGGCTTTGACTTCTGCGTATGCCCAGTCTAGCCAAGGCAGCAGGGCTTCAATGTCTGCCGTATCCACGGTGGCGCCGCCCCAGATGCGGAATCCGGTTGGCGCGTCGCGATAGGCTCCGAAGTCGAAGCCTACGCCTTCAGCGTCGCAAAGAGAAACGATCTTCTTCGCCGCCGCCGCTTGCTCTTCAGCAGGTAGGGAAGTGAACCATGTATCCGTGATCTTGAGACAGATCGAAGTGTTGGATCGGATGGACTTGTCTTCGGCAAGGAATCCAGCCCAGTCGCTTTGCTCAACCCACTTTTCGATGGCAGCGAGATTGGCGTCGGAACGCTCGATCAGGGCGGGAAGTCCGCCGATTTCCTCGGCCCACTTGAGTCCATCCAAAGCGTCTTCCACGCAAAGCATGGATACGGTGTTGATGGTAGCTCCGGTGAATATTCCGTCGATCAGCTTGCCGCCCTTTGTGAGGCGGAAAATCTTAGGTAGCGGCCATGCGGGCGTGTAGGACTCGAGACGTTCGATGGCGCGAGGGCTGAGGATAAGCATGCCGTGGGCTGCTTCGCCGCCCATGACTTTTTGCCAAGAGTAGGTTACTACGTCGAGCTTCTCCCAAGGTAGTTCCATCGCGAATACGGCGGAGGTCGCATCGCAGATGGTGAGGCCTTCGCGGTCGCTAGGGATCCAGTCGCCGTTGGGAACCTTGGCGCCAGAAGTGGTGCCATTCCAAGTAAAGACCACGTCGTTGGAGAAATTGACTTTTGCGAGGTCGGGAATTTCGCCGTAGGCGGCTTCGTGCTTGGTGACGTTTTCCAGCTTGAGCTGTTTGATGACGTCGGTCACCCAGCCGGAACCGAAGGACTCCCAGGCCATCATGTCGACGCCGCGGGCGCCAAGCAGGGACCAGAGCGCCATTTCGACGGCACCTGTGTCGGAGGCTGGAACGATGCCGCAAACGTATCCCTCGGGCAGTCCGAGGATATTCTTGGAGCGGTCGATCACTTCTTCGATGCGAGCCTTCGCGTTTTTAGCGCGGTGGGATCGCCCGACCAACGCGTTTTCGAGGGCGGAGAGGCTCCAGCCCGGACGCTTCGAGCAGGGGCCCGATGAGAAGTAAGGACGATTCGGTTTGATTGCGGGTTTCATTCGCGTGTTAGGTTAAAGGAGCGGCTTGTCTAGGTGCGGCGGGCGAAGCTGTCAATGGCAGGCGCCACGGGGCGACTTTTTTCCATGCATGGGGAAGGCCACGGATGGATTCCGACTTTTTTGGAACAGTGGAGATCGCTCCTAGTCGTTGCCAAGCGGCAGTTCCTCTGTTGTTCCGAATGGGGTCATGAGGATCGTTTCGAACGTAGAGGTTCGCTGCCAGTTAACCCAAAAATAGAAAGTACTGTACCTATGTTGACTAAAACAAGCAGCGGAACGCTGATGAGAATCTCTCGCCTGTCCCGAGTCGCCGGATTTACGGCAGCCACGCTTGCCTTGCTGGCAGGTTCGGCAAGGGCGAAGAGCCTGAAGGATTTGGAGATCGAGCGCGTGGCTAGCGAGCCCGAAAGCGAATTAGCCGCAGTGCGTCGCCAGCTGTTGGAAATCGATCAGCGGATCGATGCTGTGGAGAAGCAAGCGATGCTGCATGCGGGGCCGAAGGCTGCTGAGGCGGATTACGTCGAGGAGTTGAAGAAGGCTGCGATCGAAAAGTCGCCCGCTATCGAAGATAAGTTCGAGCGCCAGGACGAGTTGATCGAAGCGTTGAGCGGCAATCCTCAGCTGCGCATGGCTCCGGAGGAGCGATCTCCCGAATTCGTCGAGAAGCTTGACGAGTTCAAGGGGCTAAGGAACGAGATCAATCCCGTTGTGCAAAGTGTAAGCTCGGACCCGGCGGTGCGGGAGAGCTATCAAGAATTTCAAGACACGGTGTTGGCGCGAATGAAGGAGCTGGAACCGGAGACCGCTGACTTGCTGGCGCAGCGGGCAGAATTGGCGGAGCGATTCGAGGCGTTATCCGACCAGCCGATGTAGCCTCAGCAAATGGCTGCCGGGCGAGTCTTCGACTGGTGCGGCGTTCTCTGAGCGGCAGGAAGGACGGGTACGCCGGTCGCCTGCCGTTTTTATTTTGCCACCGCGACGGTATAGGATCCGGCTTGGCGAATGCTGGCGGGGGAGACGGTTCCGTCGGCGTGCAGTTTGTTCATCACGTAGCCGAGGGACACGAGGTAGGTTTCGATGCGGTCGAAGTTGTTCGTTTCCGTCGGAGGAAAAGCGGCTGAGCGTCTCGAAATAGATAGTTGGCTTGAACCTCTTGAGAGCGTTCTCGGCTCCTCTGAACACTTGAAGCTCCATCCCTTCAACGTCGACTTTCATGAAGTCGATTTTTTCGATGGCGTTGGACACGCAGTAGGAGTCGAGGCTGATGACCTTGGACTCGATGTCGCCCTTTTCGCCAAGCATGCCGTTGCCCGGGTTGCCGGGATCTTCGCTCCAGAATAGGGTGCCGGGCTGGTCGGAAATGCCCACGTTGTTGAGGGTGACCCGCTTCTCTAGCTCGGGATTGTGGGCTAGGTTCGCGGATAGGCGGCCGAAATTGGTGGGATTAAGCTCGAAGGTGTGCACGCGTCCGCTGTCGCCAACTTTGTCGGCCAAGGCGATGGAGATGGCTCCCACGTTGCCGCCGACGTCGAAGCAGACGGACCCTTCGCTCACGCGTTGGCTGGCTAGAGCGACGAGCTTTTCCTCGAACTTGCCGGTCCACATGATGCGCTCGACCTTGTACTTGGTATCGATGTTTACCCGAAATTTCCCGAGGTAGCCGTCGAAGACGAATTGCATGCCTTTGGGAGCAGCCTTGCGGGCGTTTGGGTGTTTTTCGAGGTATGCGAGGAGCTTGGCTTCTGGCATCAGGCTCAGGAAGACTCGTTTGAGGGCGCGGCTGACTTGTGGCATCGTGAAGTGAGCCAAGCAATGCTTGTGCCTACACAATGCGTCCGAGTTGCGAAAAGTCGAGGCGCGAGTAGCTGATCTTGCCGGAGATGAGCGTCTCGCGGTCCGTAGGCGTAGCAGGTTCGTTTTCGCCGAGCTCGCAGTAGGTGAAGCGATAGGCGTTTCCTTTTTGGGCGAAGAAGCTGCCGGCTTCCGTGCGGGCTGGATTCGAGCGGACGATTTCCGTATTTTCTTCGATAGGGGCGGAGGGGAAATTTATCTTGTGCACCACGCCGTAGCTGGGCTCGGTGGACGCCAAGGTCTTCTCCACGAAGTTGGCGAGGATCTCGGCGGCGAGTTCCGCTTTGCCGCCGAGCGATTCGCCGAGGGCTTGGGGATTGTCCTTTAGCCGGTCGTAATCGCCGCGGTCGAGCCCGAGGGATGCGGCAAACGAGGGGATGCCGTGCAGGGCGCCTTCGAGGGCGGCGCCGACGGTGCCGGAGGAGAGCAGGTAAGCGAGGCCGGCGTTGTGGCCGACGTTGATGCCGGAGACGACGCAGAGGGGCTTTTCGGTAAGGAGGTGTCCGAGGGCGAGATTGACGCAGTCGGCGGGCGAGCCGGAGATGGAGTAGGCTTCGCAAGGTAGATCTTTACGCTCGATGACGTCGACGTCCTTGAAGCGGCTCATGCATTTGGCGACCCAGCTTTGCTCGTAGCGTGGGGCGGCGACCACGACTTCGCCAAGTCGTTGGAAACTGGATACGAGAGCGAGCAGGAGCGGGGAGTCTATCCCGTCGTCGTTTACGATGAGGATTTTTGGCATGTCGGTTGTTTAGCTTGTAGTCTTATCGCGAGCAAGCTCGCTCCTACCAACAAAAAAGCGCCCAAGGCGTGAGGCCTTGGGCGCTGTAATTGATTGAAGACTACGCTTCGGTCTTTTCTTCGCTTGGCTCTTCAGCTGCCTCGGGAGCTTCGGCAGCTGGCTCTTCTTCGCCAGCTTCGGCCTTTTCCTTAGCGGCGCGGCGAGCTTCGAGCTCTTCGAGAGCGGCCTTGCGGGAGAGGCGAACGCGTCCACGCTCGTCGACGCCGAGGCACTTGACGACCATTTCGTCGCCTGGCTTGCAGACGTCTTCGGTCTTGCGGACGCGGAAGTCTGCGAGCTCGGAGATGTGCACGAGGCCTTCTTGGCCGGGGAGCACTTCCACGAAGCAGCCGAATTCCTTGGTCGCCTTGACGATACCGCGGTAGATCTTGCCTTCTTCGATTTCGCCGCAAACGAGGTCGATTTCGTGGAGGGCGCGCTTCATGGACTCTTCGCTGGTGGCGTAGACGTTCACGCGGCCGGAGTTGTCCTCGTTGATATCAACCTGAGCGCCGGTGATTTCGACGATACGGCGGATGTTCTTGCCGCCTGGGCCGATGAGGGCGCCGATCTTCTCAGGGTTGATCTGGACGGTGGTGATACGTGGAGCGGTTGCTGCAACTTCTTCACGTGGCGCGGCGATCGCGGTGGCCATGTTTTCGAGGATTTGCAGGCGAGCTTCGCGGGACTGAGCGACGGAGGCCTTGACGATGTCGAAGGGGAGACCGTTGATTTTGAGGTCCAGCTGGAAGCCGGTGATACCGTTCTTGGTACCGGCGATCTTGAAGTCCATGTCGCCGAAGTGGTCTTCTTCACCGAGGATGTCGGTGAGGATGTGGTGCTTACCGGGCTTGCCGTTTTCGTCGAACTCGGAAACGAGGCCTACGGAGATACCGGCGACGGGATCGGTGATGGGCACGCCAGCGTCCATGAGGGAGAGACAGCCGCCGCAGATGGATGCCATGGAAGTGGATCCGTTGGAAGCCATGATCTCGGAGCTGATGCGTATCGAGTACGGGAATACGTCTTCCGAAGGAACGACGGGCAGGAGCGAACGCTCAGCGAGGGCGCCGTGTCCGATCTCGCGACGACCAGGGGAACCGAAACGGCCGGTTTCGCCAACGGAGAAGGGAGGGAAGTTGTAGTGCAGCATGAAGGACTTGGTGGTCGGGCCGCCGGTGATGGCGTCGAGCGACTGGGCCTGATTTGCTGGACCGAGAGTGGTGAGGACGAGACCTTGGGTTTCACCACGGGAGAAGAGGGCGGAACCGTGTACGCGAGGTACGACGCCGACCTTGGACTTGAGTTCGCGGAGCTCGTTTGGCTTGCGGCCTCCGGCGCGGACGCCGTTGTCGAGGATGGACTTGCGGTAGGTGTGCTCGAGGAGCTCTTCCATCGCCATGTTGAGCTGGGCGGGATTGTAGTCGTCGCCGTACTTTTCCTGCAGGGCACCTTCGGCGAGAACCTTGAGCTCGTCGATCTTGGCGTTGCGCTCTTGCTTGTCGCCAGCGGCGCACGCTTCGCCGATGCGGCCGCCAACGAGGGAGTTGACGATCTGGCGAACTTCGTCTTCGAGGACGCAAAGCGGGAAGGTCTTCTTCTCCTTGCCGGCTTCGGCGCGGAGTTGCTCGATGCCAGCGATGATGGGCTGGATGGCTTCGTGGGCGAACTGAAGGGCTTCGAGGAATCGGTCTTCTGGGATCTGGTCCGCGGAACCTTCGATCATGAGCATCTCTTCCTTGGTGCCGACGTAGATGAGGTCGAGGTCGGAAGCGTATTGCTCTTCGATGGTTGGGTTGGCGACGAAGTGGCCGTCGATTTGCCCGACGCGTACGGCACCGATGGGGCCGTTCCAAGGGATGTCGGAGATGGCGAGGGCAGCGGAGGCGCCGTTAACCATCAGGATGTCCGCGTCGTTTACTTGGTCAGCGGAGAGGAGGAAACCGATGATTTGTACTTCGTTGAGGAAGCCCTTCGGGAAGAGCGGACGGCAAGGACGGTCGCAGAGGCGGGAAGTGAGGATTTCCTTTTCGGAAGGACGGCCTTCGCGCTTGAAGTAGCCGCCTGGAATGCGGCCGGCAGCGGTG
This sequence comes from Pelagicoccus enzymogenes, assembly GCF_014803405.1. Lineage (NCBI taxonomy): Bacteria > Pseudomonadati > Verrucomicrobiota > Opitutia > Puniceicoccales > Pelagicoccaceae > Pelagicoccus > Pelagicoccus enzymogenes. Next base: position 255,562 of record NZ_JACYFG010000007.1, read on the forward strand.
TACTTTTCGCGGTAGTCGACGGTGAGGGGGAACCAGTCCTGGCCTTCGCGCACGGTCTTGGCGACGGTAGCGGAAACGAAGAGGCTGGTTTCGCCGGTGGAGACGGTCACGGCGCCGGAGGCGAGGTTCGCTACGTCGCCGGTGGAGAATGTGATGTCGAGGTCGTCTACGGTGATGCTATGTTTCTGTATCATTTATTTCTTTTACGTCTTTGTGTGAGACGACTCGGCGAACGGGATCGGTCTAAATCTGAAGAGATTTCGGGATGTGGCGACCACGCGAGGGGCGAGGCGCGACATGCAGAAATTTCCTCAAACGGATCGGGTTCTGCCGGGTCGTCGCGGGTGTTTTACTTAGTTGGTTCTAAATTTGGGAAAGCGAAAAAGCCCGCGAACGGAAATTCGCAGGCTTGAAAGGGGATCATCATCGCTGTGTTTGCAATGTCTGACCGGTGATTTGGTTCTTCGCTGGTGGCCGCAATTATTTGCGGAGGTTGAGGCGCTGGAGAAGTTCGTTGTACTTCTCGAGGTCAGTCTTCTTCAGGTAGTTGAGAAGCTTGCGACGGCGAGCGGCGAGGGCGAGGAGACCACGGCGCGTGTGGAAGTCCTTGCGGTTCGTGCGGAGGTGCTCGGTCAGGTGGTTGATGCGAGCCGACAGAAGGGCGATCTGAACGTCTGAGGATCCGGTGTCGGAGTCGTGAGTCTTGAAGTCGCCAATGATCTGGGCCTTGTCGATTGATTTGCTGTTAGCCATTTGTGTGTTCGTTTTGTGTTTCGAATGAGCACGGAAGTTCGGACAGGCAGTTGGGCCGGTCCCTAACCAAGTTTTCGCTGGGTTAGACGCTGACTTCTCAGGGGAGAAGCTTCCGCGGAGTAGAGCGGTGTAGCCGCTAGACTCTGACGTGAAAGCGGTCTAAAAGAGGGGAATTCTTCGGGGGCGCAATAACAAAATGCGCTCTAAGCTCCCTGAGGGATCGGTTCTTCCACCAAGGCGTGAAGTTTCGATTCGAAATCGCCGAAGGTAAAGGGCTTTTCGATGTAGCGGGAATGGGCGCCGATGCCCAGTTTTTTGTCCTGCGGACCGACAGGGTTGCCTGACATGATAAGGAAGCGATCGCAGGCGCCCTTGGCTTTCGCTTGCTTGACTACCGTCTCGCCGCTGGCTTTTGGCATGAGCAAGTCGGTCACGATCAAGTCGAAGGAATTCCCAGCGTTTGCCTCGAGCAGTTCCAAGGCGACCGCCCCGTTTGGCGCTTCGCAGACTTCGTAGCCTAGCTTTTGCAGGTAGTGGGCGACCAGTTCCCGAATCAGGGAGTCATCCTCCGCGAGGAGCGCTTTTTGACATTCGTTTCGGGAGGATGCTGATGAGTTCACTTTTAAGAGAAGGACGTTGGGATGGTTGAGGGACTTTACAGGTAGTGCATTCGCATGGCGTACCGCATGAGGTCCTGCGGACTGTCCAAGCGAAGCTTCGCTTTGATTCGAGATCTATGGGACTCTATCGTCTTTACGCTAATTTGCAGCGCCTGAGCTATCTCTTTATTGTTTTTTGACATGCCGATTTGCTCGACGATCAAAAGCTCGCGGTCGGAGAGGTTATGAAAGGACGCGGAGCCTTCGCTGGCCCCGGGATTTGCCAGTCGATTGATCATGAGTGACTTTACGTTTTCGCTCACGTAGAGCTCCCCTTCGGTTACGGTTTCGATGGCGTGCTTTAGCTCGGAGAGCGGAGCGGCTTTCATGATGAAGCCGTTGGCGCCGGCCTTGAGGCAGCGGTCGGCATAGATGCATTCGTCGTAGCTGCTGAGCACGAGCACGCGAGCATGCGGGTACTTTTGCTTCAGCTCGCGGACGGCAGCGATGCCTCGGGGGTGGGTGGAAGTGATCTCTATGATGGCCAGGTCGACGGAGTCCGGCAAGTCAGGGTCGTCGATGGATGGAGCGGCGTATGCGAGCACGTGGCTTGGACTGGCTTCGATAAAGGCTTGCAGGCCGGCGTGGCAGACGGGGTGTTCGTCGATGTAGAGAATTTCTTTGGGAGGATTTACTAGGATCATGAGGCAGTTATTAAGCTGCCACAGATTAGCATTTTGCGTTTTATTTTTACAATCGGGCCGACGCTGCGCCGAGAGTAGAAAAAGGGCTTGAGTATTGGCGGGTGGTTTTAGGGGACCGGCTTGGTTTGCCCTGAATTTTCCCCTGAGTGTTTCTTGCTAGGGGAGACTTGCCGGATATCGACAAAGAAAAAGGACGACCGCGAATCGGTCGTCCCTTTGAAATTCTATTCAGCTGTTCGCTTGAATCAGGACTCTTGCTGGTCGACCCACTGGACGGAGAACTGAACCAGTTCTGTCGCGTTGCGGAGGTTGAGCTTTTCCTTCACGTGGGCTCGGTGGGACTCGATGGTTTTGACCGACAAGTGCAGGCTTTCGGCTATCTCTCTGGTTGAGAGTCCGCGTCCAATCAGTTGCACGACTTCCAGTTCGCGGTCGGTGAGACGGTCCACCGGCGAGGCGGAGGCGTTGCTGGGACCGTTCACGATCTGGTGCAGCACCTGGTCGGCGACGCGAGGGCTTACATAGATTTCGCCTTTGAGAATCTTGCGGATGGCTTCGATGATCTTTTCGGAAGACTCCTTTTTCATCACGTAAGCCTTGGCTCCAGCTCGCAATGCGCGTTGGGCGTAGATCGACTCGTCGTGCATGGAGAAAACGAGGATCGGCAGCTTTTCGTGGATGGCCTTAAGGTTCTTGATGAGTTCCAGCCCGTTGTTCCCTTGTAGGGATATGTCGACTATGACGACGTCGGGCTTCGTGTTGTCGATACCCCGCATCGCGGAAGGTGAATCCTCGGCTTCCCCGCACACTTCGAAGTCTTCTTGTCCGCCGATGATTTGGGTGAGGCCCTGACGGACGAGGGGGTGATCGTCTACGATGAATACTCTTATCGACATGTTCTGGATTCTCGTTTGTACAAACCGGTTGGAAAGGTTACCTAGAATTGATTGCTGAGCCCGCTGTGCTGGCAAGCCATTTAGCTGATTATTAGGCGCTTATTTATCAATTCGGTCACGTATGCCGTTCCTTTAGGTTTTGGATTACGTGAGTACACGTTAGTAGGAAACCGTAGTGGAGAGTGTGATCTGGGAAGAATCGTAGTCGCTGATGGCTTGGTTGGAGGAGGAATCGCGGTAGTTATAGGAGAGATTGGCTGACCAGTTGGAGCGAATCGAGTAGCGCGTGCTGAAGGTCGCGGTGAAGACGTCGTCGTTTCGCGAGTCGACATCGTAGATGTAGTCGTTGCTGCTCATGCCGATAGAGGCGACGAAGCCTAGCTTGGGCTGGGGCGTGTAGTCGACAGCGAGGTTCACCTGGCTTCGTTCAACCGTGCGATCGTCGTCGGTGACCTCCAGGTTTCGGTTGTAGGTGAGCGCCACGTTTGTTTTGGCGTTCATCGGGTAGCCTAGCTTTCCGTTGAGGGTGAGGCGGTTGCTGTTGCCGCTATTGGGACGGGAGTTCACGCGATCGCTGACGCTCGTGGAAGTGAATCCGAAGGACAGGTCAGCATCGAGCTTTGGAAAGAGGCGTTCGGGGAGGATTTGGCCAGTGATGCCGAAGTTTAGGCCGTCGTCGGTATCGTCCACGGCCTCGTCCCCGATAGTGATGAAATCCGTTTTGCGCTCTTGGATTTGGTATTCCGCATACATGCCGATGCGTCCGCGGATCAGTTCGCGGGCATGCAGTCCCGCTGCGAAAAGGGTCGTTGTGTTGGCGCTTGAAAACGAGCCGAAGACGCCGTCGTTTGACCGGTCGTTGTAAGATGCTCGAGTGCGGAAACTGAGGCGTCTTTGCAGCAGGTAGTCGGCGTAGGCGCTGACTGAGAAGGTTTCAGAGTCGAGGTTTTGGTTGGTGAGAAAGCTCTCGCGCACGCCGTCGAAGTAGTTGACCCCCCAGTTGCCCGATAGTTTCGGACCGGCGCCGAAGGGAATCTCTCCGCCTAGGTTGAAGCTGATGGAGTCAGAATCGAGCGAGTCGTTGTTGTCGTAACGTCGTACGGGAAAGCTCAAGCTGCCCTCTAGGTTCATCCTATTCGATTCTCGCGTGTAGCTGATTGCTGGCGTGAACCCGTAGATGGTGTCGGATCCCGCATTCGAATTTGGACTCACGCGGCTGCTTTCCGTGATGGATACAGTCCCTTGGACTGTCACGTCTCCGCCCGCGAATCGAGGTCCGGCTAGCAGGGGCGTGGCGGGCGTGAGGAGGGCTGCGCCGATCAAGGCGAGGGATGTCAGGCTGAGAGGCTTCATTTCAGGATTCTGTGTCTGGGTAAATGCCGGGGGCTGGCTCGGATTACAAGCTTGAGCTGGGCGTTCTTGGAGTGAGTGGGATTAGAGAAAGGCGGTTTGCAGGCTGGTTGAAAGCAGTCCGATCAAAGCGCCGAACACGCCTCCCCAAACCACGAGCCAACCGAGGTGTTCGCGAATCAAGTCGGAGAGGATTTGTTTCACCTGAGGCGCGGTGAGCTCGTCGAGCTTCCCGCGGACGAGTCCCTCGATCATGGGTTGTACTTTTTCGAATGAGCTGTGCGATTGGCTAATATCGAGCGAATCGACGATTTGCTTTAGGCGTTTGCGAAACTCCTCCTTGAAGGGGTCGCGCAGGGGTTCGAGTACCTTTGCCCCGCCGAACATGGACAGCATGCCTCCGAATTTTGAGTGGGCCACTACTTGCAGGAAGCCTTCGAAGAGCTCGTCCATGTCGATGGACTTTTCCAAGGTTTCCGCGTCGAGCCCTTGGTGCAGGGCCGTGTCGGCGAACTTCATGAAATTTTCTTCGGTGAAGAAGCTTTCCATCACGAGCTTGTGGATGGCTGCTTTGAACTCCTCGAAACGCGCGGCGATCACTCCCGATCCGTAGAGGCCGGGGACTTTTTCGAACAGCATGTGAACGGCGATCCAGTTGGTTACGGCGCCGGCGAGGGCGAAGACGCCCGCGTTCAGCACGAAAGGCTTGGCAGCGGAATCGGGTAGGGCTGCTCCCAGGATTAGCAAAGCGACAGCGATGAGGTTCGTGACGAGGCTCTTGTTCATGACGAAGGTGGAAAAGGAATGAGCTATTTTGTTTCGGTGGCGTTCGCCGCGGTGGCAAGATCGCTTTCGAGCTGTTGCAGCGGCAGCCAATTCAAGACGCGTTGGATGCTTGCGTCCCAGTATCCCCATTCGTGGGCGCCAGGACCTTCCTCGTAATCGAGCTCGAGCCCGATGGAACGGGAGTGGGCGAGGAAGCTCTGGTTGGCGAGGTACAGGTAGTCCTCCGTTCCGCAGCACTGGTAGAGGGCGGGGATGTCGGCGCGGTTTTCCGCTTTCAGTTTCGATGCGAGATGAAGCAAATCGTCCTCGCTGTTTTGGATTACCGCCTCGGGGCCGAAGATAGAGGGCCAATCCGGCAGCCGTTCCTCCCTGTCCCCAGCCAAGGCTGCGATATCCAGAACGCCGGAGAGGCTGGCGGCTGCAGCGTAGCGGTCAGGGTTGGAAAGGGCTAGTTTGAAGGCGCCGTATCCTCCCATGGAAAGGCCTGCCACGAATGTGTCGTCGCGATTTTCGGAAATGGAAAAGTATCGCTGGCAGATTTCGGGAAGCTCGTGAGCAACGTAGTCGTAGTAGCGGTGTCCGGCGTGGGTGTTCCGATAGAAGCTTCGATGGACGGCGGGCATGACAACGGTAACGTCGTAGGCCTCGGCGTAGCGTTCGATACTGGTGCGGCGCGTCCAGGTCGTGTGGTCGTCGGACAGGCCGTGCAGGAGGTAGAGCACCGGGCTCCTGTGGTCGCTGCCTTTCTGTTGCTTGATACGCTGGCTGAAGGCCACCTTGATCGAAGAGGAGAGGCGCAAGGTTTCGGAAAAGAAGTCGAAGTGGATCAGAGCCATCCCGCGAACCCTAGGGGTGGTTTTGCAGAGATCAATGGCGTTATCTTGCAGTTGTACGATGAATCGTAGGCTACGTTTTGAGCGGTCGCAGACGGATGGGCTGAGCGGAATTGCGCAGATCCTCTAAGCGCTATGAGCGCCGGCGCTGCGAAAAATGCGGACCGACCCTATTTTTTTCAGAAGGGTGAATCCGATAGTAAGGGGTGCCAGTCGGAAGGCATCTGCCTCATGTCCGGCGCAACGGCCAACGAATTCCCATGCAAACGACAACGAACAGGGGTCTCGACTCGCAACGAGGCCCCCTTGAAGAGCCCGACTGGAAGCGAGCGTTTATCGCCCGCGTCGAGAAGCTGCCTACCCTTGGCAAGGTCTGTCGCGAGCTGTACTTCTATTTGCAGGAAAAGCACTCGACCACGCAGGGTGCGACCGAACTGGTGGGCAAGGATCCACTTTTAACGGTTGAGATCGTGCGGAGCTCTAAGTCCGCGGTCTACGGATCACGCGGGGCGAATTCCGTTAAGGATGCGGTTCAGGCGATAGGATTGGAACGACTAGGGCGAATCGCCCTGAGGCTCTGGCTGCGGAACCTGATCCCGCACCATCTCTCGGTATACAACATCGACGGCGGCAACTTCATCCGTCGCTCCTTCGCCTGCGGCTCCGCGATGCGCTTCATCTACCAAGGCGATACCGAGCGGGCGGAAACCGCCTACGCGATCGGATTGCTGCATGCGATCGGCTGGGTGATCGTGGACGAAGCGGTCCGATTGATCAGTGGAGACGAGCTGGTTTTTTTAGAGAAAACCTCGAGGCGGCTTGCGGAAGCGGAGTTGCGGGAGTTTGGAACGACTCATGCCGAAGTCGGCGGGCTTGCGCTTAAGATCTGGGGCTTTTCCAAGGAGGTGCATATCCCTGTGTCCTCGCAATTTTTAAATCCCCCGATGAAGGACCGATATGATTGGACGCAGAGCTTGGCGATCGCCCGTTTCATGGCGGATCGCGTTTTAGAGTCGTTCAATGGCGTTAAGGATCCGCTGCGCGGCGAAGGGCGCGCGGTCTATCGTGGCAAGACTTTGTCCGAAGTTTTCGAATACACGCTTGCGATGGTGGAAGAAGAAGCCGGACACCAGCAAGCCAACTAGGAGGTTTGCCTCCGAGGGGGCTTCTAAGTGCAGGGCGCTCGACGCCCGCGGAGCGGCCGTCCCACCTTCAGGTTGGGAGCAGCCTAAGTCTGTTTCGCTTGCCTGGGTTTATTCTGTGTAGGCCTCGATCGGCAGGCAGGAACAAACGAGATTTCTGTCGCCGAACACGTTGTCGACTCGACTGACAGCTGGCCAGTACTTGTATTCACGAGTCCATGACGCTGGGAAGGCCGCTTCGTCACGGGTGTAGGGAGAGCTCCAATCCGTCGCGGTCACCGCTTGGCTGGTGTGCGGCGCGTTCTTGAGTGGGTTGTTGTCCTTGGGCCATTCTCCGCTAGCGATGCGGAGCATCTCGCCCTTGATCGAAATCAGGGCGTCGCAGAGCCGGTCGAGCTCGGCTTTCGATTCGCTTTCGGTGGGTTCGATCATCATGGTTCCCGGTACGGGGAAGGACATGGTGGGCGCGTGGAATCCGTAGTCCATCAAGCGCTTGGCGACATCCTCGACCTCAACGCCGGATTGCTCCTTCCAGTCGCGGAAGTCGATGATGAACTCGTGGGCGACGAGGCCGCTCTCGCCGCGGTAGACGATTTTGAATTCCGATTCTAGGCGCTTCGCCATGTAGTTTGCGTTGACGATGGCGATCTTGGTGGCGTCGGTGATTCCTGTCGCCCCCATCATGCGGATGTAGGCCCAGGAGATTGGCAGGATGCTGGCGCTGCCGTAAGGAGCGGCCGAGATGGCTCCGATGCGTTCGTCGCCGGAAATCGAGTCGCTCAACTGGTGGCCCGGTAGGAAGGGGGCAAGGTGTTTGGCGACGCAAACGGGACCGATGCCGGGACCGCCTCCTCCGTGGGGAATACAGAAGGTTTTGTGCAAGTTGAGGTGGCAAACGTCCGCTCCGATTTCGCCCGGGCTCGTGAGTCCGCACTGAGCGTTCATGTTGGCGCCGTCCATATAGACTTGTCCTCCGTTGTCGTGGACGATTTGGCAAATTTCTCGTATGGAAGATTCGAATACGCCGTGTGTCGACGGGTAGGTGACCATCAGGGCGGCCAGGTTTTCAGCGTGCTGTTCCGCTTTTTCCCGGAGGTTTTCCACGTCGATATTGCCTTGCTCGTCGCAAGCCACGGTCACGACTTTCAATCCAGCCATGGCTGCGGAAGCGGGGTTGGTGCCGTGGGCGGAAAGGGGAATCAGGCACACGTTGCGGTTCGAGTCGCCGCGGCTGGCGTGGTATTTTTGGATGGCCAGCAACCCAGCGTATTCGCCTTGGGATCCCGCGTTGGGCTGAATGGAGGTCGCTTGGAAGCCAGTTATTTCCGAGAGCCAGCCTTCGAGTTGTTCGATCAATTCCAAGTAGCCCCTGGTTTGCTCTTTGGGGGCAAAGGGGTGGATGCTGGAAAACTCGGGCCAAGTGATGGGAAGCATCTCGGCCGCCGCGTTGAGCTTCATGGTGCAGGAGCCGAGCGGGATCATTGAGGTGGTAAGCGAAAGGTCGCGGTTCTCCAGCCTCTTGAGGTAGCGCAGCATCTCGGTTTCCGTATGGTAGGAATTGAAGACCGGGTGGCTGAGGTAGTCGATTTCGCGGTTCAATGCATCTTCGGCGGATGGCGAGCAAGCTTGGGCCTTTTCCACGAGCGCAGCGACGTCGGTTTCGATGCCGAAGACCTGGAGGAGGGCCACGAGGTCCGCGGGAGAGGTGGTTTCGTCGAGGGAAAAGCCAATCGAGCCGGGCGATACGGAGCGCAGGTTGATGCCGGCGTCTCCAGCGCGAGCTGCGGCATCGGCTGCAGCTTCTTCGGAAAGGTCCACCACCACGGTATCGAAGCGCTTGCCTGGGGCGACGTTGAAGCCGGATGCTTCCAAGGCATCGGTGGCCAGTGTGGTGAGTAATTGGATACGGCTGGCGATGTTACGGAGTCCCACCGGGCCGTGGTAGACTGCGTAGGCTGCGGCGATGTTGGCGAGCAGCGCTTGGGCGGTGCAAATGTTGCTCGTAGCCTTGTCGCGGCGGATGTGTTGCTCGCGCGTTTGCAGGGCGAGGCGGAGGGCTGGGTTGCCCGCGCTGTCCTTGGAGATGCCGATGATGCGGCCGGGGATCTTTCTTTTGTATGCGTCGCGGGTTGCGAAGAAGGCAGCGTGGGGACCTCCGAATCCCATCGGAACGCCGAAGCGCTGCGCGCTGCCGACCGCCACGTCGGCACCCAGCGCGGCGGGAGATTTCAGAAGAGTGAGGGCCAGCAAGTCGGTCGCTACGATGGTCAGCACTTTGCTTTCCTTCGCTTGGGCGGCGATGGCGGAGAAATCTTTGGCGATACCGTTGGCGTCTGGATACTGTAGTAGAACCGCGAATACGCCCTCGAAATCCAGCGAATCCTCCAGGTCGACGATCTCGAAATCTATTCCTAGGGGAGCGGCTCGGGAGGTGACCACCTCTACGGTTTGCGGGAAGCAATCCTTGGAGATGAGGATCTTTTGCTTTTTGCCGGCCCGTCCCACTTGGGAGAAGGCTAGTCCCATGGCCTCGGCAGCGGCGGTACCTTCGTCGAGCAGGGATGCATTGGCGATTTCGAGTCCGGTGAGGTCCGAAACCATTGTTTGGAAATTGAGAAGGCCTTCCATGCGGCCTTGGGAAATTTCCGCCTGGTAAGGCGTGTATTGGGTGTACCAGCCTGGGTTCTCCAGGATGTTGCGCTGGATGACCGGCGGGGTGATCGTTGGGTAGTAGCCGAGGCCGATGTAGGTTTTGTTGACCTTGTTTCGAGAGGCGAGGGTCTTGAGTTCGGCCAGCATGTCGTGCTCGCCGATCGGTTCGGGCAGGTTTTTCAGGCCCTTGCTACGGATGGAGGCCGGCACCGCTTGGTCGACGAGGGCGTCGACGGAATCGAAGCCCACCGCGCGGGCCAATTCGTCGGCGGCGGGGCCGCTGGTGCCGAGGTGGCGAGGAGCGAATTGGTCGAGCTTGGCGAGCGGGTTGGCTTGGGCTTGTGCAGAAGCGCTTCGTGATGGTGTGGCCGCGGTGCTGTTTGGCATGGGCGGCAGACTAGAAATCGAAGCGCGCAAATCAATGCGGCAATTCGGTTAATTTTGTAGGGCTCGGACTTTATTGCTCATGCGGGACGGGCATAAAGCCCGCGCCCTACTTTTCGGGTTGAGTTTCGCGAGCAAGCTCGCTCCTACATCTTTCATGACGAATAAGGAGCGAGCTGCATACGTGGATCTTGAGTTGGAACGACGCTATCCGAATCCGCCGATTCCCTTGGACCACGTCGATGCTTACACGTTATTGGTGGCAGTGCTGCTCTCGGCTCAGTGCACGGACGAGCGCGTCAACAAGGTCACGCCGGAGCTTTGGAAGCTGGCGGACAATCCGGACGACATGCGGCGGGTGCCGGTGGACTCCATTCGGGATGTGATTCGTCCTTGCGGACTTTCGCCGCGCAAGTCGCAGGCGATCCGAGATTTGTCGGAGATCTTGATGGCCAAGCATGGCGGCGTAGTGCCTCAAAGTTTTGAGGAGCTGGAGGCCTTGCCAGGGGTGGGGCACAAGACGGCGTCGGTGGTCATGTCGCAGGCCTTCGGTTTCCCGTCCTTTCCGGTCGATACGCACATCCACCGGCTGGGCCAACGTTGGGGGCTCACCAGCGGTAAGAACGTCGCTCAAACGGAAGCGGACCTGAAACGGCTCTTTCCCAAGGAGCGATGGAATCACCTGCACCTGCAGATCATTTACTACGGGCGCGAGTTTTGCACGGCTCGCGGATGCGATGGAACGGTGTGTCCGATCTGCCGGGCCTTGTACCCGGATCGCAAGCGAGCGAAGGTGACGCGCAAGGCGTGAGTCGGGAATGGATATCGCGGCTCAAGGCCGCTTCCCACGAGGATTGGAGCAAAAGAAAACCCCAGCCGGTAAAGGCTGGGGTTGTGGAAAAGGTTTGTTGTTCAGGCTATCCGCCGGTACCTGTTGCTACTGGCTCTCGGATGGCTCGGGTCGACGTTTCAGTTGCGCCTACCGCTGCGTCTATAGTGCCAACGGCGCCTCCATTTGGGTCAATCAATTGATTGGCGAGATCTTCGTACCAATTGACATTGCCTCCGAGGAAGGCTACATGACCGCCCTCTGTTGAGTATGGGTCACCCGGCCCCCATTGGCCACCGGTGCCAGATTGTCGGGTGTAGACAACGGGGGTTGTGGCAGAGTCGAATGTGTTGAGACCGACAACGTAGGCGTAGGAAAATTGGTCGGGGCTGAACTGTAAGCTTGTTGTTAGATTACCATCTGCCAAATTTCCGGTGTACAAACCTCCGTTGCCCGTCAGGCGATCCGTCTCGTTGGCACTGACCCAAACCTTGGGATCATACAAATCTGCGGCAAAAGCCAACACAGCAGCCACGTCGACTAGGTCGTTTTCTCCCGTTGTTTCCACGCCCGTAGTTTCTAGCGTCTGTTCCGGCCCGACCAAGCGCTCCCCGTTCTGTGAGGCGAATAGGAGGGAGGCTTGCACGATGTCGCGAAGGTCGCTCGAGTCGCTGCTTTTCTTGGCGAGCGTGCGGAACTGACCGACGGTCGGGAAGATGATGGCTCCCAAGATGGCGAGGATCGCGATCACCGTCAGGACCTCGATGAGCGTGAAGCCCTTCTTCGTGTTGATCTTATGGTTCATGGCAAAATGTGGGTTACGGATCGTTTGTCTCTTAGTTGGTTGGGGTGGTTTTTGTAGTCTCATTAAAAGCCTTCGTGAACGCTTTCTTCAAGTTACAATGGCGTGTAAGGGTTATCAGCGTATTTGATACTAGGAGGCTCTCATGGTGGGCATTATGCCTACGTAATGGAAAGCCTGATAGGGTTGCTCCTGCTAGATCTGGCCTGGGGCGAGGACCCCAGCTTGGCTGGGCGGGTCCGTTTGCTTTTCAATTTGTAGGGCTGCCGCTTGCGGCACGCCGCGAGGCAGGGGGAGCTAGGTTGAGGGTTGCGGGTTGCGGTCGGTGGGCGGTCCGCTGGGACAGCGGACCCTACCTGTCAGGCGCGATCTATGAGCCGCGATGAAGTGGAGCCAGTCTTGGTTTGGGTTGGCGTATCACGCGTTACGGGAGCTTGCTTCCTTTTGTCCGTTTCTCGTTCCCGCGGCACAATTTATTTGCCAGCGGGGGAGGGGCTTACAGATATACGCGGCCTATGAAGATTTATTTGGACGGAGCGTTTGTTGAGAAGGAAGATGCGAAGATTTCGGTTTTTGACCATGGATTGCTCTATGGCGACGGGATTTTCGAGGGAATCCGCATCTACAAGAACTGCGTCTACCGCTTGGACGAGCATTTGGAGCGCCTCGAGTACTCGGCCAAGGCGATCCTTCTCAACATGCCCTGGTCGCGGCAGGAATTGTCCGACTTGGTGTGCGAATCGTGCCGCGTCAATGGTCTGAGCGACGGTTACATTCGATTGATCGTCACCCGCGGCCCGGGAAGCCTCGGCCTTTCGCCGAATTCTTGCCCGAAGCCTTCGCTGATCATCATCGCCGACAAGATCGCCTTGTATCCGGAAGAGTGTTACACGGAGGGTCTCAAGATCGTGACGGTACCGACGCGCCGCACCAATGCGGCAGCTCTGAATCCCGGGGTGAAGTCGCTCAATTACTTGAATAACATCATGGCCAAGGTGGAGGCCGCTCAGGCCGGCGCCTTGGAGGGGATTTTGCTCAACGACCAAGGCAACGTGGCGGAGTGTACGGGCGACAACATTTTCATCGTGCACAAGGGGGTAATTTTCACCCCGCACGCTTCAAATGGAGCGCTGCGCGGCATCACGCGCCAAGCGGTGATCGATCTGGCCAACGCTGAGGGAATCGAGGTCAAGGAAGTGAACTTGACGCGCTACGAAATCTGGAACGCGGACGAGTGTTTTCTGACCGGTACCGCTGCGGAACTGATTCCGGTGGTAGGCTTGGATTCCCGGGCGATCGGAGACGGCAAGCCAGGGCCCATCACGCAGAAGTTGCATGCAGCGTTTCACCAGGAGGTGAGCACGCATGGAACGATGATTTGATTGGGGGTAATGCGTCCGGCTTCTCCGAAGTCGGACCACCTTTGCGGAGGCTGCAGTAATCTGCTGCCGCTTCTCGTAAAATTTAAGGAAATCGTTAGTCTTGTTTTGAGACGAAGCGATTCCTCACGCATTAATGTTGGACAGTTCACAAACCTTCCAGCAAAGATGGCATGGGGTTTGCATTGTCTCGCTCGCGCACGAGTGGACGGCGCAATCTGCCTAGTTAACCAAACCAAACACCTATCTTCTTTAAATGGCGAAGCCACTGAAATGCGATGTCTGCAGCGAGCCGGCCACGGTTCATCTCACGCAGATTATCAACAATCAGATTCACAAGATCGACCTTTGCGAAAGCTGTGCCGAGCAAAAGGGCATCACCGATCCTAGCGGCTACTCTCTGGCGGACCTGCTGGTAAAGCCGGAATCGCAGTCTGCTCCCGAGGTCGCCGCTCTCTCCTGCCCGGAGTGCGGCTGCACGCAAAGGGAGTTCAAAAAGACTGGCCGACTGGGCTGCGGCGCCTGCTACGAAACCTTTGCCAGCGTGGTAAACCCTGCATTGCTCAACATGCACAAGGGAGATTCCCACAAGGGCAAGGTTCCGCAGCGAGCCTTGGAAAGGGCGACGTTCATCGACCGCTTGGGAACCTTGGAGGACGGCTTGAAGGAAGCGATCTCCTCGGAGCGCTACGAAGACGCGGCTCGCATGCGGGACGAGATTATTGAACTTAAAAAGGCGATGGAAGCCGCCGCCCTCGAGGACTGAACTCAATGTTAATCAAAAGCATATTTGGCGGAAAGTCGGAGATGACGGAAGCGGGCTCCAAGAAATGCCCGGTTGTGCTCATGACGCGCATCCGCCTGGCTCGCAACATCGCCAACACGCCCTTTCCAGGGTGGGCCAAAGAGACGCGCCGCAAGGAGGTACTTGAGACATGTTTGCCCTCCGTCGCTTCGCTCAGCCAGATGAAGCGCGGCATCAGCGCGGAAATTTCCTCACTCTCCGATTTGGAACGTCAGATCCTTGTGGAACGCCACTTGATCAGCCGCGAGCTCTCGAGCAATGCGGACGCTGCCGGAGTGGTCATCAGCAAGGACCAGTCGATTTCGGTGATGATCAACGAGGAGGACCACCTCCGCATCCAAGTAATCAAGTCGGGATACCGCTTCAAGAGCGCCTGGAACGCCATCGATGCGATCGACTCGGCCTTGGAAGAGCAGCTCGACTTCGCATTTTCGCAGAAGCTGGGCTACCTCACTGCTTGCCCGACCAACGTGGGCACGGGGATGCGGGCTTCGACCATGATGCACTTGCCGGCCTTGGTCATCTCCAGCCAGATGGAGAAGGTGGTACGGGCGGTCAACCAGCTCGGGATCGCGGTGCGCGGCTTGTTCGGCGAGGGCTCGGACGCGAGCGGCAGCATCTTCCAAATTTCCAATCAAACCACCCTTGGCGAATCCGAGGGCGAGATCGTCAAGCGACTCTCTTCGGTGCTTCGCACCATCATCGACCAGGAGATGAACGCGCGGGAGAAGATCTTGGAGAAAGATCCGAACAAGCTGTACGACAAGATCGGCCGCGCGTACGGGATTTTGCAAAACAGCCATTTGCTGACTTCCTCCGAATGCATGAACCTCGCTTCGCTGGTCCGGTTCGGCGTTGATTTGGAGATGTTTCCCGAGAAGACGCGGAACATTGTGGACCGTATGTTCATCGAATGTCAGCCGGGCCACGTGCAGTACCACGCGGGCCACGAGATCGAGTCCAGCGCTCGAGACGAATTCAGGGCGGCCTACATGCGCAAGCAGTTCGAAAACGTTGCCCGTCCCATATTTAACCTTCACGAAATGTCCTCAGAGGACGATACCCCCAAACCAGATCCCGAACAGGAGGCAGAATAACGCTTTATGGAACCAATGAACAATTTCACTCCGCGCGCCCAGCAAGTCCTTGCCCTGGCCCGTAAGGAGGCAGATCGCTTTCACCACAACTACGTCGGCACGGAGCACATCCTGCTGGGGCTGATCAAACTCGGCCAAGGCGTAGCGGTTAGCGTGCTGCAAAAGATGGGTCTCGATCTCGAGACGGTGCGCAGCGCGGTAGAGAAGCAAGTCGGTTCCGGTCCCGAAGGAAAGGCTGCCGGCAGCATCCCTTACACGCCTCGCGTCAAAAAGGTTTTGGCCCTCGCTGGCAAGGAAGCGAAAGCCCTCAACCACAGTTACGTCGGCACGGAGCACATCTTGCTCGGACTCCTTCGCGAAGGCGAAGGCGTGGCGGCTCGCGTACTGAAGTCGCTCGACGTCGATATCGAGCGCACTCGCAACGAGATCCTCCGGGAGCTCGATCCCCAGTTTTCCGGCGAAACCGAAGAAGCGGTTTCCCCAGGTCGCAGCCAAAGCCAAGAGGAGAAGAAGGAAGCCAAGACTCCGGCGCTCAAGGCCTTTGGACGCGATTTGACGGAGCTCGCTCGCAAGGGAGAGCTCGATCCGGTGATCGGCCGCAAGGCGGAAATTCGCCGCGTGATCCAGATCCTTTGTCGCCGCACCAAGAACAATCCAGTTCTGATCGGTGAAGCGGGCGTGGGCAAGACCGCCATCGTTGAAGGCCTCGCCTTGGAAATTTCCAGCGGCGTGGTTCCTGAGATCCTGCTGGACAAGAAGGTCATTACATTGGACCTCGCTCTCATGGTGGCCGGCACCAAGTACCGCGGCCAATTCGAAGAGCGTATCAAGGCGGTGATGGACGAGATCAAGCGGGCTGGAAACGTGATCATCTTCATCGACGAGCTTCACACTATCGTGGGCGCCGGCGCGGCGGAAGGCGCCATGGACGCGTCCAACATTTTCAAGCCGGCCCTGTCCCGTGGCGAGCTGCAGTGTATCGGAGCGACTACGCTCAACGAGTACCGCAAGTTCATCGAGAAGGACAGCGCCCTCGATCGCCGTTTCCAAAGCGTGAAGGTCGAGGCTCCCAGCATCGAGGACACGGTTCTCATTCTCAAGGGCATCCGCGGAAAGTACGAGGAACACCACAAGGCGGTGTTCACTGACGAGTCGCTATTGGCCGCAGCCAAGCTCTCCGAGCGTTACATCACCTCGCGCTTCTTGCCGGACAAGGCGATCGACGTGATGGACGAAGCTGGTTCGCGCGCTCGTATCGCGTCCCTCAATCGCCCACCGGAAATCGAGACTTTGGCGAAGGAAGTGGACGAGGTTTGCGCCAAGAAGGAAGACGCCATCAGCAAACAGCATTTCGAAGAAGCAGCCAAGTTCCGCGACGAGGAAAAACGCCTCCGCAAGCAGCAGGAAGACGTGCTCGAAGCATGGAAGACCAGCCGCGAGGAAAACCGGATCACCATCGACGAAGAGGACATGCTGAAGGTCGTTTCCGACTGGACCGGCGTGCCGCTGCAGCGTCTGGAGAAGAAGGAAACCGAGCGTTTGCTCCAGCTCGAGAAGGAGTTGCAGGAGTCGGTTATCGGCCAGGACGAAGCCTGTGTGGCGATCTCCAAGGCCCTGCGGCGGAGTCGCGCGGACCTCAAGGATCCCAAGCGTCCGATCGGTTCCTTCATGTTCCTCGGCCCGACCGGCGTGGGTAAGACTTTTCTCGCTCGCACGCTCGCTGAGAAGATGTTCGGCGACCGTGACGCGATTATCCAAGTCGACATGTCCGAGTACATGGAGAAGTTCTCCGTTTCTCGCATGATCGGCTCGCCTCCAGGCTATGTCGGGCACGAGGAGGGCGGACAGCTTTCCGAGCAGGTTCGCCGCAAGCCTTACTCGCTGGTGCTCTTCGACGAAATTGAAAAGGCTCACCCGGACGTCGTGCAGATCATGCTGCAGATCTTCGAGGAAGGCCACCTTACGGACAGCCTCGGACGCGTGATCGACTTCCGCAACACGATCATCATCATGACCACTAACGTGGGCGCGAGCGTGATCCAGAAGCAAACGACTATGGGCTTCGGCGCGGCGACGAATTTGTCGGACGATTTCGAAGGCACCAAGGCTAAGGTCATGGACGAGGCGAAGAAGGTATTTAAGCCGGAATTCCTCAACCGTATCAACGATCTGATCGTCTTCCACAGCCTTGCTCGTAAGGATCTGGTGAAGATCGTGGACCTCGAAATCGCTAAGTTGCAGAAGCGTCTCGACGACAAGGAAATCAAGATGACTCTGGAACCGGACGCTAAGGAGCTGCTCATCGACGAAGGCTACGACGAAAAGTACGGCGCTCGCCCTTTGCGTCGCTCCATTGAACGTTTCCTCGAAGATCCGCTCGCCGAAGCATTGCTTGGCGGCCAGGTCCAGGAGGGCGACAACGTTCTGGTGATCCGCGACGGGAACGAGCTGAAGTTCACCAAGGCTGCGGATAGCGAGACGGAGGAAGTTCCCTCGGAATCTGAAAAGTAAGCAACCTCGAGAACACAAATTTTTGCGCAAGACCGCAGCTTCCTTGGGGGGCTGCGGTCTTTTTTGAATACGATCCCCCTTGTCGCGTCGTATGTAGATTGGACGAAGTGCTCCTCCGATTTTCAGTTTAGGTTTCTGTAGTCAAAAATGACAGCCCGTCGCACAATCTTGATCCTGAGCGCAGCTTTGCTGTTGGCGTTCGTGGGAACTTGGATCGAGCAACGCTCACTTGAACCGATTGAGAGC
The DNA here is from genome assembly GCF_014803405.1 of Pelagicoccus enzymogenes. Taxonomy (NCBI): domain Bacteria; kingdom Pseudomonadati; phylum Verrucomicrobiota; class Opitutia; order Puniceicoccales; family Pelagicoccaceae; genus Pelagicoccus; species Pelagicoccus enzymogenes. The sequence continues at coordinate 273,330 of NZ_JACYFG010000007.1, forward strand.
GAGGAGGCGAAGGAGCTAGCATCTGGGAAACCCACTTCCCCTGGGCTTGGCGATGGGGCTTCTATGGGACCTCTCTCAGAGATCTCGATGGAGCTTTTGTTGGAGGAGTTTACGGGAGCTTGGACTGACCGGTATCCCGACGCGGTCGTCGCAGAAGCCCGACTCGCGACCTCGCGAAGCGGTTTTCCGCGCTTGCAGTTCTTGTTGTCCCGCAACAGCAAGCGGATGCCTTGGATCCTCTGGGAGGAAAAGCTCGAGATTCGGGACGGGGGAGAAATTGCGAGCGTTGGTTCGATCGCTCACATGGGAAACGTTTTTCTGGTAGATGCGGACCCGCTTCTCGTTCCCGAGGAGGCACTCGGGGAATTCGCGCGTGATCACGGGCTTTTTGTGGAACGCGAGTCCACTGTCGCGAATTATGTGTGCTTTGGGTTTGCGGATCCCGAGTTGGGTAAGATCGAGGCCTTGCTTGCAGCGTTTCAGCAGCGCTTTCCGGGTGCGGTTGGGGAATTTGACACGCTCAGCTTTCCCAGCGCTACACCGAGCGAATGGGATCCGTCGAGGATGTGGGGACTGGACCAGATCAAGGCGGAGGACGCTTGGACTTTCGAGGCGGGCGACCCCGACAACGAAGTGGTTGTCGCCGTTATCGATACGGGGACCCAGAGGTCGCATCCGGACCTAGCGGCGAATCTGTTTGTGAATCCTAGGGATTCGACCGACGACGGAGTCGACAACGACCGAAATAGCTTGCGGGACGACGTAAGTGGCTGGGATTTCTACGATGGTGACGCGAATCCTGAAGACCTTGACGGGCATGGCACGCACGTTGCCGGCATCGTGGGAGCGGTGGGTAACAACGGGCAGGGGGCGGTTGGCGTCAACTGGGGTGTTCGAATCTTGCCATTGAAAGCGGGAGGCGCGGATGGGCTCCGAACTTCCTCGATTAACGATGCGCTCGCATATGTCGCTACTCTCAAGGAAGCGGGTATCAACATTGTGGCGACAAACAATTCTTACGGCTCGAGCAGTCCCAGCGTAACGACCAGGGCGGAAATCGCAAAGCATGAGCAGCTGGGAATTTTGTTTGTCGCAGCTGCGGGTAACGAGGGCAGAAATTTGGATACTTCTGCGGACTCCTTGGAATATCCAGCGGGCTACAATTTGGAGAACATTATTTCGGTTGGGAACTCGAATCAGGAGGACGCGCTGAACCAGAGCTCCAATTTCGGAAACGTTAGCGTCGATCTATCGGCTCCTGGCAGCGATATCTATTCAACGTATCCGACGAATTCATACGAGTTCCTATCGGGTACCTCGATGGCTGCTCCGATGGTGGCAGGGGCGATTGGGCTGCTCGCTCAGGCACGGCCAGAGTTAGCGGCGGTCCAGCTTAAGGCGCGGATTTTGGAAACGGCTGATGCTGTGGATTCTCAGGCGGGGCTTACGGTTACCGGGAAACGCCTCAATTTGCTGGCGGCCCTCCGCCCAGAATTAAGCGACCACTTTGTAGCAGTTGAGAACGTCCCTGATGTTATCGTATTGGTAGGCGTTTCGGGATTGGACGTGGTCTTTGAAGTCGACGCGAAGGAAAGCGCGGGCGTTGCGGCGCAGTTAGTCAGCGGAAGCGAAGTGGGGGAGTTGCTGGACTTGGGGGATCGCAGGTTTCGTTTCGAGACGAAGGCGAACGGGCAAGCGACGATTCGCTTTTTTGCTCAGCTGGGTGGACTTAGGAAATCGATCGAGAAAACGGTGGTGGTGGGAAGCGTTCCCAGTCCGGATCAAGGCTTGTCGCACCACTTCGCTTTCGACGGGAGTGGAAACGCCGAACCGGATCTGGGAGGCGGTGGAAGCGCTTCGATCGTAGGAGCAAGTCGGGTCGCTAGCGACTATGGGAGTAGCTTGTCGCTGGACGCGGCGAGCGAGAATATGAACTTTGATGGGGCCTTCAGCGATCGCGTTACGATCGCTGCTTTGGTCCGTTCCGGCGATCTGCTGGCGAGCCCGCATCCGCGCATCGTGAACATGCCGTATTATTATCTCTATTTTTCGTCGGGCAACAACTTGGACGTCCCAGATGGGAATCGGCAGACATTGAAGTTTCTCGCGAACTACACCGGATTCGGGGTTTGGAATACGCCCCCTCGATCTGTTCGCGATGGCGAATGGTATTACGTAGTCGGTAGTTACGATAGTCGCAATATTATGAATACGCCGAGTTTGTATATCAATGGCGACCGGCAAAAGGTGCGGCTGCAGCAGCCCCCGGAGGGGATTATGAATCGGGAGGGTGGACTTTCCTATGTAGGAAATAGCGACATCGGGAATCGCGCTTTCGAAGGGCTGATGGCGGATGTGAGAGTCTACAATCGAGAGCTGAGCTCGGAAGAAGTTATGCAGTTAGGCGCTTCGCTTTTAGAAAGCCGTTGGTCGCAGGCGAGTTTGCAGGTTCCTGATTTGATCGAAGTTGGGAAAGTGGGAAGGTTCCGATTTTTGGATACGGGGATCGATGATGCTGCGGTGGTGGTAGATTGGAATGTCGAGTCCGCTTCGGAAGCCTCGATCTTGAGCGAAAGCGGGGTGTCGGCGGAAATGCGATTCGAGGTAGCGGGGCGTTACCGTGTCACGGCCCATGTTTCGGATGGCTTAGCCACTCGCGTGTTAGCGGCAGATGTGGACGTCAGGGAGGAGACGGTTGCTGCGGGCCATTTTGTGGGCGCTTCAGCTGGCGGTGGTGTGGCTTGGCTCGAGGTCGAAGCATCTTTGGAAACGGGCTTTGTCACGGTTTTCGATGTAGAGTCAGGTTTTTATCGTATTCGTGAGCCGGTGACAATTGAACCGGACGGAGCCTTTTCTTCACTGGAAGAAGGAACAGGTCGAATTCAGGGATTCGTCTTGGGAGGGTTCAGTTTGGAGATTCCGGGGCGAGCCTTGCTGTTCACTGGCGATCAGCAATCGACCCCCAGCTCCGTGTCCGATTTTGCGGGAGATTATCGTGGCGGCGGCATTGGAGTCCCTGGCGATAGCATCGAAATGAAGGCGCTCGGTGACGGACGTGTCTTCCTCTGGCGCGAGGGGCCTCATGCCGACCTCGCATTAGGGGCGCTTACTCCTAGGGGAGAAGTGTCGATCATAGCGGCCTCTGGAACTGGCCTCGAGCTGTCACTCGATATCGAGGATCGAACGGCTCAGGGCTTTTGGGGCGATCAGAAGGTCTTTTTGCGGGATGCCACGGCGGCTAGGGTTGCTCGCTTGATGGCGGGAGTTGTAGGCGGTTTTCCAAGTGGAAGCGGGGGAACTGGTTTGTACGCGGAGTTCTTGGCGAAAGGAGAGGCGGGCCGTAGTTCCCTGGAGCGGGGCGGTTTTTCTGGGCTTGGCAGTTCGCCGGAGGCGGGTCCTTTCATCCTTTTGGGAGCGAAGGGAAAGTCCTTGCTGATGGCGGGCGACAAGAGAGGCGAAGCGCTTGCGGATGCAGTAGCGGCGGCGATCGCGGGAGGCGCTCTGGAGTTGGGGAGCAGTGAAATAGGAGGTGTGCGCCTGCAAGTTCCGATCGGGGATGCGGCAGCTGGACTCGTTGGTTTTGCCGTTGCGGGGCCGGTTCCCCTCGAACTGTTGGTGAGGGGGCTAGGACCTTCCTTTTCCGAATTTGGAGCCGAGGATCCGAAGATCGTCATCTACAAGCTGCAGGATGGGGAAGCCTTCGCTCTCTCGCCGAACGACAACTGGCGGGATGGCGCCTTGTTTGCGGGTGAAGGCGAAAGCGCTCAAGGCGCATTCAGGGCGTTGGCTACGGGGTTCGAGGCGCTGGGCCTGTCTCCGCTCGCGGACGACGCGAAGGATGCCGCTCAGCGCGTTTGGCTTGAGGCGGGAGATTACCTTGTCTTGATCCAGGTGGCCGAAGGCGAGGCTGGCAGCGCTCTGATAGAGGTTTTGGCCTTGTAGAAAGCGCTGGCGCGGCGGTGTTGCATTCTTTGCGCTTAGCCGTATGGGTTTCGCAGCATGTTCGTAGACGAAACTAGAATCATCGCCCAAGCAGGCGACGGTGGAAACGGTTGTATCAGCTTCCGCCGTGAGAAATACGAGGCCTTCGGCGGCCCCAATGGAGGGGACGGCGGCAAAGGCGGCGACGTGATTCTCGAGGGAACCAACAACGAAAACAACCTCATCAAGTATCGCTACCAGCAGCACTGGAACGCGGAACGCGGCCAACACGGCATGGGATCCGACCGGATTGGAAAGTGCGGGAAGGATGCCGTTTTGCTCGTGCCCCTAGGCACTATCGTGATCGACAACGAGACGGGGCAGGTTTTGGCGGAGATCATGGAAGTTGGGCAACGGGTGCGATTGCTGAAGGGCGGAAATGGCGGCTGGGGCAACGCCAAGTTCAAGAGCTCGGTCAACCGCGCTCCGCGGCGAGCCAATCCTGGCGAGCCTGGCGAGAAGGGGGAGTTCACTTTGGTGCTCAAGAGCATCGCGGACGTGGGGCTAGTCGGGTACCCGAACGCTGGCAAGTCCACCTTGACGAACATGATCACCAACGCCCGCCCCAAGATGGCGCCTTACCCCTTTACCACGCTGCATCCCGGGATCGGCGTGATCGAGTACCCGGATCGCTACGAGCGTTTGCAGATGGCGGACATTCCCGGGATCATCGAAGGGGCGAGCGAGAACAAGGGCCTTGGCCACCGCTTTCTCCGCCACATCGAACGCTGTTTCGTGCTGACTTTCATCATCGACATGTCGGGCATCGACGAGCGGGCGCCTTGGGACGACTACGCCCAGTTGATCGCGGAGCTCGGGGCCTACGACAAGAGCCTCTTGGACAAGCCCCGTATCGTGCTGGCCAATAAGATGGATGAAGAGGTCTCGGTGGAGAACCTTAAGGAGTTCCGGAAGCGCCACGACGTGGTGGTTCAGCCGATCTCCTGCTTGTCGGAGGAAGGTATCCCAGAATTCAAGGAACTTCTCTGGGAAAAGGTGGCAGAAGCTAAAGCTAGTGAAAAAGAATCCGAGATAGTTGAGAGCGAATCCGCGAACGACGACTCGGAATCTCACTAGTACCAGCATCTCCCACCTAACAATGGCCAGTCTCAAGCCACTCATAATGCGTGCAAACCGCCTGCTCGGAGCGAGCTTGGTGGAGCGCGGCCTCGTCAGCATCGAGGCCCTCGACGCAGCCAATGAGCGCTTTCTCGAGCTTCTTTCGAATGCCTCGGGCGAGTTGCGCTTGAGCCTGCTATCAATCCTGATCAACGAGAAGGAGAGCGTGCAAGAAGGCAGGCTCATGGAACACCTCGTTGAAGAAGAGGGGCTTGGCATTATAGACGTGCGAAACATGGAGGTGCCGGAAGAACTGGTATCGGCCACGGATCGCGCCGAATGCTGGGCCACTTGGTCGGTACCATTCGATTTGGTAGAGGACACCCGCTACATCGCGACTGCCTACTACATGAGTCCAGCCGTTCGCGCTTTTTGGGAGCAGAAAGTATCAGGCAACATTGTCTGGTTCGCGGCTCCCTTGGAGACGATTACGGACTACCTGGAAACTCAAGAGGCAGAGGAGGCCAAGGCCGCGATGGTGGCGAGCTAGTCCTTTATGGCGTTAGGTCGACTACAGGCAGGGATCGTAGACCATCTGCACGAGCTCAAGTATCTCGATGCGGAACAGTCCGATATTCTCAAGGCCCGGGATGAGGAGCTCAACGGAAGCGCTTTCGACGATCTCCTGCAGGCGGACTATCGCATTTCGCCGCACCAGCTCAACATAGCCAAGGCCAAGACCTACGGGGTCACTCCGATCAACGTAAAGAACGTAGCCATCCACAAGGGAACTTGGGAGCTGCTGGACCAAGAGTTTTGCGAAAAGAACCAAGTGGTTCCGGTTAGCGCTTACGGCCGTTACATTGCGGTCGCCTTGGCTAACCCCTTCGAGCTGACGGTTACCTCTCGAATTTCCGAGATCAGCAAGAAGACGGTCGTGGCGTTGCTGGCTCCGGAGAGCGACATCAAAGAGGTCCTCAAGCAGGACCAGAAGCGGGAAGAAACCCACTTTGAGGATGTCGTCGAAGCCGTCGGCATGGAGTTTGAGGAAGGGGAGATGGAAGATGTGGAGGAAGGCCTCGACGACGAGGATTCCGCTCCGATCATCCAGCTCGCCAACCGGATCATCGAGGACGCGTATTTTGCAGGCACTTCGGATATTCACATCGAACCCCGGGAGAAGGAGCTTGTCGTTCGCTACCGCATTGATGGGGTTTGCCAAGAAAAGTTGAAGTTGCCGCCCAAAGTTTCGGGCTCTCTGGTGGCTCGCTTGAAGATCATGTCGAACCTCGACATTGCGGAACGCCGCCTCCCACAAGACGGCCGTATCGTATTCAAGCAGTACACCAAGAAAAACGTCGATATCGACCTTCGCGTCTCGACCGCTCCGCTCAACCACGGGGAAGGGGTCGTCATGCGTATCCTTGACAAGCAAAAGTCGACTCTGCCGATGCCGGCTTTGGGCTTTTCGGAAGAAAATCTTACTCGTTACCGGGAAGTCATAAAGCAGCCCTATGGCATGATATTGCACTGTGGACCGACCGGTTCCGGCAAGTCGATGACCTTGTACTCGGCGCTCAACGAGATCAACGATCCGAGCATGGTGATCCGCACGGCGGAGGACCCGATCGAGTACACGCTTAACGGCATCAATCAGATGCAGATGAACCGTCAAATCGGGCTGACCTTTGCCAGCGCCTTGCGCGCCTTCCTGCGCCAGGATCCGGACATCATCTTGGTGGGGGAAATTCGTGACCAGGAAACTGCGAACATCGCGGTTGAAGCGGCGCTCACCGGTCACTTGCTTATCAGTACCTTGCATACCAACGACGCGCCCAGCACGGTCGCGCGTCTGACGGACATGGGAATCGAGCCGTTTATGATCTCCTCGTCTCTACTGTGCGTCTGCGCTCAGCGACTGATGCGTCGGGTCTGCAAGACCTGTCGTATTCAATACGAGCCGGAAGGACGTGAACGCGAGATTCTAGAGGCTGGCATCGGCTGGAGCGGACCGATCTTCAGGCACAACCCGAAGGGATGTCCCCGTTGTTCGAATACGGGCTATAAAGGACGAGTTGGTATTCACGAATTGATGACAAGCTGCGAGCAGCTGGTGGAAGACATCAACAAGGGCCGCGAGACCGCTGATATCAAGCGTACTGCGGTCAAGTCGGGAATGAAGACCTTGCACCAGGACAGCCTTCTTAAGGTGAAGGATGGAATTTCTACCTTAGAAGAAGCCCTGTCGACGGTACCGGTCGATATGTTCTAGGGCCTTGCCAGCGGAATGGAATAGATACTAGTTTGCCCCTCATGAAGCTTTTCCCCGCCGTCTCCCTTCTCGCAGCACTTTTTCTCTCAGCCTGTGGAAGCGGTCCGGAACCCGAATACCTGGAGGGTGAAGACAAGGCCGCGATGGTGGTAACCTCCTTCCTGACTGCCTTGCAGCAAGGAGACGAAGAAAAGGCGAAAGCCCTGACGGACGACAGTCCTGACTACATCATCGCGGACTTCGAGCGTTGCAGGGACTACTTCTTCGAGCGCCGCCCGACAGGAACCAAGGTGATGAAAACGGGTTACGAGCATTACGCTCGCGAATGGCAAATTTTCGTTGATCTGCAGATCAACTACGGCCCGCAAATGAAGCAGCTTCACTTCGTGCTCAGCCCGGGCGAGATTCCGAAGGTGCGCGGCGTCACGCCGATCGTACCGGATCTCCGCTAAGAGTCCGGGGAGCCTTGGCCGTGGTCAATCGGCCAAGGTACTCAAGAGCGTTTGGCAGCTAGGCTGGCTACTCTTTGATCGCTTTGGCGGCGGCCAGCAGTAGGTTGCCGGGGATGCGGTCCTTGTAGTTCGGGTTGACGTAGGAGAACGCGATTTCGTTGTCCGGCGTTACGATGAACACTGCGGGCGCTGGAAGTCGGTCCTTGTTCAGTCCGCCTGAGTTTTTAGCCAGGTCGATTCCAAAGCCTTTGTACTTGAGCACAGTGGCCTTGTTGAGAGTGAAGTCGATTCCGAAGCCTTCGATAGCAGCGAATCCACTATCTGAATACAGTTTGTAGGGGAGGTCTCCGTCTTTCTCGATGCTTGCCAGCATTTCGGGGGAGTCGGGACTGATGCCAATGATCTGGTAGCCAAGTTTCAGGAATTCCGCTTCCGCTTCTGCGAGCTCCTGCATGTGAGTGCTGCAGTAGGGACACCAGCCTCCTCGGTAGAAAACGATAATGCTGTGTTTCCCTTTGAGGAGCGCGGGCAGGAATTGCTTTGTCCCAGTTTCGTCTACGACGTCGACCTTCGGTGCCTTTTGTCCGATGAGGAGCGGGCTGACTTCGTCGGCCGTGCGCGCGCCGGCGAAGTTAAGAATGAACAGGAGCGAGAGTAGGAAGCTTATCTTTTTCATGCTGGTTGTATGGAGAAGAACGAACGAAGCCGGTGTTTATTCCAAAAATCTTGCGGGCGCGAGCTAGCTTCTCAGGCAGTCGAGTCGCTGGGCTATTTCCATGAACTTGTAGATCAGGTTTGCGACCAGGAAGTCAGGCGCATGCTGTCCCGCTTGCGGGGCGAGTTCTACGAAGTCGGCTCCAAGCAGCTTGCGGCCCTTGAGCGCGCGTTCCAGTCCATCGATAGCTTGATACCAGTTGAGCCCGCCCGGAACTGGAGTTCCCGTCGAAGGCATGATCGATGGATCGAGTCCATCGACGTCGAATGTAATGAATACGTGCTCCGGAAAGTCGTCTGGCAAGAGTTGCTCGGGATATCCTTTCCAGTATAGGTCGGCGGCGTCCAGGTAGGTAACCTTGCGCTCTATGCGACGGTCTGCCTCCTCTTTGCAAAGAGCCCTAACTCCGATTTGGTGTAGGGGGATACCCATGTCGGTGCAGCGTTCCATGACGCTTGCATGACTGTATAGGTTTCCTTGATACGCATAGCGAAGGTCGGCATGGGCGTCGAATTGGACGATGCCAAAGGGGATGTCTAGCTCAGCGCAAGCTTGGACGGGGCCGAGGGTCATCGCGTGTTCACCGCCGAGTAGGATGGGGCACTTGTTTATGTTGAGAGCCGCTCGGGTCGCGACTTTGATGTTTTCAATAACAGTGGGAGCGGGGGCGTCACAGCGTACGGGGTCGGCGGTGTAGATGCCGGCGTCTCCGGGAAAGGATCCATCGAGCCAGTGCTCCAATTGAACGGAGGAATGGAGAATTGCGTTCGGTCCATTCGCGGTACCGCCTCCGTAGGATACGCTTGTTTCCCAAGGAACGGGGATAATATGAAACGCAGCGTCGTGCTGGTTGGATGGTTCGATGTCATCCGAATGAAACGCGGGAGGGTTCTCGTAAAGATCGTTAGGCATGTGGTTGGGATCGTTCTATCTGCTCGCTTCGAAATTGCGAAATGCATTGGTCACTAGCAAAGAGAATCTACGAAAAAAGCCTAACGGAAACGTTAGGCTTTCGCAGGTGGCAGGTACGTTTTTGGGGACTACCTTTTCCAGTAGTTGAAGCGTCTTGCTGCGATGAGCGAACTCAAGGCTAGCAAGCCGAGCAGGGAAGTGGATCCGGTGTCGGATACCTGCTGCTTTTGGGTCTCGAAGTTGTAGGTGGAGCTGTCGCCGTTTTTCCAGGTCAAGGTCACGTTGTCGGCGAAGGCATGGTAGTCGGATCCAACCGAGGATCCCGCTCCCACGCTGATGCCCGCAATATAGGCGTTTTGCGAATAGATCGATTGCCAGTCGGAGATGTCGCGATCGTAAACAGCCGTTACTCCGATTCCAGACTGGAACTGCCAAAAGTTGTCGGATGCTCCGGTGGTGTACCAATCTCCTTTGGTTATGGTTCCGAGCGCGTTGTAGGCGCCTTCCCAGATCAGTTCGCTTCTTTGGAGGCCGTCCCATAGGTGGAGCCTGAGGGCGGGGGTGTAGTTTGGACCCAGCGCGGAAATGCTGTCGAGCGCTACGCTCCAATCGAAGGTAAAGGAAGACAGGTCCGATAGGAGTCCTATGTTTGAGGAGGAGTCGTAGAAGTTTCCTAGACCTACGAAACGGGTGCGGTCTCCAAACATTTCAACCGAACCGTTTCCGGATCTTGGGCTTGTATTCGTAATGCTTGATGAACCTCCTGCTCCGTTTTCGCCGGGCGGGTTAGCCCAGTTCGTTGAGCTTGGAGTAACAGTCACTACAGCAGCTTCCAATACCGAGCAGGCGAAGGTTGCAGCGAATGCGATTGAGGCAATGTGGGATATTCTCATCATGTTGTTTTGGGTTTTGAGTTTCGATTCGTGCCACGCGGCACGAATCGAAGTCAGGCACTTGCTGCGCCAGTGCCGCCCCTGTAACGGAAGCGATCCGCCGAAGCTATTCTCCATGAATAGCTTATGGAATTGCCTTAACTTGTTGTACCGTAAGGCAAAAAGCGGGATAGCGTAACGTATTGTTACGTACGTCAAAAATCCGGACGAACCGTCCCTCGCCCCGGGAAGAGGAAGGGATGTTCATTCTCGAAGCTTCTAAGACAATCGGTCCCGGTAGTCGGTGTATCCAAATTTCCTGACGATTGTCAGTTCTTCCTTGTCTGGATCCCAAGTTGCGATGGCGGGATGTTTAATACCGTTAAAGGTGCTAGTCTTGACCATGGTGTAGTGGGCCATGTCCAAGAAATAGAGCTTGTTGCCGGGCTGGAGAGGCTGGTCGAAGGAGTAGTGGCCGATCATGTCGCCAGCGAGGCAAGACAATCCTCCTAAGCTGTAGGTGTGTTGCTTCTCGCCAGCTTCCGCTGCGTCTACGATTTCGGGGCGGTAAGGCATTTCCAGCACGTCTGGCATGTGGCAGGTTGCGGAAAGGTCGAGGATGGCGATCGGGGGAGCCTCTTCTATGATGTCGAGCACGGTTGCGACGAGCACCCCGGTATTGATAGCCATGGCTTCACCTGGCTCGAGGTAGACTTCGAGATGCGGGTAGCGGGATTTGAAGTCTTTGAGAATGCGCACCAGACGATCCCGGTTGTAGGTGGGAGAAGTGATGTGGTGGCCGCCGCCGAAGTTGACCCACTGCATTTGTGGAAGAAGGTCGCCGAACTTTTCCTCGAAATGGACAAGCGTACGTTCCAGCGTATCCGAATTTTGCTCACACATCGTGTGGAAGTGCAGACCCTCGACCTTTGCCAGGTCTTGGCCTTCGAGCGCAGCCCGGCGAATCCCAAGGCGAGATCCGGCGACGCAAGGATTGTAGATGTCGGTCTCCACTTCGCTGTATTCCGGGTTTACGCGCAGGCCGCAGGACACTTTTCGTGAAGACCCAGCTATGGCTTCCTGGTGTTTTTGGAATTGGGCGATCGAATTGAACGAAATGTGGTGGGCGAACTGCAACACCTCCTGCATGTCTTCATCGGTGAAGGCAGGCGCGAAGCAGTGCACTTCCTTGCCGAATTCTTCAGCGCCGAGTTGGGCTTCCCAGGGGCCGCTCGCGCAAACGCCCGCTACGTAGTCGCGCATGAGGGGGAAAGCGCTGTGCATGGCGAAGCCTTTGAGCGCGGCGAGAATCTTGGCTCCGCTTTGCTCTTGGACCGATTTGATGATCTCCATGTTTGAGCGCAGTCGCTTGAGATCGACGACGTATGCGGGAGAAGGGGTCTCCGGCGGTAGCTCCGGATCGTAGTGGATGATGTGATCCATGCAGGCTTTGGTGTTAGCCACGAAAGGCGCAAGTCCTTCGAGAGTGAGAGTATGACTCCCCGGCCTCTCGCGAAGTTTGCGCCCCTTGTGGCGTAATCAGTACTAGACGAGAACCTCTGGCTTTTTGTCGAGCCACTGCTCGACCCAAGGGAGGCCTTGTACGTTGAGTTGTTCCATGAAGGGGTCGGGATCGAATTGCTCCACGTTGAAGACCCCTTTGCCGCGCCATTTGTCCGTGAGCATCATCTTGGCTCCGATCATGGCGGGAACGCCGGTGGTGTAGCTGATCGCTTGAGAGTTGACCTCGGCGAAGCAGGCTTCGTGATCGCAGATGTTGTAGATGTAGTAGTGCTTGCGTTCGCCGTTCTTGTGGCCGTCGGCGACGATGCCGATACAGGTACGCCCCTTGGTGGACTCGCCAAGCGATCCAGGGTCGGGGAGGACGGCCTTGAGGAACTGGAGCGGAATGACTTCATGGCCGTTGTAGATGACCGGATCGATACGGGTCATGCCGACGTTTTCCAGAACCTTCAGGTGGGTGAGGTATTGCTGGCCGAAGGTCATCCAGAAGCGCATGCGCTTGATCTCGGGAAAGTTCTTTGTCAGAGACTCCATCTCCTCGTGGTACATGAGATACATGTCCTTGGGGCCGATTCCGTCCGGAAAATCGAATACACGCTTCTCGGAAAGAGGAGGCGTTTCCTTCCACTCGCCGTTTTCGAAGTAGCGACCGTTGGCGGTTACCTCACGAATATTGATTTCCGGATTGAAGTTGGTGGCGAAAGCCTTGCCGTGGTCGCCGGCGTTGCAGTCGATGATGTCGAGCGTATCAATCGTGTCGAAGTGGTGCTTTTCGGCGTAAGCGGTGAAGATATTGGTCACGCCGGGGTCGAATCCGGACCCGAGCAGCGCCATGATTCCGGCATCCTTGAAGCGGTCGTGGTAGGCCCATTGCCAGCTGTACTCGAATTTCGCTTCGTCGCGCGGTTCGTAGTTGGCTGTATCCAGATAGTCGGTACCTGTTTCCAGGCAGGCGTCCATGATGGCCAAGTCCTGGTAGGGAAGGGCGACGTTGAGGACGAGGTCGGGTTGGAAGTCCTTGATCAGAGCGACGGTTTCCTCGGTCTTGTCCGCGTCGACTTGCGCGGTGTGAATCTCGCTGTCGATTTGGTCCGCTATTTTGTCGCAACTGCTCTTGCGACGGCTGGCCAGGCAGATTTCGCCGAAAACGTCGCGATTCATCGCGCACTTATGGGTGACAACACTTCCGACGCCGCCGGCGCCGATGATTAGGACTTTTTTGCTCATAGTGAAGAGATCGTTGGGTTGACGCGGTTCGCCGGAGGAAAGCGTCGCTTGGTTTCGTCGTTTTTCATGGAAGGATGCAGAAGGATCAAGCGCTTTGTGCAGGCGCGGGCTTCGCCGTCGCCCGTGACGCTTCGCCGTGGCGTCCCCTTGGCTCTTGAAGGGTTCCCTCTATGGAGGGAAGGTGGGCCTGAGTGAAGTCTGGACGAAAAAGGGTCGAGGACTCTATTTACCGAAGCTCGTTGGAAATGTTATTCTGTGCTTACTGGGACGGTTTGCGGTTGAGGCGTCCGATCAGATGCATGAAAGGACGGCATAGATGAATTTTCCACCTGTAGGTCAACTTTTAGGGGTCACTTTCGATCCGTTTGAGAACAAGCGGCCGGAGAGCCCGGAACCGGTACCTGAAACAGGCCGGAATCGGGGAAACGCGGCGGTGAGCCCGGAAAGCTTAGGGCCTAGCTCGCCGGCGACCGCCGAAACGCAACGCGTGGGCGCTTTTTTGAATACGGTCGCCTGAAGCGAGAAACGTCTTTTTTGTCACATAAGGGAGTCGTCGGCGATTATTGCCGGCGGCTCCATTTTTCGTTCCAGCTAGGCGGCTTTATCGCAGTGTGCGGGATCGTCTGGGGGCTTCTTGCTGCAAGACCTTTTCTATGGCCTCGCGCAATTTGCGTCGCTCTAGGGGTTTGGTGAGGAAGTCGCTCATGCCGGCTTCGCGGGCGACCTCTCGATCGGAATCGGAAGTTTTGGCAGTTACGGCTAGGATAGGTGGCGTGGCGTCTCCATTTTCCTCGCGCAGGCGCTTGGCGCACTCGATCCCGTCCATTCCCGGCATTTGGATGTCCATCAGGATTACGCGGTAGCGCTTTTTGGCCACGGTGCGACAGGCGAGTTCGCCGTTGTTGACGAGGTCGTAGCTGTATTCCAGGCGGCGGAGCATCATGGCGGTTACCTGCTGGTTGATGGGATTGTCCTCCACGAGCAAGACGTCCTTTTCCTCCTCGCTCACGGAACTTTTGCTCGAGTAGCTAGGCGTGAAGGGGTGAAGAGGCAGGGGAGAGGAATCGCTGAACTGCGGCACCGTTTTTTCGAAGGCCTCGACTTCCTCGGGGGAAGCGAGCGTTGCGCTCAAGGTCAGTGCAAAGCTGGATCCCTGTCCGGGTTGGCTGGATACGTCGATGTCTCCTCCCATTTGGTTCGCGAGTTTTTTGCTGATCGCAAGTCCGAGGCCTGTGCCTCCGAACTTCCGGGTGTTGGAGGAGTCGATTTGGCTGAACGCCTTAAAGAGTCGCTCCATTTTGTCGGCTTCAATTCCTAGACCGGTGTCGGATACGGTGTAGTGAAGTCGCGTTTGCGTATCGCCGGTTTTCTCGCCCTCGAGCCGGATGACGATTTCGCCATGCTCGGTGAATTTGAGGGCGTTTCCAATCAGGTTGATGAGGATTTGCTTAACTCTGGTGGGGTCTCCCACGACCACCGGGGGTAGGCCTTCCGCTATGTCGCTTTTGAGAAGGAGGCCTTTTTCCTCGCAGGAGCGTAGAAAGAGTTTGAATACGTCGGTTACGGTCTGGGCTGGCGAGAAAGGGATGCTTTCCAGTTCTACCTTGCCGGCTTCGATCTTCGAGAAGTCTAGGATGTCGGCAATGATGGCCACTAGCGACTGGCCGCTGGAGTGGATGGCTCTCAGCATCTCGAATTGCTCTCGCTCTAGGGGAGTCGCGAGCAAGTGGTCGGCCATGCCGATGATGCAGTTCATGGGCGTTCTGATTTCGTGGCTAACCATGGCCAGAAATTCGCTTTTCGCGAGGTTGGCTTTTTCCGCCCGTTTCTTGAGCTCTCGTTCGCTGAGGAAGGCTCCATGTATCTGGATGTTCTTCTCTCGTAGGGCGCGTGTCTGAACGGCGACTTTTTCTTCCAAGGCTCGCTGTCGGTCGACGAGCTTGGCGTGCCTGATCCGGACGAGGAGGGCGACGAGCAAGGCAGACAGGACAGCGTAAAGCATGAACGCTGGAATCGTGCGGTAGATCGGTGTCGCGATTGAGATAGGCAGGCTTGTCGCCTCGCTGCTCCAAGCGCTTTCAGGGATAGCTTTTACTTCGAACAGGTAGTCTCCGGGAGGGATGCGGTCGAGATTGATGACCGAGCTGTTCACGGGATCGCTCCATTGCTCGTTTTCGCCGGCTAGCCGGTAGGCGTATTTAATTCCTCCGGTGCTTTGGTAGTAGGGGGTGCTCAGCTGGACTTGGATGCTGTTTTGGGAGAAGGGAAGTCGCGCCGCCAGACCGAGGTCGGCTCGGGCGAAGTGTTGCAGGAGTTTTCCGCTCTTCAGGTCGGTTATGGAATCGATCTGAGGGGGCGGGATCGCTTGTTGGAGGTGTGGAGTGGAGTCGTCGATGCGGGTCAGCACCTTTCGGCTGATCAGCCACACGGTGTCGCCATCGTCCTCGAATTGGATCTCGTCGATCTGCAGGTTGGATATCTGTTGCAGCGTTTGGTAGTCGGGGTCGAAGCTTCCGTCCTCCTGTTTTCGCAAGACCACGGGATGTTGGTTGGCGATGGCCCAGAGGTCGCCTTTGGGGGAGAAAGCAGGGCGAGTCAGTTTTTGAGTGCGCAGGGGGATCAAGGCGTTGAGCTCGCTCGCTTTTTCGAAACGCTCCGTCTCTCGATTGAAGCGAAGCGCTCCGGCGCGCGAAGAGAAGTAGACCTCTCCTCCATTGCGCCATATGGGAATCCACTGGTCGGCTGCAATTCCAGAACTTGGATCGTATTCGAGGTATGAATACGATTCTCCGGAGCGAACGATTCGGCCGATGTTGGAAATTCCTCTTTCGAGCCAGAAGTCGCCGTGCTCGTCGTCCAGGATCTTGTTGTAGAGGCCTGTTGTTTCCAGGCTTGCCTCGAGCTTGAGTTGGCCGTCCCTGAATTCGGTGATGTAGGTCCGCTCCGGGTCCGCGACGATGACGAGGGGAGGCTCTGCGAAGCGGGTCGTCTGGATACGGTAGACGAAGGGGATGTCCGATATTTTTTGGGGAGGCTGGTCTTTTTTTAGGAGGTAGATGGCTTGGTCGGTGGAGGCGATCAGGCCGTCTCCATACTGCAGGGTCTCGTAGACGGTCTGGTCGGCGAGTATGTTGAAGGTTTCGAAGTGAGATAGGTGGTTCAGGTCGTTGTAGACGGCGTGGTACAGCTTCCCGTTCGAGCGAAGGATCATCTCCCCGCCAATGCGTCCGAAGTCGAAGTAGTTGAGAGGTACGTTCAGCCGCTGGTCGATGTAGGAAATGAGTCGAGTCGCTTGTATTTGCACGACGCCGTCGGAAAGGGTGACCCACAGGGTTTTGTCCGGAGCGACGGTGATCACTCCGCAGTCGAGGAAGCGATGGTCTAGCTGCTTGTCGAGGTTGAGGACAGACCTGCCGTTGTGGTCGACCAGGTGGAGTCCGCTTTGCACGCTGGTGATCGCAATGGTCTGCTCGTCCAGGCGTTCCATGTCGTTGACCCATACGATCTCCTGCTCTTTCTGGAAATCGTCCGGAATGTCCTCGAAGCGCTCGCCGTCGAATAGGACGAGCCCGTGTTGCGTATTGAAGATGGCGACTCGATCTGCGTCCCACTGGGTGGAGCTGATGTTTCGGCTTCCTTGGCCGAGGGAGCTGCCCCGGATGGGCAGCGTAATAAATTCGTCGCCCTCTAGGCGCTGGAATCCGTGGTTGGAGCTGACAAACAGCTTGCCGTCGAGAGGGAAGACGAGGTCGATGTTGATCCTGTTGAAAAGTTTGCTGCCTTCGTCCGGATGCCAGCGCACGAGGTGGTTTACTCCTTTGAAGTAGACGTAGCCGTCGAGGAAAGTTATATGGTCGAAATACTCGATGGAGGTCTTTATTTGCTCCTCTTGGTTCGCGAAGTGCACGATTTCGTACCGGCCTCTGTTGTCGACATCGAGCCGTCCCCAGTAGCCAAGACCGCCTACGTAGAGTACGCCGTCTGGACCTTCCTGCACGGCGATCAGGTCCTCGTTGGAGCGGCGCTTGGGTGTGCTCAAGCGCTTCCATTCGGTGCCGTCGAAGGCGGACAGTTCGCCCTCGCTCGAATAAAGGATACGCCCATTGGTGTCCAGGGCGACAAATCGGCTGCCGCGTGTGGTCCCAATTTCTTGGGTTGAATGGATGCGGAATTCTGGAAGGCCGAGCTCGCTGCGTTTGGGCTCAACGACTGTTGAAGGATCGGTTTCGCTGGTGGCCAGCGGTATGAGAAGGCAGGCCAGGACGAGAAAAACGGTCCTGGAAGCGAGCGAATCTTCTAGTCTGGGGAGGAAACTTGGCATTCGGCGCGAGGGGTAACTCCGCCAAAGCTATGCAATTGGGAAACCGGGGCAAGGCTCAGCAAGCGATTGTCCTCGGCCGGAACCCTTAGTCGCAATCCATGCGGATCACTCGAGTCCGAGTTTTTTCAGCTTAGGTGTGATGACGGCGCGGCAGTACGGGTAGCTCTTGTTGAGCTCGTAGTACTCCTGGTGGTAATCCTCGGCTTCGTAAAAGGTGCTAGCTGGGGTTATCTCCGTCACGATGGGGCGTGAAAACTTTTTGGCTGCAGCAGCGAGAGAGGCTTCCGCGACCTGTTTCTGCTCCTCGCTTTCGTAGAAAATGGCGGATCGGTACTGGGTTCCTACGTCCGCTCCCTGGCGGTTCAAGGTTGTGGGGTCGTGCGCCTCCCAAAAGAAGTCTATGAGGGTGCGGAGATCGGTCACCTTGGGGTCGAACTTAACTTGGATGACTTCTGCGTGGCCGGTCCTGCCGGTGGTAACTGCTTTGTAGGTCGGATTTTCGACGTGGCCGCCCATGTAGCCGCTGACGGCGGATTCCACCCCGTCGAGTCGCTGGTAGACTGCTTCGACGCACCAGAAGCAACCAGCTCCGAGGGTGATCGTTTCGAGTTCTTTGGATTCTGTCGGATCGGTAGCCATAAGGGTGCTAGATATCAGGTGAAGTCCGAGGGCCAAGGCGATTCGTTTTCTCATAGTGAATAGTGGGTCTTTGGAGAGGGAGCGATTTGTAAGCCCGTTTATTCCCGGATAACGAATCCGTAGAGAATTTCATTGCCACAAAATCGCACTCCGCAAGTCTCAGCAATTCCACCGTTTTTGACGGGAAAAAGTATTAAGAATTTAACTACATGAATTTGCAGAGAATAGCCCTTGATCAGATCGATATTTACTCCGGCACGCAGACCCGCGTCGCGACCAACGACGAAGCCGTTTCCGGCTACGCGGAGGACATGAAGCAGGGAGCCCAGTTTCCTCCGATTATTCTCTACTACGATGGTTCGAAGTACTACCTAGCGGATGGATTCCACCGGTTTCTAGCCGCCAAGCGTATCGAGGAGAGGGATATCGAGGCGGAGGTTCGCGAAGGCTCGCGTACGGACGCCTTGGTGGCGGCTCTGGGCGCCAATGCGACCAATGGGCTGTACCGCACCAACGCGGACAAGCGCCACGCCGTCGAAATCGCCCTCGAGGAGTGGACCGGCCATTCAAACGCATACCTGGCAGACATTTGCAAAGTTTCCATCGAGCTCGTGCGCCGCGTGCGCAAGGCGATGGGCTTGGACCATCCCGACAAGGTTATCGGCAAGGATGGCAAGAGCTACCCGGCAGGGATTGAAAAGACGGCTCGTCATGGTGGCGAGGAACGCGAAAAGAACGACGGCAGCTCCGGCGAAGGTGCGGGAGCGGGCGGCGGAGGCGGCGCCCCTTCCAAGAAAAACGCGAACTACTCGGATACTTCCGGCGGAACTCGAAACGAAATCGAGGAAGAAGCCCGCAGCATGATCCGCAATGGGGAGATGGACCCTCGCGAGCTGGACACGCTGCCGACCGCGATTCCCAACGACTATGCGGTAGCGGCAATCGGGATTCTCGATCGCATGAACAAGGAAGACCCCAAGTACCCCGCGGCCATCGAGCGGCTCGAAAAGTGGGTGATGCAGCGCAAGGCCGAGTTGCTCGTAGGGGCCCAATCGTAAGGAATAACGCAAGTTTTTCGCATTAGCTGATGCAAAGGGCTTGCGTTAGCCCTCGATTCAGTGGATTGGATTAGCGAATGGAAGCGGTTATGCATCGAGCGGAGACGAAAAAGTGGGACCTCGCGGGGATTAGTTTGTCTGTCCTTTGCGCGATTCACTGCCTCTCCGTTCCGTTTCTGATGGGTGTGTTGCCTATGTTCGGACTCGATTTCGTAGGAAATCACGAGTTCGAGTGGGTGATGATGGGGATCATTTTCCTAGTGGCCGGAATCAGTTACGTGAACGGGTTCCGTCGCCACGGGAGGAAAGCGATATTTGCCTTTTTCGTGGCCGGCGTTGTCATCTTTACGGTCGTTCGTCCTCTGCTGGGGCATGACCACCATCACGATCACGTCCATGTCAACGACCTGCATCATATCGCTACCGTAGTGGGCGGCCTGGTCTTTGTCCTCGGGCATTGGAAGAATTGGCACTGGCACAAGCCGTCCTGTCACAAGCCTTGTTGCTCCCACGAGACGCACGCCTAGCTCTAGCCTCGGGAGCAAACCGAACGAATTTCCAGTCCTGGGTGGATTCTCGTACTTGATCGTGCCGCGATTGTTACGCATCCTCTGGCTCCGAGAGGTTTGCTATGGATTCAGTACCGCTGGACTATCGTATCGAAACGCCGCGGCTCGTTCTGCGGATGTCTGCCAAGGAGGAGACGGACTTTGTTTGGGACGCGACGCGTCATCCGGGCTTCAATGACGGGATGCTTTGGAACATGCCGGAGTCGAAGGAGGAGCTCGACGAATTCGTGGGAAACGTGCCGGAGCGTTGGCTTTCCGGTGACGGATACCTTTTCACTTTCCGGGACAAGGCAAAGGACGAGCCTCTGGGCAGGATCGTGCTCGAAAGGCGCTGCGGAGGTTGGAATGCTGGGTTTTGGACGCATCCTAGGTACCAAGGGGCTGGATACGCGACGGAAGCTCTTGGTGGTGTTTTAGAATTTGCTTTTGAAGGCCTTGGGCTCAAAGCAGTTGGAGCCTGCCATGCGGAATGGAATGTTGCCAGCCGCGCAGTGCTGGAACGGAACGGGTTCCGCTTCAAGCTCCGCATCGAAGAAGGGTTCGAAAAAGATGGCGAGTGGATCGCCCAGGACAGCTTATCTATCAATCGGGACCAGTGGTTAGCCCTGAGGCAGGCAAGCGCCAGCAACCGCTAGCTCAGCGTTTCCGCTTCTCGAGGATGCGGTCGATTATCTCGCGAATTTCTCGGGCGATGTCCGGCGAGAGGTCGGTTTCGGGAATGTCTGCTTTGTCGGCGTATTGCTTGGCCTTGGCGAGAGCCGCGAAGATCTCCTCGTCGGAAATGTTCGAGCGGAACTGGAGGTCCTGGTAGTTTTCGTCGGTTCCTCGGTCGATGATGAAAGGATCCATCAACTCTCCGATCGCCGATTCTGGTATTTTCTCTTCGAATACGCCGTAGATGAAGCGCCGTATGGTCAGCATGGCTGCATCCTTTTGCTCCTGGGAGATGGAGCTTCGGTCCAGGGGGTCACCTTCGATTTGGTAGTAGCGAACGACGCTCATCGCCGGGCTCTGTTCGAGCCCCTCGATAATCTCGATCAGCTCTTGGATGGAGATCTCGCCTTGCTGGAACTCCTCCGTCAGGCGATCTATCTCAGCCTTGAGGGCGGCTTGTTGCTCGCCCGAAAGCCCGGACCTCTCGATCTCAGCGATGACTTCCTTGCGAA
Organism: Pelagicoccus enzymogenes; assembly: GCF_014803405.1. Taxonomy (NCBI): domain Bacteria; kingdom Pseudomonadati; phylum Verrucomicrobiota; class Opitutia; order Puniceicoccales; family Pelagicoccaceae; genus Pelagicoccus; species Pelagicoccus enzymogenes. Next base: position 294,097 of record NZ_JACYFG010000007.1, read on the forward strand.
TTTCGTCCGTTATCACCTTTTTCCCCGAGGTGAAGAGCCAGTAGGCTCCGCCTGCGAGGAGCAAGGTGAAGATGGCTACTAGTCCGATACAGCCAATCAGGACAGGTTTGCCGAAAATGCTTTTCTTGGGAGGTTCCGCGGAGTGGGAGCTAAGGGGCGAGGACATAGGTTAAGGGAATCAGGATGGAATCTTTCTATTCCATGGTCCGGTTATGGCAAGGGTTTGGCCGGGGCGCTTCTGGATATTAACGAAAAGGGTGCTTCCGTCTGGCGAGAAGCAGGCGCCAGCTAGTTCGCTTTTGATTGCCACGTGACCGATATGGTAGAGCTCGCCTTTCGCAGTGATGCCCACGATGGCGCTCGATTCGTTGTCGTCCTCCACGATGACGACGTCGCCCCAAGGAGCGACGGTGAGGTTGTCGCACGCCTGCATCAGTTGGCTGTCGTGTGACTCGACGAAAAGCTCGAGTTGGCCGGGAGCGTTTGCCTCGAGGTCGGTGCCTTCGTGCTGGCTTGGCGTGTACTTGAAGATTTGCCCGAACTCTTGCGGTCCGCCGTTGGTGCAGGCGAAGTAAATGGAGCCGTTTCCGTAGAACATGCCTTCCCCTCTGGCGAAGCGTGCGGCCCCCGTGATGAATCCGCGGTGGCGCAGGTCGTCCTTGGGGGCCTCTACGTCGACCATATCGATCCAAGTAGTGGATACGGGTGTTCCGATCGGAAACTCCGGTTGTTGCTCCTTGGGCCAATTGCGGGTGTCGCGCGAAGGTTGGTCGAGCACTGCTAGGGCTTGCAGTTTTCCTCCGTTTATCAGCTTGCCCGGCTCGTTTGGAATGTAGCGGTAGATCAGGCCATCGCCCCGGTCTTCCGTGAGGTAGACGATGCCTGACTTAGGATCGACTGCTACTGCCTCGTGGTTGAAGCGACCCATGCCCTTGATGGGAACAGGAAGCGCGAGGCCCATCTGCTCGCTCGCCGGTACCTCGAAGCAATAGCCGTGGTCCTTCTCGAAGTCGCCGCCCGCTAGGATGTTCGTCTCCTCGCAGGTGATCCAGCTGCCCCATGGAGTGGGACCTCCGGAGCAGTTGCGCATGGTCCCTAGCAAGCTGAGGGAGTGTTGCTCGAGGGTCTGAGTCTTTACGTTGTAGATGAGCGTGGAGGTGCCGCCGCTGCTGTTACCCGTATCTTTGGCAGCGTCGTAGTGCTTTTCTCGGTACTGCTTGAGGAGCCCGGGATCGCCTTTGAAAGGGCCTCTTTCGGGATCGCCCGGCCCCATCTCGTGATTGCGGACAAGGATCACACGATCTGCGTCCAGCGGAAAGGCGGCCATGCCGTCGTGAGCGCCGGGAACGAAGAGTCCGTCGTCCATCCGTTCTCCGGTCTTGGAGAATGTCTTGTAGCTGAACCCCTTGGGAAGCCTAAGCAGGCCGTTGGGATCCTCTAGGAGAGGGCCGTAGCCAATGCTTGGCGACTTGGAGCAGCCGGCCATGTAGGCTTGTAGTCCGATGAAACCGACCGCGAGGGCAGTGTCCTTGATGAAGTCTCTACGTGTTGTTCGGGATGACATGGGGCCTGTCTATGTTGGGGTATCTTGGGAGTCGATTTTTGTAATGCTACGTTTTGACGACAATTGTTAACGCTTCAAAACAAAAGGCGCGATGAGCCCAGATAGGGCTGGTGGAAAGATGCCCTCGATGTGGACGCCGTCGTCATCTGTAGTCTGTTCGCGAATTCCGCCGCTAGTGTGAAGCTTTGATATGACGTCGTAGCGTTCGTGAGGGATAAGCAGTTGGGTCGACTTGTACTTGGCGTTTAAATGGTGGGCGATGGCAGCCTTCAGTTCGGACACGCCTTCGCCGGTGTTGGCGCTGATGTAGAGGGCGTCCTTGTGGGTAAAGAGGAAGCGTTCCCTGTCGCTTTGGTCTTCCAGCGCGTCGATTTTATTGAAAACCACCAGCATGGGATTCTTGTCGGCTTCGATCTCCTTGAGGACTTCCATGGTGGTCTCGAAGTGCTTCTCGGCGTCCGGATTGGTAACGTCGACCACGTGTATCAGCAAATCCGCTACAACTGCTTCTTCGAGGGTTGCCTTGAAGGCTTCCACTAGACGGTGCGGAAGGCGACGTACGAAGCCGACCGTGTCGGTGACGAGCACATGCTGGCTGTTGTCGAGTTCGAGGCGACGGGTGGTGGGATCGAGGGTGGCGAAAAGCTTGTCCTCAGCCAACACGTCGGAGTCGGTCATGGTGTTAAGAAGCGAAGACTTTCCGGCATTGGTGTATCCGACGATGGCTACGGTCGGAACGGGCTTGCGCAGGCGCTTGGCTCGCTGCACGTGGCGGTGCTGGATCACTTCTTTGAGTTCCTTCTTGGTCACGGCGATGCGGTCGCGAACCATGCGGGAGTCGGCTTCGAGCTGGGTTTCGCCTTGGCCGCGGGCTCCGGTGCCGCCGCCTCGTTGGCGGGAAAGGTGAGTCCAGGCGCGGCGCAGGCGAGGGAGGGAGTACTCCATGCGGGCGAGCGCAACCTGGAGGGCGGCTTCCTTGGTGTGGGCTCGTTCGGAGAAGATATCGATGATGATCTCCTGGCGGTCGATGACGGTGATCTTGGACTCCGCCTCCCAGTTGCGCTGCTGAGCGGGGGTCAGTTCGTCATCGAATATGATGACGTCGGCCTCGAGTTCCTTGGCGTGGGCGATGAGTTCCTGCACTTTGCCAGTGCCGAGTAGGAAGGCGGGATGGGCCTTGCGCAGCTTCACCACGACGCGATCGACGGTGGGGATGTCGAGGTTGGCGGTGAGCTCTTGCAGCTCGTCGAGCAGGCGCTCCGCGTCTTCGCTGCTCATCTTGGAATCTTGGATGCCGACGAGCAGGGCGCGTTGTACTTTTTTTCTGTTATCTTCGAGATCGAACATTCTGTCTGGGTTCCGGGGCGCGGGTGTTATGGCCCGGGCGATAGGAGCGAGCTTGCTCGCGATTTTGCGTGGATTTTCGCGAGCAAGCTCGCTCCTACAAGGAAAATGAAAAGCCCTGCCTCCGGGTGTCGGAAGCAGGGCTGTGTAACTAATTATCGGATACGTTGATCACTTACTTGGCGCGCTTCTCGAGGATCGCTGCTTGCGCGGCGGCGAGGCGTGCGACAGGTACGCGGAATGGCGAGCAGGATACGTAAGTCAGGCCAGCGTTGTGGCAGAACTTGACGGATGCTGGGTCGCCACCGTGCTCGCCGCAGATGCCGAGCTTGATGCCTGGGCGAGTCTTGCGGCCCTTTTCGATCGCAGTCTCGACGAGCTGGCCGACGCCAGTTTGGTCGATGGACGCGAATGGGTTGGCCTTGAGGATCTCAACTTCCTGGTACTTTCCGAGGAAGGAACCAGTGTCGTCACGGGACATGCCGAGGCAGGTCTGAGTGAGGTCGTTGGTTCCGAAGGAGAAGAACTCTGCAGTCTGAGCGATTTCGTCAGCTGTGAGAGCGCCACGTGGAACTTCGATCATAGTACCAACTGTGTAAGAGAGCTTCACGCCCTTCTTCTCTTGGACTTCCTTGGCGACGCGGTGAACGATCTCGGTTTGGATATCGAGCTCCTTCTTGAAGCCGACGAGCGGGATCATGACTTCCGGGGTGGCCTTGATGCCCTTCTTCTCGCACTGAGCAGCCGCTTCGAAGATCGCGCGGGCCTGCATCTCTGCGATTTCTGGGTAGCTGATCGCGAGACGGCAACCACGGAAACCAAGCATTGGGTTGAACTCGTGGAGGTCGGCGACGCGCTGCATGATCTTCTCGACCTTGATGCCAAGGGTGCGAGCGAGGTCCATCTGCTGTTCCTTGGTGTGAGGAAGGAACTCGTGGAGTGGAGGATCGAGCAAACGGATGGTTGCTGGGAGGCCCTTGAGCGCCTTGAAGATGCCCGCGAAGTCCTTGCGCTGGTAAGGAAGGAGCTTCTTGAGAGCCTTCTGGCGTCCTTCGAGGGAGTCGGCGAGGATCATTTCGCGCATGGCGTCGATGCGGTCGCCTTCGAAGAACATGTGCTCTGTACGAGTCAGACCGATACCGGAGGCGCCGAACGCGATCGCGTTCTTGGTTTGCTCTGGCGTGTCGGCGTTGGTGCGGACTTGGAGGCGAGTCGCCTTCGAGCACCACTCCATGAGCTTGATGTAGCTCTGGTACTTCTCAGTCTTCTGGGCAGCCTTCTTGCCGTTGATGAGACCGTCGATGATTTCGGAAGGAGCAGCCTTGATCTCGCCAGCGAATACTTGGCCGGTGGTTCCGTCGATGGAGAGGAAGTCGCCTTCCTTGAAGACGTTCTTACCAACAGTGAGGGTCTTCTTGTCGTAGTCGATCTGGAGTTCGCCAGCGCCACACACACAAACCTTACCCATTTGGCGAGCAACGAGAGCTGCGTGGGAAGATACGCCACCGCGAGCGGTGAGGATACCTTCCGCCGCGATCATTCCGCGGAGGTCTTCAGGAGAGGTTTCAACGCGAGTGAGGAGGACCTTTTCGCCGCGAGCTTCCGCGTCAACCGCGCGCTCAGCGTTGAAGTAGATCTTGCCGGAAGCGGCGCCTGGACCTGCTGGGAGACCGGTAGCGAGGAGCTTGGCCTTCTTGACGTCGGCTGCATCGAAGATCGGGGCGAGCAGTTGGTCGAGCTGGTCAGCTGGGTTGCGGAGAACCGCAGTTTCCCAGTTGATGAGGCGCTCCTTAACCATGTCGATGGAGAACTTGAGCGCGGCGGCGGCGGTGCGCTTGCCGTTACGAGTCTGCAGCATGTAGAGCTTGCCTTCCTGGATGGTGAACTCGACGTCCTGCACGTCCTTGAAGTGCTTCTCGAGCTTCTTGCGAACCTTGAGCAGCTCCTTGTAGGATTTCGGCATGACTTCCTCGAGCTTGGCGACAGGCTCTGGAGTACGAACGCCAGCGACCACGTCCTCACCCTGAGCGTTGACGAGGAATTCGCCGTAGAATTCGTTTTCGCCGTTGGCAGGGTTACGGGTGAAGGCAACGCCGGAACCGGAGGTTTCGCCGGTGTTGCCGAATACCATGGCCTGAACGTTAACGGCTGTACCCCACTCGGCAGGGATGCCGTACTTCTGGCGGTAAACGATAGCGCGGTCGTTCATCCAAGAACCGAATACAGCGCCGGCTGCTCCGCGGAGCTGATCCCAAGGATCGTTCGGGAAGCCCTTGCCGGTGCGGTCCTTGACGAGCTGCTTGAAGCGCTTGACGAGTTCCTGCTGGTCTTCGGCGGTGAGGGAGGAGTCGATGACGTCCTTGCCGTACACTTCGTGCTTGAAGGCGTGGATGACAGCTTCGAAAGGCTCTACGTCTTCGTTCGGTCCAGCTTGTACGCCGAGAACCACGTCTCCGTACATCTGGATGAAGCGGCGGTAGCAGTCCCATGCGAAGCGTGGATTGTCAGTCGCCTTGGTGAGCGCTTCGACGGACTCGTCGTTGAGGCCGAGGTTGAGGATGGTGTCCATCATGCCTGGCATGGAGTCGCGAGCGCCGGAGCGTACCGCTACGAGAAGCGGCATGCCGTCGGTGGCGCCGAACTTGGTGCCCATCTGCTTTTCCATCTTGGCGACGGCGTCTTCCATCTCGGCTTGGAGGGAAGCGGGGTAAGTGCGTCCGTTGTCGTAGTAGTAAGTACAGACTTCGGTGGTGATGGTGAAGCCTGGAGGAACTGGGAGGCCGATGTTGGCCATCTCGGCGAGGTTCGCACCCTTACCGCCGAGGAGGTTTCTCATAGTAGCGTCGCCGTCGGTCTGCTGACCGAACGAGTAAACGTACTTTACGTTCTTCTTTGCCGCTGCTTTACGGGGAGCCTTCTTAGCTGCCTTTTTTGCGGGCTTGCGTGCAGCCTTTTTAGCTGCGGTTGCGCGTTTCGCTGTGGTTTTGGATGCCATA